>CALAEK010000001.1 GCA_937890925.1 uncultured Riemerella sp.
CTTTGAAAAAATAATCAAAATGAACGAAATAGCACAAAATATAGCAGGAATCAAAGCCAGAATGGCAGAGGCTTGTAAAAAAGCAGGAAGAAATCCAGAAGAGGTAAAACTCCTTTTGGCGACAAAAACCGTTCCTGCGGATAGAATAAAACTGGCTCTGGCTACAGGAGAAACCTTGATAGGTGAGAATAAAGTGCAGGAACTGAGAGATAAATACGAAGAATTGAAGAAAGTTCCTCATACTAAGCATTTTATAGGGCATTTGCAGACTAATAAAATTAAAGATATTCTAAAAGCAGAGGTGGCGTGTATAGAGAGTTTAGACCGCTGGGATGCCGCTGAAAAACTACAGCAACGCCTTGAATATGAGGATAAAACCATCGAAGTTTTGATTCAAGTGAATACTTCTTATGAAGACAGCAAGTTTGGACTTGATCCAAGTGAAGCGGTGGATTTTGTGAAGAAAGTAGCGACTTTAGACAGGTTGAAAATCAAAGGGTTAATGACCATAGGGCTGTTTAGTGCTGAAATAGAAGAAGTTAGAAAATGTTTTCAGTTATTAAAGAAAATTCAGCAGGAAATCATAGCCGAAAATATTCCAAATGTAGAGATGAAGGAACTGTCTATGGGGATGAGCGGGGATTTGGAAACGGCGATAGAGGAAGGCTCTACGATTATCCGTGTGGGGACTGCTATTTTCGGGAAGAGAGAGTATCCAGACAGCCACTATTGGCCTGAAAACAATAGTTAAAGTATATTAAATTTTATAATTCGCAAAGGGAATTTTTTAACTTTGATTAGTTGAAAAATTCTTTTTTTATTTAATCAATTGATACACAATATTATGCTATTTTTACTTCCTGCCTATTTATCGGAAAATTCGCCGATTCAGTATTTTGCTCCTGCTGCTAAGGAATATATAATGAACTTGGATTATTTTTTCGTGGAAAATGAAAAAACAGCGAGAAAAGTCATCAAGTTTTTCGCTCCTGAAAAGAAACAATCTGAATTGAAATTATTTCTTTTGGACAAATATTCAGAAACATCGGATTTAAAGGAAGCTCAAGAATTGATGAAAAAAGGGACGGATTTTGGACTGCTTTCGGAAGCGGGGCTGCCGTGCATCGCAGACCCAGGGAATATTATGGTAAAATGGGCGCATAAAAACGGCATCAAAGTGGTTCCTGTGAATGGTCCGAGTTCTATCATTTTAGCACTGATTTCCAGTGGGTTTAATGGACAGCAGTTTGCTTTTCATGGTTATCTTCCGATAGACAAAGATGAGCGAAAAAATAAAATCCGACAGCTGGAAAAACAAGTGCAGGAAACAGGATGTTCGCAGATTTTTATGGAAACGCCTTACCGAAACCAAAGGCTTTTGGAGGATTTGTGTAAGTTTTTGTCCCCACAGACAGCGCTCTGCATAGCGGCGGATATTAACAATCCAGAGACAGAATTTATAAAAACTCTTCCCATAAAGGAATGGCAGAAAGAAGAAATAGATTTGCATAAAATTCCTGCAATATTTGTTTTAGGGCAATGAAAAAGCTGAAAATTTTATTTTGTATTTTCTTTTTTACGATTCAGATTTCTGCTCAGCAATTTTTCTCTGGAAAGGTAGTCACAGAAGAAGGAATAGCGCTGGAGCGGGTTTTGGTAATAAACATGAGAAATAAAGAGCAGGTGCATACCAGTAGTAATGGGGAATTTAAGATAGCTACCAATATTTCGGATGAGGTTCGTTTCGTTAAAAAAGGTTATGATAGGATATCTCATATCGTGAAATCTGCTGATTTTGACAAACATATTTCACTGCAAATGAGGAAATCAGAAACTATTATAAATGAAGTAGTTATAATTCCTAAAAGTAAAATAGACAGGCTGAAAAAGGATATAGAAGTTCCTACCGTGAAGAAAGGAACAGAGTTTAAACCCAAACCAGCAAAATGGAAAGATGTTGTTAAAATAGCGCCTATTCCTATAGCGATTGCATTTGATATAAACGCTTTTGAGGAGCTGATGGCAGGGAATGCGCGGAGAAAGAAAACCCGCTATAAATATGAAGAAATGCAGGCTGATATCTTGCAGGTAAAGGAGTTTTTAGGAGAAGAATATTTTATAGAAAATAAAATTCCAAGCGAGAGAATTCATGAGTTTTTAGAGTTTTCAATCATTGAAAGACCAGAGATTAAAAAACAAATGAAAACTGGTAATCAGACTCAAATCATGATGATTTTGGAGGAATTGTTTTCAATCTACTATAAAAGACTGGAAATGAATAATATAAAGAATAAAAATGAATAAAATAATATACATAACGGCACTTTTTTTCAGCGTTTTGGGATTTTCGCAGAGTATTTCAGGAAAAGTCGAGACAGAAGAAGGTTTGACTATTGCTAATGTGTTGGTTATCAATCTAAAAACCAATAAAAAAGTAAATACAGATGAAAATGGAAAGTTCACCATTTCGGCGAAGTTGCAGGATGAAATTCGTTTTGTAAAGAAAGGCTATGACCGAGTGTCTTATGTTGTGAAATCTGCTGATTTTCAAGAAGAAAAATATTTTAGACTGCAAAAATCCACTGTAACAATAGAAGAAGTGGTTATCAGCAGGTTGAAACTAACGGGAAATCTTGCCAAAGACTCCAAAAGTCTGGACAAAGAAGATGTCAATGCTAAAATTCAAAAATCGCTAGGAACAGAAACCATTGAAAAACAGGTGCGAAGCATTTCTGGTTCTGCGGGAATTAGTTTTAATATGGCCTCATTGTTCGCAGGGAAGAAGAAAAAAGAACAAAAACAACGGCTGGAAAAATATGAGCAATTCCAGAATAACGCTACATGGATAAGTGAAAGAGTGGATTCAGAATATTTCATCAGCAAGGGAATTCCAGAGATGAAAGTAGCAGAGTTTATTCAGTTTTCTCTGACTCAAAAACCAGAAGTAGCGGGATACATCAAAACCAATAATTTTCCTAAAATAATGACAGCTTTAGACCAACTTATCCCTATCTATCTCAAAAAAATAGAGAAAAAAACAACATAAATTTTTTTAAATTTAACTTTAAGGCTTTAATTTAATCTAAGTAATAAAATAGAATTTGAGTTCAAGTTCCATAACTGAAAATAGGAAAAACAATAAAGTTTAAATTTAAAAACGGAGAAACCACATAGATTTTATTTATGTGGTTTTTCATTTAAGAAAGTTTAACTTTGCAAAAAATATTAAATCCAAATGGCAAAAATTATACGAATTCATCCAGAAAATCCACAGGAAAGGCAGATAAATGAAGTGGTGGAAACCCTGAAAAAAGGCGGGCTGATAGTCTATCCATCGGACACGGTGTATGCTCTGGGATGTGATATCAATAACCTGAAAGCAATGGAAAAACTAGCCCAGCTGAAAGGAATAAAATTAGAAAAATCCCATTTTACCATTATATGTAATGACCTGAGCCACTTGTCAGAATTTACAAAACCGATAGAAACATCCACATTCCGACTTTTGAAAAGCAAACTCCCTGGGGCTTTTACCTTTATTTTAGAAGCAAATAAAAACTTGCCTTTGGCTTATAAAGGACATAAAACCATAGGAATACGAGTTCCGAATCATTCTGTGCCACAGATGATTGTGGAAAGTCTTGGCAACCCGATAGCTTCCACCTCTATAAAAGATGATGATGAGGTGATAGAATATTCTACCGACCCAGAGCTTATAGCCGAAAAATACGACAAAAGTGTGGACATCGTTATAGATAGCGGCTGGGGAGAGCTGGTGCCTTCTACGATAGTAGATGTGACACAGGGAATACCAGAAATTGTCCGACAAGGAAAAGGTGAATTATAGGAAATAAAAAAACTCTCGTATTTGCGAGAGTTTTTTGTTTATTATAAAAATTCTATATCCTTAGAATGAGGAAGGATTCCTTTGACATCGTAAACAACGCCATTTTGGGATAGAAGATTAGATAAGTCTAAATCCAAGAATTCTTTGTGAGCCACTCCTAAGACTACCGCTTCGTACTTATCTGATGGAAGAGTTTCTAGGCTTTCTATTCCGTATTCGTGTTTTACTTCACTAGGATTAGCCCAAGGGTCGTAAGTAGTCACTTTAACACCGAAATCCTCCAAAGCAGAGATTACATCGATGATTTTAGTATTTCTGACATCAGGGCAGTTTTCTTTGAAAGTTACTCCCAGCATGAGTAATTTAGCTCCGTTGATTTGGATATTTTTCTTAATCATCGCTTTTACCACTTGCTCGGCAACATATTTTCCCATAGAATCATTCATTCTTCTTCCTGCCAAGATGATTTCTGGATGGTAGCCGTACTCCTGAGCTTTTTGAGCCAAATAATATGGATCCACACCGATGCAGTGCCCGCCTACAAGACCTGGTTTGAAAGGAAGGAAATTCCATTTCGTTCCAGCAGCTTTCAGCACATCGTGAGTGTTGATATCCATTAGGTTAAATATTTTAGCCAATTCATTCACGAAAGCAATGTTGATATCTCTTTGTGAGTTTTCAATCACTTTTGCAGCTTCGGCAACTTTGATAGTTGGAGCAAGGTGCGTACCTGCTGTAATCACAGAAGAATACAAGTCATTCACCACTTTACCGATTTCTGGAGTAGAACCAGAGGTTACTTTTAGGATTTTCTCCACGGTGTGTTCTTTATCTCCTGGGTTGATTCTTTCAGGAGAATAACCAGCGAAGAAGTCTACATTGAATTTAAGTCCAGAAACTCTCTCTACCACAGGGATACAGTCTTCCTCGGTAGCGCCAGGGTAAACCGTAGATTCGTAGATGACAATATCACCTTTTTTAATCACTTTTCCTACCGTTTCACTCGCTTTTACAAGAGGAGTAAGGTCTGGGCGATTGTTTCTATCCACAGGCGTAGGCACGGTGATGATATATACATTGGCATTTTCTATATCTTTGAGGTCAGCAGAGCAGAAAAGTCCGTTGGTACCAGCATTGAAAGGGTTTTCTTTAACCAAGGCTGATTTTAGAAGTTCATCAGATACCTCCAAAGTTTCATCGTGCCCAGCATTTAGTTCTGTGATTCTTTTTTGGTTAATGTCAAAACCTACCACAGGAAATTTAGTGGCAAATAATCTTGCCAATGGCAGCCCTACATAACCAAGTCCAATAATTGCTATTTTATGATTCATATTATATATTTTATTATTTATTTTACACCTTTAAAAATTCTATGATACAAATATCCCCATATAGTAGGGTGGTACCACAGGATAGATTCTAGATTTCTTTCTTTTTGGGAAGATAAAGTTCCATTGAAAAAGTTTTCTATTGCTTTTGTGAGTAATTTGATGCCGCTAGCCAGCTGGATAAGAGGATAAGTTGAAAAATCATCCTGCTCTGTGATTGTAATATTTTCTTGGTATATCACGCTTCCTGTGTCTATTCCTTTATCTACAAAATGCACCGTAACACCGTTGTTTTCAGCATCATTATTTACCAATGCCCAGTAGGCTCCATGAACGCCTCTATATTTGGGTGTGATGCCCGCATGAGTATTGATAAAAAGGCATTCTACGGCAGAAAGCACTTTTTCGGATATAATTCTTGTCCCGTTTACAATGATTAAATCAGGATTTATTTCCTTCAATAATTCTATAGTTTTTTTTGAATTTACAGATGAAACATTTATCATTTTATCATTGGGAATTTCCGCAGCATTCATGCCGTTTGCCTTCATGATTTCATCTCTTCTCTTTTTAGAAGTGCTGCCTAAAAACTTACCGATAATCAACTGGAATAAAATCTGTCCCACAACGGTAAAAATACCCAATCTTTTTATCCTTCTTTTGATAAATTTTTTGGTATTTTCTTTGTCTTCCACAATGATTTTTTCAATGCCGAATTGACTATTCAATGCATTGAAAACGATTTTTGAGGAATCACCCTTTCCCGCTAAAATAACGATTTTTTTATCCTTCATTTTTCATCTTTGCTGCCAAACTACTCATCGTGTAGCTTTGGAAGTTATACTTTTCATTTAAAAATTTATAATGTTGCAGGATTTTCTCTAAAAACTTGAAATTTTCCTCCATATTTGTCCCAAAATTATGAGGATGCCACCATAAATGGTAGGTTAAATTGTTTTTAGCAGCGAAAGTCATGCTTTTCTTTATTCTTTTTAACCTTAAATTTTCCAAGAAACTTAGTTTTGGCGAAAATGGCCTCAAGAAACGGCTTGATGGAATATTTACAGGAGTTTCTTTTTTTATGTAATCGTCTGAATAACAGTTGTGTCCAGAAATATTAATGTAAGAATCCATCAGCCTGAAAGCTCGCCGAAATAGACTTTCGTTTTCACCACTTTTGGCTTTATACAGCCAAGAGAGCTCATTCCCTCTGTAACAAGTAATTCCCAGCTCGGAGCATACCTGTAAGTATTTGTCATTGAACTGGTTTCGTGGGAAAATCAGTGAAGTTATCTCTATTCCTTGCTCTTTTGCTATCTGCACAGCCATTCTGGTATCTTCTCTGAAAGATTCCAGCGTTTGTCCTTTTTCTAAACAATAGTAATGGGAAAAAGTGTGGGTGCCGATTTCCTGCTCAGGATATTTTTTGATTTCATCGATGAGCAGCGGAGCAAAATGATATTTGTCTTGATTAAAATCACTTCCTAAACTCTCGAAATAAGAGTTTTCGTAGGGCGAAAGCAATTTGTCTTCATACTGAGGTTTGATGGAAGGTAAATTTGCCAATAATTCTTCTTTGGTCTTGAAAAAAAGAAAACCAACAGTAGAAAAAGTACCACAAACAGCATATTTTCTAAATAATTCCAGCGTTTGAGGAACTACTTGGTGGACATTCAGAATGTTTTGCCCATAGTCATTAATGGTTCTTTTGTCCCGAACACCCCACATGAGCTCGAAATCCAAAGAAATTACAAATTTACCCGTTTTCATTTTTTAGTTACTTTAAATTTTCCCAATACCAATCTACAGCTTCTTTCAGACCTTGCGCGAAGATGTGGCTCGGCTGGTAGCCTAGATTTTTTTGAGCTTTTTCTATACTCGCCAATGAGTGAGGAACATCTCCCTGTCTGTTTGGACCATGGAGAATTTCCACTTTTGCGATTTCGTTATCATAGGCAGAAAGGTATTCTTTCAGCAGTTCAGCCATTTCTTTGATGGTTGTTCTGTCGCCCACAGCTGTGTTATATATTTGATTTAGAGCCTCTTCCTTATCAGTTATTAAGGCTAATAAATTCATCTGAATTACATTATCAATGTAAGTGAAATCCCTTGAATAGGTACCATCTCCGTTGATAGTCGGCGATTGGTGGTTGATTAGCTGGATTACGAATTTTGGAATTACCGCAGCATAAGCGCCATTTGGGTCTTGTCTTCTTCCAAAAACATTGAAATATCTCAGTCCTATCGTATCAAAGTTATAAATTCTTTTGAAAACATCAGCGTAAAGCTCGTTCACATATTTCGTGATAGCATATGGAGAAAGCGGTTTTCCGATGATGTCTTCTACTTTTGGCAAAGATGTAGAGTCGCCGTAAGTAGAGGAGCTGGCAGCGTAAACAAGTCTTTTTACTCCTGCATCTCTCGCCGCTACGAGCATATTTAGGAAACCGCCCACATTCACATCATTACTCGTGATAGGGTCATTGATAGAACGAGGAACAGAGCCGAGAGCAGCCTCGTGCAGAACGAAATCTTGTCCGTCACAAGCTTTTTTACAAGTTTCTAAATCGCGGATATCACCTTCAATCAAAGTGAATTTTTCATTTTTGAAAAAAGGCTCAATGTTATGTCTGTGTCCCGTAGCAAAGTTGTCCAAAACTGTAACCACAGCTCCTAATTCTAGTAGTTTTTCCACTAAATTGGAACCAATGAAACCAGCACCGCCAGTGACTAATATTTTTTTATTTTCTAGTTTTTCTTTGAAATTCATCTTTTAAGTTTTTTTATTATATGTAATATTTTCTTAGAATATTGCAAAGATACGATTCTTTATTGGTTAAGTTTCTTTCTTTGAAATAATTTTCCACATCAGGAATGTTTATTTCGTAGCCAGAACCCGCTTTTATGAGAATGAGCTGAGGTTCTATATCTAGTTCTTTTTCAATGATTTCAAGAATTTCGATAATAGAATAATTGAAAGGATAAGCGATATTGACCACTTTATTAAAATTCTGATAATTGATAACTTGGAGAACTAAATTCTTAATATCCTCAGTATCAATGATATTCCGAGTTGCCTTTGTGTGGACATTTATTTTTGTGTGGTTTCTGACAGAACGAACCAAATAGTTCATCAGTAGATTGGGATTTCCTCCTTTTCCAACAGCATTGCTTAGCCTTAAAATCAGATATTTTGGACAGTTTTCAGCGATAATTTGTTCCATTCTTAGTTTGTGCAGAACATACTGGCTGTCAGCCTTTGAGGAATCATAGATGCTGCAGGTGGAAAAATAGACAAAAAGTTTGTCAGGATTTTGTGTAAAAGCTTCCCTGATTAGGTCTTCTTCTCTTTGAAATTCAGATAGTTTTGTCTCTAAGGAGTTAGAAACTCCCGATGCGAAAAAAATAACATCTTCTCGGTCTACATCGTAGAATAGAGAAGCGATAAGTCCATTTCCTACAATCATTTTTTGGTGTTTATTTTTTTATTGTAATTAGATTTTAATAATTCTGAAAGACTTGTTTTACTTAGAAATTCAGAAAAAGCCTGTCCTCCTTTGTCTGAGGTGTGTGCTATATCAGCAAAATAGTCTTGCTCTTTACCTCCCCATTTTTGGCTAAAATTAAAATCAGAAATATCTATGAAATCTATATTTGAGTAGTTTTTGTAATAAAATTCTAAAAATTCTTTCCTATTGTATTTTGGATAATTTTTGTCATATATATATTTGGGTAAATTCACAAAAACCAGGTGAATATTTTGCTCTTTACATAGTTTGACTATTTTATCCAAATATTTAGTTTGATAAATGGGAATATGGGTTTCTTCTTTTGGTTTGTAATAATTTTCATCATAATTTTTTATATTCGCAGTGTATCCCCCAAAGCTTATTGTGTCATTTTTTAATAAATGAAAACCTTCTTTTCCTAATCCTATCCAAGATTTTATGTAAATGCTGGGATTAGCAAAAAATAAGTCTTTCTGTCCTTCAGCATCTACTAAAGGAAGATACCTCTCTCGCCACTCTGAACTAGCAGATTCAAATTCATTATTGATGAGATTAGAAGGTGAAAAGTTGATAAGAATGGTATCTACTTTTTGTGTTTTCATAAGTTGTTTTAACTTGAAATAGACAAAAAGATAAGCTTCTCCTCCCTGCGAATAGTTTTCGTATTGGGTTGCTATTTTAGTATTTATTGATGCTTTTCCTGTCGAATCTCCTAAAAAGGGAATTCTGTTGGTTTGTGGTGTTTTGAATATAAAACAGTAAAAAACTATGGATAAAACCAAAATAATAGCTATAGTTCCTACAAATAAAAATAGATTATGAACGAATCTTTTCATGGTTTTTTCTATTATATTTAGTTTTTAAAAGATTTTTTATTCCTTCTTGGGCTAGAAAATTACTAAAATATTCCGCACCAACGATATCAACATGATTTATGTCGTAATAAGCATGTTTAGGAAGTTCTATTTTTGAAAAATCTAAAAAATCAATATGAGAATAATTTTTGTCATAAAACTCATAAAATTCTTTATGATCGTAATTTTTATAATCTGCTCTTGGGTAGTTTTTAGGAGGTTGTATTAGGATTAAATGAATTTTATTATCATTACAAAATTGAATTATTTTGTCAAGATATTTCACTTCCATTTTTGTAATTACAGGATTTTTGAATTGGTATTTTTCTAACTTGGTTTGTGTTTCATTAGTGATAGATGGTATATATGAACCAAATTTTGATATATTGTTGTAATCTCCCCAATTTTCTTGTGAGCTTGGCAATTTTAATAAGGGAGCTAAAGTATGTTTTCCAATACCTAAAAAAGAACTAAAATAATTCCTCGGCATAGAAGTGAACATATCCTTGTGCTCATCAAAGGAAAAGTCTCTGTAAAAAGATGACATTCTATTTTCTATAGGTCCTCCATCTCCATCTTCCCACCATTTATTGTTGATAATATTATGTGGATTGAAAGATAATAGTAGGGTGTCGATTTTGTTCTGTTTTGCTAAAATGGCTAATTTTCTGTAAGCGAAAATATACATTTCTCCACCTGTGGAGTAGTTAGCATAAGACTTTAAAATATTATCATCCATAGCCCAGCGTGTATTAGAATCTCCAATAATAATATTTTTTTTGGAAATTTTCACAGTAGTCTTAGGCTGATTAAATAGATAAAGATAAAAGATTCCTATTATACTTAATGATAACAAAGAAAAAATAGAAATTTTATGGATAAATTTTTTCATCTTTTAAAATTGGAAATATATAAATTCAGCTTCCTTTCCATGGAACCAAATAATCAGTAAAGTTAGGAAAATATAAATCATCCAGCGGAATGGTCTTTTTACTTTATCCTCGAATCTTAGAGGGAAAAGTCGGTCTCTCATCAGCCATTCAAAAACGAACATAATAGCGATAAAGAAAAGCAGACTCAAATCTCCTCCCATCAATTTCAAAGGATATCCGATGCCTATATGCATGGTCGTGAACATTTTCTTGATGAAAGAAAAAGCATCAGAAATACTTTCGGCACGGAAGAAAATCCAGCAGAAAGTAGCCAGACCGAATGTCAGCACCACTTGGAAAAATTCTTTTAGAGAAGGAAATATCTTGCCTTGTGCTACGATGTCAAGATTGTTCCTATTGGTTTTCATAACGATAGAAGGCATTATGAATAAAGCATTTAGGAATCCCCAGAAGATGAAAGTCCAATTTGCACCATGCCAAAAACCACTCACCAAGAAAATAATAAAGGTATTACGAATACGCATCCAGTCACCTCCTCTGCTCCCACCTAGAGGGATGTAGAGATAATCTTTGAACCAAGTGGAAAGAGAAATGTGCCACCTTCTCCAAAATTCTGCAATATCCCTTGAGAAATATGGATAATTGAAATTTCTTAATAATTCTATACCGAAAAGCCTTGCCGAACCTAATGCAATGTCGCTATAACCAGAAAAATCACAATAAATCTGAATAGCAAATAAAAATGCACCAAAAGCCAATGTGCTTCCAGTGTATTCGGCGTTTGCATAATCATTGAAAATTATATTAGCATAATGGGCACAGTTGTCTGCGATGACCACCTTTTTAAATAATCCCCAAAGGATTTGTCGCATCCCATCCACAGCTTTGTGGTAGTTAAACTCTCTATTTACTTTTAATTGAGGAAGTAAATGCGTAGCTCTTTCTATAGGACCAGCCACTAAAAGAGGGAAAAAACTTACAAACAAGGCGTAGATGACAGGGTCTTTTTCAGGCTCTATTTTTCTGTTGTAAATATCTACTACATAGGACAATCCGTGGAATGTGTAAAATGAAATACCCACAGGAAGCAGTATTTCCAAAGTCCAAGGATTTACTTTAATCCCTAAACTGCCCATAAGTTCTGCAAATGAACCTACAAAGAAATTATAATATTTGAAAAATCCTAAGAAAGAAAGATTTATCAAAATACTAAGCCAAAACCAAAATTTTCGGGTGTTTTTATCTTCCGTTTTTGCAATCTGGAGTCCTGAAAAATAATCTAAAAAAGTAGAAAATAACAATAAAAACGAAAATCTCCAGTCCCAGCAGGAATAGAAGTAATAGCTAGATACCAGAAGTAATATGTTCTGCCATTTGAACCTTTTGTTTAATATCCAATAAAGGGAAAAAACTATAGGTAAAAATACCGCAAAACTAATAGAATTAAAGAGCATATTTTAGATTTTTATATTATAATATTCGGCTACACTTTTATGCCCGATATGCAAAATTATTTCATCACCGATGCCTTCTTGGTTTCCACAAACACACCACTCGATAGGTAGGTGGTAGGGAGCATATTTTGTGTCATGAGCGGCAAGCCACATGATACGAGAGTTACGAGAAGGGTCTTTTAGTAGGATGTCACAGCAGTTTTGATAATATTTTTCTGCTAATTCATGTCCTTTCCAAAGGGTCATCGGGCTTTGATTATAGGAATGCCCACAGCCGTTGCTCATGTCTGTGATAGGTTTGGTATCAAGTGACATTTCCATATCTTTTTTGACAAGATTTCTAGGAGTAGCAGCTGCACAAGAACCAAACAATTCTGTAAGATATATAAGTCTGTATATTTCTTCCGAAAAAACAAACATATCAGAATCTATCAGACATTTGAAATCTGCTGTGGATTCCAGTAGGGATTTGTATTTATAGTATCCCGTTACTCTATACATGTATCTCGGGTGGTCTTTGTCTAAACCTTCTGGGTGAGCTACTTTTTTTAAGTTTACACCTTCTACATTTAGATCAAAATCTGAATACACTGTATATGTAGCGTTTGGAAAATATTTTTTTAGTGAAGACAATGATGGTTCTAGTCTGTCCTGATTGCTCAGTTGATTTCCGCCTGCATTTGTGCGGTTTTCTCCAAATTCGCAGAAACAAAACTCTATTGAGATATTTCTGAGATAATCTTTGAGTTTTTCATCTTCTATGATGAAAGGCTTTAGATTTTTATAATTTTGTTCTGGAAATGATGGTTTTATCTCATCAGAAATAGTTTTTTTCTTTCCCAAAAGAACAGAAAAAGCCTCTTGTATTCTATGTGTCAATCTGTTAAGCATTACCTAATAATTTTTTGATTTTATTTCTTGCTGGTATTTCTATATACTTATAGGAAAAATGAGAAGCTATCATAACCACTATAAATGATAAACAAAAGAATAATGCATGATTTTTTATACCTGCCGCGCTGAAAATTTTAGTTAATATCATCCCAATAGGTATTTGCAGAAGATAAAGAGCAAAACTGATTTCTCCTAAATAGATGAGATGTTTATTGTTAAAAATCTTCGTTATCCTACCAGTGTTTAAAGTAATTAATAATATCAATCCTCCAAATGTTATTGAATGAAAACCATTATGAATAAGTAAATTTCTGGTAAGATAGATAAGAAGTATAGTTGTCAAAGTCGCTATGATTACAGGTATGTCATAGTTCCCAGCCTTAAAATTAAATAAATGTATATTTTGAAATATCAATCCAAAAAGTATCCCTACAAGAAAAGAGTTGAGATGCAGAAAGGGATTAAATTTTAAAAAATATCTATCCAGAGAGTTGTATCCTCCATAATATTCCGAAAAATAGAAGAGATTTATACCTATCTGACTTATAAGCCAAAAAGACAATGTGAATATCGCGATATATTTAAGCATCCATTTTTTGATAACGAAATTGAAAATAAAAGGAAACAACAGATAAAAAAACATTTCTACAGATATAGACCATGACGGGACATTGTAGGAAAGGCTCATTTGTGGTATCCATGCATGAATTAAAAGGGCATTCACAAACAGTGAAGGAATATCAAAATTTACATATTCTAGATAGTTTATGTATTTGAAAAGATTAGCGGCTATAGCAATAAGTAATGTCATTATGTGCAATGGATATATTCTTGCAAGTCTATTTATATAATATTCTTTCGGAGAAATGTGTTCCTTTTTTCCATAAGCCAAAATCATCACAAAGCCAGATAATACATAAAAATAACTAACGCCTAGGTTAAGATGTTCACCACTTTTTATTTCTCTAAAATGATAAACAAATAATAAAAAAGCCGCAATAAATCTCGTAAATGTAAGTTGAGAAGTGGTCATTGTGTTAATTTTCGCTATGCAAATTTAACAATTCATTTAATATTGACAAAGCCCATATTTAGGCACATAGGCTTTTAATTATTATATTTGCACAAAAGACATAATAATATGCGTGTTTTTCCCATTGTTTTTACTTGTGATGATAAATATTTCAAATACACAGATGTAGTAATTACCTCTATATTAAGTAATCAGAATAGAAATGTTCGTTATGAAATTCATGTCCTTACAGAGTTCATAAGTGAAGAAAATAAACAAAAAGCTATATCTCAGCTGAGACCACATGAAAATTTTAGTATAACATTTCATGAGCTTGGAGACATAGATAAAAGTAGTTTTTATCTCAATTCTTATATGTCTGTGAGCACCTATTATCGTTTTTATTTATCAGAAATTTTTAGAAATTATGATAGAATTCTCTATCTAGACAGTGATTTGATAGTAAATGCCGATATTTCTGCATACATAGATATGGATTTTGAGGATAAATTAGCTATTTGCAGTAGTAGTCCATTCATTAAAAATAAAGTTCTTCAGGGAGATGATCCAGATTATCCTATAAGTTATTTCACTGAAGTTCTAAAAATGCCCAATCCAGAGGAGTATTTCAATGCAGGAGTGGTGCTTTACAATTTAAAGAAAATGCGGGAAATGGACATTCAGCAAAAACTTTTTGATGCACTGAAAGAAATCCCAGAACCGAAACTGCAAGACCAAGACATCTTAAACTCGGTATTTTCACGAAATGGAGGAGTAAAACTGATATCAAATTTTTATAATAATACAGCCACGATAAGGATTACTCCTAATCGATTACTTTTGGAAAGTTTAAAGAAAAAAGTAGGAATTAAGGCTAATCATTGGTTCTATATTTACCACTATGTAGGAAAGGTGAAACCATGGCAGCGAGAAGGCGTAGATAGTGGGCTTTTCCTTCAATATGCATACAAGTCGCCATTTTTTGATGACATTATAGAAGCCAATCAATTGGATAAACAAGAACTAATTAAAAAATATAGATTAAATTGGTTGTAGAAGTAGGGTAGAAGGTATTTTATAATTCCTGTAATTCTACCATTTTTCTGAATTTTTCTGAGCTTTTTACCAAGCTTTCAAAATCACCAGATGCGATGATTTTACCCTTATCCAAAAGATAAATCATATCCACATTTTTTATCGTAGAAAGCCTGTGAGCAATGATGATAAGGGTGGTCTGCCCTTGTAGCAGGTCTATGTTGTTTTTGATGTGTCTTTCGGTTTCTGTATCCAATGCAGAAGTTGCCTCATCTAGTATGAGCAGTTCAGCATCTTTATAAAGTTCCCTTGCGATAGAAATTCTTTGTTTCTGCCCGCCAGAAATTAGGATTCCGTTATTCCCAAGCTGGGTGTTTTCTTTTTCTGGAAGTTCATTAACAAATTCAGATAAAGAAACTTTTTCAATAGTTTGTCTGAATTTTTCCTTGTTTTCTTCAGATTTTCCTTGCCAAAAAGTGATATTATTAAAGATAGAATCATTGAATATCACAGCCTCTTGTGTGATGTAGCCGAGATGATTTCGGAAAGAATTAAGATTAGTTTTATATAGAGATTTTCCTTCAATGATTATTTCCCCATCATCAGGAGCCTGAAGCCCTGATATAATATTAGCAAGAGTTGTTTTTCCAGCTCCACTTTCTCCGACGAAGGCCACAGAAGAATTTTTCTTTATAGAAAAACTTATATTATCAATGGCTTTTTTCCCTCTGAATGACAATGAAATATTCTTAATACAGATATCATCAATATTTTCAATCTTTTCTTGATAGTGAAGAGGCTCTTTATAATGTTTAAAATCAGCCAATAACCTCTCGAAAGAATCAATCCCAGAAGAATTGGATAAAAATGTATTCCAAGAGTTCTGCATACTCACCAAATGCCCTAACGCTCTGTAAAATAGGAGTAAACTCAAAAGAATAGAAGAAAAAGATTCCCCTAAATAAGAGGTCTGTACGATAATTACCCCTGTGATGATGACAATCGTAAAAGGCTCTCTAAGGCTTTCTCCAATGGATGAGATTTTGCCCACACCTAGATTGATTTTTTCTTGTTCGCCTATGTTATCCACTAGTTTTTTTGAAAATAACCGATAGTGGTTTGTCGCCTTTAAGTATTTAAAATTATGAAGAATTTGTATCAAAACTGCATTGAAACTATTTCCTTTACTAGAAAGAAGTGTGGCTTTTTCCTTGGTGTAGCTGTTGATGTATTTATAAAATAAATTAGACAACGAACCTCCAATCGCCACCAAAATAGCAAACTGCCAATTAGCAATAAAAGCAAGGAAAATATAAGTGGTAAGCATGATAATGTGCTGTAAATAAACGAAGAAACTCATCAATGCTCCGATTACTTTTCCCAATTCGCCTACCATTGTGTTTTGGATGCGCCCAGCTTCTAATTTTGTAAATCCAGAATAAGAAAGTTCATTAAGGTTTTTTATCAGGCTAAGCCTCAGTAAACTTACAGATTTTACTCTTATTTTTATAAAATAGACACTTCTCAGATAGTAGAAAACACCCTTTATCGAGAAAACAATAACCATAAATAACAAGGCATTTACAAGATTTACATTTACACCAGCGAAATCAAATAAATTGACAATGAAATTTATAACATCCGAGTTTTCATCTCCCGTATTAGTGTTTATTCCAGATGCAATTCCCAGTAACGGAATGAACATAGCAAGTCCCAAACCATCCAATAAACCCACCAATAAGTTCACCAAAATATAGCCATACATGTGCCATCCTGCAATGTTTCTGAAATAAGAAAAATATTTTAGTAAAGAGGTATTTTTGCTGTTCATATATTTTTTGCGGTGCAATAATTACAGAATTTTATGATTTTTAAAATGAAAAAATATGATTGCATTTCGCAGGGCAAATTTAAAGAAAATTATCCGAATTATCCGTAAAAATCTTATGCTCAACTTTTCCCTGCTGCTGGATGATTTTTTCTTGTATTTGTTTTAAGAAAGCTTGGTGTTTAGGGCTGTTTTTATCTTTTGGGCGATGCTCCAAAGCTCGTTTTATTTTAAGATTTTCATTGGAAAATCTATCTGTTTCATCAGAAAAATAAGCCTTTTTGAATTTTTCCCAAATGTACTGAACGGCCTGTTCACTCGGATGGATGAGGTCTTCCTTGTAGAATCTGTAATCGCGCAGGTCATCTATAACGATTTCATACACAGGGATATAGTGGCAGTTTTCGTGCTGTTCCACAACTTTGTGAATTGCACAGAGCAGTTTGGCCTTACTTAGATTATTTTCGCTAAAACCATCTTTGGTATGGCGGACAGGGCTTAGTGTAAAAAGAATCTGCGCCTCTTTCGGGCAGATTTTTTTTAGAATGTGGCAGGTTTCAGCTATTGAATTTACCAATTCTTCGTGGGTTAGAAGGCGTTTATTAAAGTTTGTTTGTGGGATTTTGTGGCAGTTTGCTACAAAAATATTTTTGGATAAATGTTCATAAACGAAAGCTGTTCCATAGGTGATAATCACCCAGTTGCTTCGTTTTAGAAATTCGTGCGCAAGGTTTATTTTCTCATTGATTTTTCTGAGGGTATCTTTCTGGTTTTCAGAATTAAATGAGGTATGATGATTAAAACTCAAGTATTCACCTTGATGAAAATCTAAATCTTCTTCTGTGTAAATTTTGTTTTCAAAAATTTCTTGAATGCTGTTTTTCACAGTCCAAGGATTGAAGAGAGTCCCAAAAGGATTGTTCAGCGTTTGGAACTGGCTGTCAGCTAGTTTTACAGAGATTTCTGTTGCAAAACATGACCCTATTGAAAACAAAGAATCCGAAATTTGAATTTTTTTTTCAGAAATCGGAATTTCTACCTCGGTACGAAATTTCATAGACAAGATTTAAATATTTCTTTTTAATAAATAATCCGCCAGAGCCGAGAAAGACTCCTTTTTCTCTGCATTTAGACTGGTTTGGTTTAGATATTTTTGAGCAGTTTTGTGGTGTTCCTGCACGAGTTTTAATGTGATTTCATCCGCCTTTGTATTGAGGAAAATTTTAGAAACAGCATCTATTTTTTCTTGGCTTTCAGCCTTTTGGGAATACCAGTTTTGGAGTTCCTTTTTTTGTTTTTCATCCGCTTTTTCTAGTGCAGTGAGATATAAAACGGTCTTTTTATTTTCACAAATATCACCCGCTTGTTTTTTTCCGAAATCTCCCTGATTACCAAATACATCCAGATAATCATCCATCATTTGGAATGCTATTCCTAGGTGAATCCCAAACTGATAGAGAGCTTCCGCATCCTGCTCTGGACATTCAGCGATGAAAGCGCCTATTTTTAGCGCTGTAGCACTCAGTACGCCAGTTTTATAAGTAATCATCTGGATATACTCATCAAAACTTACATCGTCTCTTTTTTCAAAATTCATGTCCATTTGCTGTCCTTCACATATTTTCGCTCCTGTATCAGAAAATAAATGAATACATTTTTTAAACAAAACAGGTTCTAAATCTTCGAAAAATTGATAAGATTTGATAATCAGGGCATCGCCAGAGAGAATGCCTGTATTGATGCCGTATATAGCATGAATGGTAGCCTTTCCTCTTCTCAGAGGAGCATCATCCATTATATCATCATGAATCAGTGTGAAATTATGAAAAAGCTCTATTGCTAGAGCTGGTTTTATTGCGGTGTTTATATCTCCCCCAAATGCATCCGCTGCCATCAGGGTAAGCATAGGGCGGAGGCGTTTTCCTCCATTTGCTATGATGTAGTTGATGGGCTGATACAGCTCAAAGGGAACTTCTTCGAATTTGTATTTTTCTATACTTTCAGAAATTAAATTGATGTATTTTTCAGCAAAATGCATGATGAAATTGTTTTCAGCAAATTTAAATTTTTAAAATGAAAATAAGCCAAAAAAACCACCAATTTATCAGAAAAATTGGTGGTTTTTAATTCTTTTATCTTTTGGGTAAATTTTAGAACATATTTACGATGATGTAGGTGATTCCAGCTACGATCGCACTGATAGGAATTGTCAGAACCCAAGCCCATAGAAGACTTACAGTAATACCCCATCTTACGGCAGAAATCCTTTTAGTAAGACCAACACCTATGATGGAACCTGTGATAGTGTGGGTAGTAGAAACAGGAACTCCTAGATGGTCAGTGATGAAAAGAGTCACAGCACCAGCAGATTCTGCACTTACACCTTCTAATGAAGTTACTTTCGTGATTTTAGTTCCCATCGTTTTTACGATTTTCCATCCTCCACTCATCGTTCCTAAACCGATAGCCACATGCGCTGCCAAAGGAACCCACATGTAATGTTCTGTGAAGTATTTAAACTTATCAGGAGCATTGATATAGTTTAGGTCGCCTATATTTACATAGTGATAAATAACCGCAGCACCGATGATTCCCATGATTTTCTGAGCATCATTCAGACCGTGTCCTAGACTGAATAGAGCAGAAGAAACCAGCTGTAATCTTTTGAACGCAGTTTCAGCTTTATGAGGGTTTGATTTTTTGCAAATATTTACGATGATAAGCGTGATAATCACAGAAACAAACATCCCTATGAAAGGTGCTAGGAAAATAAATAAGAATATTGGGATGACTTTGTCGTATTTTACCACATCTTGTGTGAATAGTTTTTCGAAAGATAATTTGATAAGTTCAAAAAATGAAGCGTTGTCATTTAACTCTCTAAATTCAACATAATTCCCATGAAGAGCGTGCATTAGCGCGGCACCAAGAAACCCACCAATAAGCGTATGTGACGAAGAGGATGGAATGCCAAGCCACCAAGTTAATAAATTCCACGCTATAGCGGCAATAAGCCCAGAGACAATAACTTCAAGGTTAATAAAATCCTCGCTTACTGTTTTAGCAATGGTGTTTCCAATGTTAAAAGACTGCGTGATATAAGCAGCAATGAAAAAAGCTGCAAAATTCCAAAAAGCTGCCCACAAAACCGCTTGAAAAGGCGTGAGTACCTTCGTGGAAACAATGGTAGCAATGGAGTTAGCCGCATCATGAAACCCATTGATATAGTCAAAAACAAGGGCTAGTCCAATGATTGCTATGAGAAGTACAGGAAGTTCCATACTTTATTTTTTAGTTAGAGTTAGAAATTAAGCGTATTTGATGATGATGCTGCTCATTACACCAGCTACTTCTTCCGCCTTGTCAGTTACCTCTTCTAGGTAGTTTAGCACCTGCTGTACTTTGATGATGGTAATAGGGTCATTGGTTTCAAATAGCTTAATAAGAGCCGAACTTTGTACATCATCAGCGATGTTTTCTATACTATTGATTTTGATGCATGATTCTTTCACAGCCTCTAAATCTTTAAAATCTTTAAGGTTGATGATAGCATTCTGAATCTCTATACATGCCTTTTGGATAAGAAGGGAAAACTCTTGGTAAGCCTTTGTTTCAGGGCTTTTGAATAGAAAAATGTATCTTGTAGAAGCATAAATATAGTCCGCTACATCATCCAGAGATGTCGCCAAAGACTGTATATCTTCTCTATCAAAAGGAGTGATGAAATTCTTACCCAGCTCCATGTAAATTTGGTGCGTAAGGTCATCGTTTTGATGTTCGAAATCGTGAATTTTCTTTAAGAAAGATTCATCATTTGCATCAAAATTCTGAATTCCATTATGAAAATACTCAGACATTTCTACTAGATTAGCCGCCACTTTTTCAAATAAAGTGAAAAAAACTGTGTCTTTTGGTTGAAATGCCTTAAAAATATTACCAATTCCCATGAGTTCTAATGTATAAATTTTTCGGTTACAAATATAAACTTAATTTTACTTTTACAAAATAAAAAACCTATAAATGCACTAATCTAAAATACATTTATAGGGAATTATTTAGTTTGCTACTTCTGCGCGCATTTCTTTTCCTTTGAATTTCATCGCGGCAATGTTATTGAGGATATCTTTCTCAAAAGATTTTTCCACCTCAAAGAAAGAGAACTTCTCTAAAACTTCTATATCTCCGATATCAGCTCGTTTTTTAGATTTTTTGGTAGCTTGGTTGATGATGTCCAGGACATCAGTTTTCTTTAATTTGTCTCTTTTTCCTAAATTAAAGAAAAATCTCACCATGTTTTCATTATTTTTTCTTGACTTTCTGCCGCCTTTATCTCTATCTCGGTCTCTTCCTCTTCGGTCTCTTCTGCTTTCTCTGGTTTCAGATTCTGCTTTTAGTTTTTGAGCTGCCAAATCATTGTTATTCTTATAATAAAGAGCCAAATCTTTCAGTTGGAATTGAAGTAATTGGTGTACTAATTCTTCTTTAGAGAAATTAGAAAGGTCTGGGATAAGGCTGTCATCAAAGTCAAAGAAATCCTCGTGTTCGGTGAAAAGCTGCTCGAAAACTCCCGCTACTTGAGCTTTTATGATGTCTTCTCCTTTTGGAATTTGTTTTTCTACAATTTCTATTTTCGTTTGACTTTTGATTTGGCTTAGCTTTCTGGTTTCTTCTGGTTTTATCAGAGCCATAGAGATACCATCTTTCCCAGCACGCCCTGTTCTTCCGCTTCTATGTACGAAAACTTCAGGGTCGTCAGGTAACGAGTAGTGGATTACATGGGTAAGGCTGTTCACATCAAGTCCTCTGGCAGCAACATCCGTAGCAACCAGAATATCAATGTTTTTCAGTCTGAATTTCTTCATTACCGTGTCTCTCTGCGCTTGTGAGAGGTCGCCATGAAGAGCATCAGCAGCGTAGCCGTTCTGCATTAGGAAATCAGCAACATCCTGAGTTTCCATTTTAGTTCGGCAGAAAATGATAGAATACTGATTTGGATTCGCATCTATCAGCCTTTTTAGAGCTTCTTTTTTCTGACGGTAGTTTACCACATAATATTCGTGTTTAATGTTTTTCTTAACCGCGTTGATAGAGCCTACTGAAATACGATGAGGATTAGTAAGATAATTTTTAGAAATTCTCTCCACTTCTTTATTCATTGTAGCCGAAAATAGTAGTGTTTGCTTGGTTTCTGGAGTTTCAGAAAGTATAGTTTCTAAGTCATCCTTGAAGCCCATAGACAGCATTTCGTCAGCTTCATCCAGCACCAGCCAATGGATTTGAGAGAAGTCCAAAGCTTTTCTATTGATTAAATCAATAACTCTCCCAGGTGTTCCTACAATGATTTGAGGTTTTTCTCTCAAATTTCGAATTTGGTCTGTGATGCTGCTTCCTCCATAGACCGCTACGGTTTTTATATTTGGTAAATATTTGGTGTAGTTTTTAATATCTTTTGCGATTTGTAAAGCAAGTTCCCTTGTCGGAGCCAAAACTAAAAGTTGGATTTTTCGGCTGGTGTCATCTATCATATCCAAAATAGGCAGGGAAAAAGCAGCTGTTTTTCCTGTTCCCGTCTGCGCCAAAGCGATAAGGTCTCGGATATCTGATAAAATAAAAGGAATAGTTTGTTTTTGGATTTCTGTTGGCTTTTCGTAGCCAAGTTCGCCAACTGCCTTGATGATGTCAGGACTTAAATTGGATTCACTAAATAGATTCATTAAATATTTTAAATTTTGGCAAAGATACATTTTTTATTTTTAATGATAAAAATCACATAATGAAATGAAAGCACCAGAAATTTTTGGCATTAAATTTTCATTTTTGAAAACAAATTTGATGAAATGAAAAAATATTTATTATTAGCTTTTTTAGGTTTATGCTCGGTTGTTTATGCACAAGATATTAGAATAAATAAATTTAGGAATGAAATAACTGTTCGTAAGAGAAACCCTACTAATAGAGAGGTCTTCCGCGAGAGAGGCATGTATGGAGATGGTAGGCAGGCACAGCTGTGGCTGAGAGTTTTTGCTCAAGGGCGATTTCGGGTAGAAGTAGGAGGACAGATGATGGAAAATTCTACAGGAAGGTATCGTTTCTTTGATTTAAATAGAGGAATACAGATGCTGTCAATCTATGAAAATGGAAATATTTTGGTGTATAGAACGCAGGTGGAATTGACAGAAAATACAAGGCTGTTGCTGGATTTTGACGGCTATGATCTTTATCTTTTTGGTGAAGAAAATATTGATGACAATGGAATCCAAGTTTTTCCAAATATCGGTGGATATAAACCAATGATGAGTAATGAAGAGTTTGGGCAGTTTTATAGAAGTTATGCAGGAAAACCTTTTGATAAAGATAAAATGGAAACTTTCTATGTCGTACAAAAAGGAATGAATTTTACCACTCAGCAGATAGTTCAAATGGTGAAAGCGCTTTCCTTTGATGATAATCGTTTAGAGCTAGCAAAAACAGCATATGACAACTGTGTAGACCGAGAAAATTACTATAAAGTGGTGGATGCTATGACTTATAGTTCGACCAAGGAAAAACTGAGAAAATATATTCTGAAAAGATAAAAATTAGAGAATATTTCTAAGAATCCAAAAAGAAATAACGATAAACAAGACAATGTAGGTGGCATGAAGACCAAAGAGTCTTCTTCGCCATTTTAGGAAAATAGGATTTTGTTTGTCTTTGTAGATATTAAATAAAAATCCAGCGATGATGTAGGGAATAGACACTACCAGAAGCATATTTTCTCTGAAAGCCTTGCCAATATTTAGGTTTAATAAATGATGGACAGCTCTCTGTGAGCCACACCCTGCACAATCATACCCAGTAGCCACCTTGAATGGGCATTTTGGGAAAAATACACTATCTAATGGGTTGTAGGTCTTGTATACTAAAATAAGTATAAAAATAAACAAAAGACCTACAATCCATTTAGTAATAGTTTTAAGATGCCATTCCACTTATAACAGCAAGTAATATAAATAGGAAATATAATACAATAACAGCTAATCCAGCGAATAGACCATACATTGTCCATTTTTTAGCATCAGCTGCAGCCTTGTTAGCTCCTGCAATGTCTCCTGCTAGGAACAATCCTTCTACTTTAGAAGCATTGATAATTCCAGCAATTCCAAGTGGTAAACAACAAAATAAAGTAACTAAAATAGATTCTACCAACCAGTTTTTAGGTGGCGTGTTAAATTCTGTAGGATTTTGATAATTTGTAGGTTCCATATAATTTATAGTGTATTTATTGGTGGCAAATATAATCTTTTACGATTAGATAAAAAATAAAATTATATTTTTATTTATAATGATAAAAAATCCCAAAATCAGAAGGAGTCCAGAGTGCTGCTTTTTGTCCTGCTGCTTTTAGTCCGTTATTCGCCCAAGTGTTACAGGTCTGCGTGAAATTGTAGCTTTCTTTGGCATCGTAGAAGGCATCATTTTTTCCATAAACAGCATCCGTTTTTATTAAAATGAAATTCCCATTTTCATCTTGTTTGAACTGGTTTTTGATGAATTTTACCAAATTGCTGTATTGCTTTTCGGTCAGCATTATTTTCTTACAGTCATCATTTTCCTGCATTTTTTCGTAAAAAGTGCAGTGCATGGCAGATTCGCTCATCCAGAAAGCGGCTTTTATTGCTGTGGAAACCTTTAAATCAGCCCAAGTGGGCGTGTCCAGATAAAATCCCTTGTCTCCCCAGCCGATGCCCACATAGGTGAAATCAGTTCTTTTGGAAAGGGTGTTTTCAAAAGGAATCTGCTGGCTCCAGTCTATAATTTCCGTTTTGATGGGAACCACCAAATCCGTATGCATCCCATTGGTATAGATATACATAGGAATGGTTTTCGGGTCGGAGGTTTCCTCGGCAGGAACTTTTATTAAAGGAAGCAAAAGCCCTAAAACAATATACAATCCCACTATTCCTAGCAGAACGCCGATGGTTTTTAAAATGAAAACAAACGCTTTTTTCATCAAAAGTTTTTTTAGAGGATTACTCCAAATTTCCCATGATTTCTTCCCATTCTTTCATGATTTCTGCCAGCTCTTCTTTCAGTTGGTTGTATTTTTTCAGTTCTTCATCGGTAGGATTAGTTTTACTGAAAATCTCTTCTAGACTAGCGATTTCTGCTTCATAATCCGCAATTTTCTCTTCTGTTTTTTTGAGTTTATTTTGCAGGTTTTTCTGCTCTTTGCTGATGAAAGTGTTTTTTGCAGGTTCAGCTTTTACAGGCTCGGTTTTCTCTTTTATTTCAGTTTTTTCGCTTAGTTTCGCTTTTTCTATGGAAACTTCGCGGATGCTTTCTTTTTGGCGGTAATCTAGATATTCATCAATATTGCCTAAAAATTCTTTCATCTGCCCATCTCGGAATTCAAAAATTTTGTCGCAGAGCCCTTGCAGGAATTCTCGGTCGTGAGAAATCACGATGAGCGTCCCCTCAAAGTTCTGAAGAGCCAGTTTGATGATTTCCTTGGACTGGATATCCAAGTGGTTGGTCGGCTCGTCCATGATGAGCGTATTAAAAGGGCGAAGGAGCAGTTTGCACAGCGCAAGTCGGTTTCTTTCTCCCCCAGAAAGCACTTTGGTCTTTTTGCTTACGGCATCCCCTTGGAAAAGGAAGCTTCCCAAAAGATCTCTTACGCGCGGGCGGGTCTCTTCCGTGGCAGCATCTTCGGCTTCTTGGAGAACAGTTTTATTAGGGTCAAGAACTTCTTCTTGGTTTTGGGCAAAATACCCAATATTTACATTATGCCCAAGTGTCCAGCTTCCTGTATAATCTTTGGTTACGCCTGCAAGTATCTTTGCAAGGGTGGTTTTTCCTTGTCCGTTTTGTCCCAAAAGGGCGATTTTTTCTCCTCTTTGAACGAAGAAATTCACATGGTCAAAAACCTGCTTGTCACCGTAGGCTTTTCCTAAATTTTCAGCTTCGAAGATGACTTTCCCAGGCGTGATGCTCGGTTGGAAACGAATATTGAATTTAGAAACATCCTCATTGTCTATTTCTATTCGCTCTATTTTTTCTAATTTTTTAATCAAAGACTGAGCAAAACTTGCCTTTGTAGCCGAAGCACGGAAACGATTGATATTGTCCTCCATCTGTTTGATTTCGGCATCTTGGTTTTTCTTCGCCTGCTCTAGTTTTTCTCTTCGTTCTTTGTTTAGTTCAAGGTATTTTGTGTAGTTGGCTTTATAATCGTCAATTTTTTTATTATTGATGTCAAAAGTTCGGTTGCAGACAGCGGTCATAAACTGTTTGTCGTGGCTCACGAGAACGATAGCACCAGGGTAGTCTTTCAAGAAGTTTTCCAGCCAGATGATGGACTCCATATCGAGGTGGTTGGTAGGCTCATCTAGCAGCATCAAATCATTTTTTTGAAGGAGAAGTTTGGCTAATTCTATTCTCATTCGCCAGCCGCCAGAAAATTCATCAGTGATTTTATTAAAATCCTCCGCCTTGAAGCCCAGCCCGAGCAGTACTTTTTCTACATCTCCTTCTAGGTTGTAGGCATCATGGTGGTGCAGAAGGTCGTTTAGCTCCGTCATTCTCTCGATGAGGTCATGGTAGGCTTGGCTCTCGTAATCCGTGCGGGTAGCGAGCTGATGATTAACCTCGTCCAGCTCCGTTTTCATGGCGTTTATCTTCTCAAAAGCCTGCATGGTCTCATCCCAAACGGTTCTTCCCTTTACAAAATCTAAATCTTGTTTAAGGAAACCAATGGTGATGTTTCCCTCGGGAATTACATTTCCTTCATAGAAACTGATTTCGCCTGAAAGCATCTTTAAGAGCGTGGATTTCCCAGCTCCGTTTTTTCCGACTAAGCCTATTTTGTCTTCTCTTTTAATCGTAAAATTCACATTTTGAAACAAATAGTTCCCTGAATGATGTAATCCTAATCCCTGAACTGAAAGCATATTTTATGTAAATAAGTTTTTAAAATAATCGGCAAAAATAGTGAATTTATCTTATTTCTCTCTTTTGAGTTTATGTTTTCGGTTATTGAGGCGAGTTTTTTTGATTTAAACATTGAAATAAATTCAGATAAAAAGTCGCTTTTTTAGCCTAAAAAACACTAAATTAGCAAGATGAACTCAAATAAATGAAAGTATGAAAGCCAGATTTTTAAAAATAAGTTTTGTTCTATTGTTTTTATTTTCAGTGTTTTATGAGGTGAAAGCAAGTGACTGCTACCGCTACCATACAAGGAAAGAAATTAGTGTGAAAGTGGAAAATGGCAAGGTGTTTTTGGTAAACATTATAAAAGACCCTAATGGAATAAGTATTGTTTCTTATGGAAAAAAGCTTTTGGAGGGAGTTTCGCCGAAAGATGCACGATTTGTCAGTATTAATGGTGATTATACAATAGTTGCGGATGCTTATTTTTACTATGTTTTTCCTGATAGTGAGGTTATTTTTGAAAAGTATAAAAGCACGAAAATTATTGAAAATAAGAAAGTTACCAAAGTAATGGATGGTAATTTGTTCTTAATCAGTGGTGTGTGGCATTATTTGGATTTTAATATTTATAGTAATGAGTTTAAGTTTGTTCCCATTCCTGAATTTCCTGTAAATCCTGTTGTTTTGGCTTCTGGATACAGATCGAATGATGGGTATTTCTACATTATGAAAGATGATAAAAAGGTGTATTCTTATCGTGTAGATCAGAAAAAAATGCAGGATTACCCAGATTTAAACCCTAAAACTACCCAAATTTTTAAAGAGGATGAAACTAAGTTTTTCCTTTACGATGAAGATACTTTCTATTTGGTGGATTTTCCAGTTTTTACCAATGTTACGGCACAATTTAGAAAGCAGGATTTTGATGGTAATTTTAATAACTTGAAAGTCAGACAGATATGGCTAGGGCATTGTCTTGATTTTGGTAACGAGGGAGGAATTTGGTTTTACTCCTTGGCTTCGCTTAAGGGTATAGGTGATGTTCATTTTGTGGCTAGTAAAGCAGAGTTTAAGCCAGAGAGTAAATTGTTTTTTTATAAAGACAGAGCTTATTTAAACTTACGAAATGAATTGGATGTTTCGGAAGTTAAACATAAGGAAAAGCTGAAACAGGTTTTTGAGGATGTTTATAACGATGGAGAGAATAACTATGAGCTTAGATTAGGAATGAATAGTGATGCGAAATTAGTATTAAATCCAAATCTTCAAAATATTGATTTTGAGAAATTTGTGTTTTATAAAAATCAAGGACTTTATTCGTATAAAGGGCAGCCAGCGTTTTGGACGGATGGTAAAAATCTGTTTTACTGGGAGCGAGAGAACAAAACGAAGAAAAATATATCTTCTTATAAATCAAAGATTAAGGATTTGAAACTGGCTTTTGCTTTTGATGATAAAATATTGATAGAGAAAAAGATAATAAAAAACATTGGAGATTTTGCGACGATGGAGTTTGTGGGTTCTTCTGTAGAGGTGGTTTCTCCTTGTGATGGCAATGGAAAATCTTCCGTAAAGGTGAATTATACATATTATTTCAGGGATAAAAATGCTCTTTATCTGTATAAAAGTGGGCAGGATGGGTTGAAGAAATTGAATGTTGCCAATCCGAAAGAATACACTGAGGAAAATTTTTTGGAAAAGATTTTTAGGAATACTTCTTTTAAATTTTAAGAATAGATTTTATTAAGTTTGGAAGTGATGTTTTTTGTTAATCTTTGTTCCTGCTAAAAAATAATTGAAAAATATTATAAAATAATAAAATCGCTCCGAAACCTAATTTTATAGGGCGTTTGATGATGTTTGGAATATGTAAATCATTATGTAAAAGGCAAATACGATTTGTGTAATGAAAAAAAATGATTATATTTGCCTTGAATAAAAAACATTTTTTATGAAAAAAGTAATATTATCTATTGTTGGTATGCTGACTATTTCAGCATGTTATAGAGATGGAGGACCAGAATATAATGCTGAGTATTTCAAATCAGAAGTTGTAGGAACATGGAAACCAGCAGGATATGTGATTTATGATGGAAAAGATAGAACTACAGTATTAAGTTATGGTAAATTAGTAGGTTGTGAGGCTAATAATGGGTATCATTTTGCAAATGATGATACTTACAATGAGCATCAGTATGAAACAGATAGTGATGGAAGATGTTCTGAAAAAGGAGAGTTTTTAGGAAAATATCAGTATGATGCTGCTACAAAAAAAATATCAATGACTCGAGATAATGGAACTAAAACAGAACTGAATCTTATCAGTGTGACTTATGGTGAAATTAGAGTTCTTACTACTAAAAATATTGATCATAATGGAGATGGTGTAAAAGATGTATTTATAACTATCTATAAAAGAGGAATATAATGTAAAAAATCCAACTCTCAGAGTTGGATTTTTTTCTTTGAAGTAAAATCAGATGATAAAACTAAAAGGACTACTTGTAGATGAGGAAACTCGCTGTGAACATTATCATAGCGAATTGGACATAGTTGCTATAAAATTCAAATGTTGTGAGACTTTTTATCCATGTTATCTGTGTCACAATGTTTGTGAAGACCATGAACCAAAACGCTGGTCTTCTGAAGAGCTGGATGAGAAGGCTATTTTGTGTGGCTGTTGTAGGAATGTACTGAGTATCAGAGAATATCTGAATACAGATTCTTGCCCGAACTGCAATAGACAATTTAATCCTAGATGTTCTAATCATTATCATCTTTATTTCGATTTGGAAAATTAGAAGAAATCTTCATCAAAGATTTCCTAAATCCTACATTCATTTCCCATTATCTGAAAAATATTTATTACTTTTGCCACGATGGGACAAATACTGGCAGTAGATTTTGGTAAAAAGCGTTGTGGCCTGGCTGCAACGGATGATTTACGCATAATAGCCAGTGGTTTGGATACTGTGGAAACTACTGCTTTGATGGAGTTTTTGAGAAATTATTTCGGTGAAAATTCTGTAGATGAGGTGGTTATAGGGCTTCCTACAGATTTGAAAGGAAATATGTCCGAAGTGGAGGAGGATATTCAGAAGTTTATAGAAGAATTTAAGAGTGAATTTCCAGAGGTATCAGTGGTGCGGTTTGATGAGAGATTTACTTCTAAAATAGCTTCATATTTCATCAGTCAAAGCGGCAAAAATAAGAAGCAAAGACAAGAAAAAGGATTGATAGATAAGGTAAGCGCTACACTTATTTTACAACAATATTTAGAACAAAAACTATGATTTTACCTATTAGAGCTTATGGAGACCCTGTTCTTCGTAAGAAATGTAAAGATATTACGCCAGACTATCCAGAGTTGAAAACATTGATAGACAATATGTTTGAGACGATGTATGATGCTCATGGAATAGGTCTTGCAGCGCCGCAGATAGGCTTGGATATCAGGCTTTTTGTGATAGATATCCGCCCATTGGCAGAGGATGAGGATTATTTGGATATTGCGGATAAGCTGAAGGATTTTAAGAAAGTTTTTATCAATGCTAGGATATTAGAGGAAAGCGGAAAGGAATGGAAATTCAATGAAGGATGCCTCAGCATACCTGATGTCCGTGAGGATGTTCTGCGAAAAGAAACGATTTTGATAGAATATTTGGATGAAAATTTCGTTAAACATACAGAAACTTTTTCCGACATGAGAGCGAGAGTCATCCAGCATGAATACGACCATATAGAGGGAATTTTGTTTACGGATAAACTCAGCGTTTTAAAGAAAAAAATAATCAAAGGAAAGCTTAATAAAATCAGCGAAGGAAATGTAAATGTAGGCTATAAAATGCGATTTCCGAAGTAATTAAAGAATAGAAAATATAATAATAATTTAGAATATGCAATTAGAAAAAATTATTTCAATTTCTGGAAAACCAGGGTTGTTTAAGTTGATTTCTCAACTGAGAAATGGGTTTATTATAGAGGATGTGACTACACAGAAAAAAATAAGTATTTCTAACACCAGCCAAGTGAGTCTTTTGGATAACATATCTATGTATACCTTTGATAATGAGGTTCCTCTTTTTGATGTGTTTGAAAATATAGCAAAAAAAGAAGACTACAAAGCTACTATTTCTCACAAAGCTTCTCCAGAGGAGTTGAGAAGTTTCATGACGGAAGTGCTTCCGAACTATGATGTTGAGAGAGTTTATGATTCAGATATTAAAAAACTGGCTCAGTGGTATAACATCCTTCAAAAAGCAGGATACATCACTCCGAACAGCTTTGTAAAAGCAGAGCAACCAGCGGAATAATCATCAGTATATGTTTGATTAGTATAAATAAGCCTTTATTCTATTTTTTCGGAATAAAGGTTTTTTTGTCTATAATTTTAAGTTAAATTTGAGGAAAAATTCACAAAAATGCATACAAAAACAGAAAAACAGGAAGCTTTTGGGAGATTACTAGATATCATGGATGAATTGAGGGAAAAATGCCCTTGGGACAGAAAGCAGACCATGCAGAGCCTACGGCATTTCACGCTGGAAGAAAGCTATGAGCTGTCTGATGCCCTGCTGGAAGAGGATATGGATGAAATCAAAAAAGAGCTGGGAGATGTCCTGCTACATTTGGTTTTTTATGCGAAAATAGGCTCGGAGAAGGGGGAGTTTGATATCGTGGATGTTATCAATTCTCTTTGCGAAAAGCTGATTTACCGCCATCCGCATATTTATGGCGATGCCAAAGCAGATGATGCAGAAACGGTGAAACAAAATTGGGAAAAATTAAAACTAATAGAAGGGAATAAATCTGTGCTTTCGGGCGTTCCGAAGGGGCTTCCGTCTATGATAAAGGCGTATAGAATACAAGACAAAGTGAGAGGCGTGGGGTTTGATTTTCCTAATGAGGCGGAGGCGTGGAAAAAAGTGGAGGAGGAGTTGTCAGAATTTCATGCAGAGACCGATAAGGAGAAAAAAGAAATGGAGCTGGGCGATGTTTTCTTTTCATTGATAAATTATTCCAGAATTATAGGTCTAAATCCTGATAGCGCTTTGGAAAAAACCAATCTGAAATTTATTTCTCGTTTTCAGGAGATGGAAAAACTGGCTCAAGAGAGGAATTTGGTTTTATCTGAAATGAGCCTAGAACAGATGGATGAACTCTGGGAAGAGGCGAAGAAAAATAAAAATTAACTCTAGTATGTGGAAGATTTTAAAAGACATCGCAAAGAAAAATAAGAGACAATTGTTTTTAACTTTTTTATTGGTTGCAATGGAAAATTTGATGGCAATTTTATATCCTCTTTTTGCAGGATTTGCGATTAATGCAGTAGTTAAAGGAGATGTTTTACATGCGCTATCTTATGCTGTTGTCGTTTTTGTTATGTGGACAATAGGAATGCTCAGAAGGCGTGTGGACACTCGGGTTTTCACTAAAATCTATGCAGAAATGGCGGTGCCTATGATTATTAATCAAAGAAATAAAGGCAATGATGCTTCTGCGGTAGTGGCTCGTGTGGCTCTTTCTCGTGAGTTTGTTGATTTTTTTGAACTTCATCTACCAATATTCATCACCTCTTTGGTTTCTATTGTAGGGGCTCTCGTTATGCTTTTGTTTTTGGAAATTTGGGTTGGGATTTTAGGGCTGTTTATTATGTTTATTTTGGTTTTATGGATACCTCGTTTGGCTAAAATAAATGACAAATTATATTCAAAACTAAACAACCGATTAGAAAACGAGGTGTATTTGATAGAAAAAAATAAAATAGAACATCTCGAGAAACATTATAAATTTACGACAAAATTGAGAATATTGATTTCTAATAGGGAGGCTTTTGGTTATTTTTGTGTAGGGATTTTTGCAACAGCGTTGTTTGGATTGGCATTTGGGATTATGGCAACACAAGGCTATGAAAGTGCAGGGCACATCTATTCTGTTACTACATATCTTTGGACTTTTGTGATTAGTCTGGATGATATGCCATCATTGATAGAACAATATTCTAAACTGAAAGACATAGGAAAGAGAATAGAGAATGAGGAATAAAGCGAAGAAAAACACTAAATGACAGAGCGAAAAATATGCTCCAAAGTGACTTCTTCATCTGTGTCACAATCAGTTAGATGATAATCGTGTTTAGCTAACATTGATTTTAAAGCAGAAAAAATATTTTTAGAAAAACTATTTATAGCAATGTAAATAGTTTTTTTCTTGTCTGTATAAAATCTGGCATCGTATGGGATGTCATCTATTGATTTTGGATTTTTCCAATCGATGTAATCCGTTATAGAAGAGGAGAATAATTCACAAATTTTCAAATCCGTTACAACTGAACTCACAGCTTCTTCCGAGTCTAAATTTATAGAATACTCCCAGCTCATAGAATTATTCCTGATAATTTTTTGATTGGATTTTTCTGTTTTTTTCTTCTCTTTGGTTAAAGATAACTTCTATAATTTTCCCTCCAACCCAAGAAAAAGGAAATATCGTAAGAAATATTCCTATTTGATAAAAAGTAGGGTGGTATCCGAAAAAGACAATATCTAAAACGGCTAAAAAAAGCAGAATAAAACCAATCAAGATGGCATAGGCTACTTTGGCTTTTTTTACGATGAAGGCTGTTGTAATACCGCCGATAGTGGATGCAACTCCCGTAGAAATCAGTAATGCTACGAAAAAAGAGCTGTTTCCACGCATGTCCTCTAATAGTCTGCTCCATTTTTCAAAGGGTGTGAAGCCAGAATAAGTTATCCATTCGGAGTTGATTCTCAGACCGATAGTGATGATAAACATGGCGACACCAAGTCCCAGCAGCACAGCAAAAGTATTTCTCAAAAAACTCATAACTAAATTTTGGTGTGGGCTATCATGGAAATTTCTACACTTACTTTTTTGGGAAGGGCGGCTACCTGTATGGTTTCTCTGGCAGGATAATCATCATTACTGAAATATGAAGAGTAAATATCATTTACCAAAGGAAAATTTTTCATATCTGTAAGGAAAATACTCGTTTTTACAACATTAGCAAAATCCAGCCCAGCTCCGTGGAGAATGGCTTTTAGGTTTTTCATCACTTGGTGGGTTTCTTCCTCTATTCCCTCTACAAGATTACCATTTTCTGGATTGATAGGAATCTGTCCAGAAATATAAAGTATGCCATCCACTAAAACAGCCTGTGAATAAGCTCCAATAGCAAGAGGAGCATCCTGAGTAGAAATTACCTTTTTCATACTTGCAAAGATACAAAATTCTTCTCTTTTTAGAAAGAACTTGTGGATTGTGGGAAGCTCTGAGTTTTGTACTTTAAGGCATCTTTCAGGATATTGGCTTTAATTCCGATGAAGAAATCATACACCTTGTACTGCCCGATAGGCACCCAGTTGAAAGTAATCGTAAAACTTCTTTGGTCTCTTGCGAAGCCTAATCTGGAGTACGAGAAAGCTTTATTAACCAAGTCATAATGGGCGCTTCCTGAGATATTCCAGTAAGGCGTAAGTTTTATAGAACCATTCAGCCCGATGGATGCCGTGCGGTCTCCATGCCTCTTTGCAGAGTTGTTATAGGAATAGTTTGCGGTGATGCTCATCGTCCAGTCTTGGTCAAAACGAGCGTAGTTATCATCATCAAAATGGTAGGCCTCCATCATGGCATAGCCTTTTTTGTGATATGTTTTTTTCTCTTTGTTTTTCGGTTTTAAAATCTCGTGGAGTGATAGATTTGCCCCTAAATTAAAATATTGTAATCTGAAATTTCCCAGTTTGTCAAGTCTTGTTCCTATTTCAGAACTTGGCGTAAATACTATTTTGTAAGGGTCAAATGATGCATTGTAATTCAGGCTTAATTTATTATTAAAGAACGAATTTTGAGCATTGATGTTGATATACGACCACTTAAAGGTAGGCGCAGCGGCATTGTAGCTGAAATTTACCCCAATGTTTTCAAAAAGTTTTATTTTCGTTACTCCTGTAGAGTCTTTCTTTGATTTTACTTTCATTTCAATATTATTATTAAAATTAAAAGTAACTGATTTTGAAAGACCTACACCAGGTGAGCCATAAACTCCGTTTTCAAAAATAGAGTACGAAATAGGATTTCCCGTAGCATCTATGTATTTTTGGTAATATCCCCAGCTTTCACTGCTGAAATCAGGATTGTAGGAAAAACCAATGCTTGGCGTGAAAACATGCCTTACTGCTTGGATTTTGCTGCTTTTTCCGAATTTAAGCATTCCGTAGAGCGTAGTCTGCACGGAAGCACTTGTGTTAAAGGTGCTAAATCCAGTGATGCCCTTTACATCCGTGGTTTCTACGGTGTTGGTAGCAGAGTTGTAGTTTTTTCTAATGGTTTTATTTGTCAAAACATTATCTGCGGATGCAGATAGTGACAGGTTGAAATATCGCAAAAATGTAGTGGTGGTGCTGAATGTAGATACATTTCTAGCTCCATATTTCATTTTGTCCCACATGGTTTTTGTGAACATTTCGTTTTGCTGGGCATTTACTTCATTTCTGAAATCAAATTTAGTATTTACAGTGATGTTCTCTATTAGCCCTTTTCTTACACCATCTTTAGCTTTGAATAGATAAAACTGATTTACACTCGCGGTGAGGGATGGAAGCCTCAAATTAGTTAATCCAGTAGAAAAATTCTGTGAATAGGTAAGGTTCCCAGTAAGTGTTACAGGTAGATTTAGAAATCTTTTAGTAAGTGTAATGGACGAGTTCTGCTGGGCATTTAGCACATCTTGATTGAATATATAAGAGTTGTTGATATTATTATTATAAAATCGGCTACTTACAATATCCACAGAAGCAGATAGTTGCAGGAAAGGATTGGCCTTTGCGTCCTGTTGATGAGACCAATATATTCTATAAGTGCTTGATTTTGAATAAGAATCAAGACCTTTTATTCCTCTTATGGTGGTTCCTATATCACCGCGGAAAGTACCGCTGTATTTATAGTTTTTCTTGTAATTGACCTCTGGGCGGATGTTCCAGCTTCCTTTGGTGTAGTAGTCGGTGAGTATTTTTAGATCAAAATGTTTCCCCAAAGGCTGGTAATATCCTAAACCATTCAGATAAAATCCTACATCAGCTCTTTCCCCAAAACTAGGGATAATAAGCCCTGCACTTCTTTTCTCAGTGAAAGGAAGAATAGCGAACGGAAGAGCCAAAGGCGTAGGAACCTGCTCTATGTAAAGCTGAATAGGACCTGTAACCACTTTCCCTGAATTTTTCCCTTTGACAAGTTTTAGGATAGGAGCGGAGAGATGGTAGTCAGGAAGGGTGTCTTTTTTAGCTCTGAAAAGCTCATCAGTTGTAAAGAAACCTCTCCTCATGTAGAATACAGAGTCATTTACTTTCTTGGTTTTTTCGGCTACGATAGCCCCTTCGTTTTCCTCTGTTCTAGCATTGTAGGCTATGGCTTGTTTGGTTTTATAGTTGTAGCTTACCTCGTTGTATTCGTATTTTTTACCACCTTGTGTAGCCACGGCAGGTTTGGTGATTTTTCCCGAAGAATCTACCATTCCCCTTGCAAAAATAGTTCCTCCTTCCCAGTCTATACTGATATAGTCAGCCTCTATCTGCATATCCTGATAGTTTATCTGTGCGTTTTTGTTAAGGAAAGTCATTTTTTTCTCAACATCAAAACGGCTGTTTTCTGCTTTGCTGAGCAATATGTCCTCTAATTGTTCGTTTACTACAACGACAGTATCTTTTTTCCCTTTATTTTCTTCAATGTTTTTAGGGCTTGTTTGTGCTAAAAAATTGTTAAAAATTAGGATAATTAAGATTTGTACGGTAAATTTGAACTTTTTATTTATCAATGGTAAGATTTTAATGCCCCAAAAATAATAATTTTAAACAGATGAGAATAAATAAATTTTTAATAAGAGCAACTTTAACAGTAATTTTAACATTATTTTTCATCCCAGCCTACGCCCAGAATAAGAAGTTTACGGTTGTTTTGGATGCAGGGCATGGTGGGTCAGACCCTGGTTCATACAGAACTTTTTCGGATTTGGGAACTCTGAACGAAAAGGATATCACCTTGGCTGTCACTCTATTGATTGGGAAAAAATTAGAAAAAAATAAAGATTTTAAAGTTATATACACTAGAAAAACAGATGTTTATCCTACACTTACAGAAAGGACTAATTTAACCAACCGAAGTAAGGCGGATTTATTCGTATCAATGCATTGTAACGCTTCCAAAAGACCAGAGGCTTATGGGTCAGAAACTTTCGTACAAGGACCAAACCAAAACAAAGAAAATTTAGAAGTAGCAAAAGCTGAGAACGATGTAATCTATCTCGATGAGCAGGATAGAGAAACCTTTGCTTCTTATGACCCGAATTCTCCAGAATCTCTGATTGCTCTAAAAATTCAGCAAAGTAAATACTTAGAAAGCAGTCTTTTATTGGGAGGACTTATAGAAGATAACTTTGTGAATAAAGATAAAAGATATTCAAGAGGTGTGAAACAGCAGAACCTCCATGTTTTACGAAGAAATGCAACACCTTCAGTTTTGGTGGAAATGGGTTTTGTTAGTAATTATGAAGAAGCTAAATATATATCCAGCCAAGAAGGGCAAGAAGCTATAGCGGAGTCTGTATATCAGGCTATTGTAAGTTATAAGAAAAGACTGGATAGAAATGTAAAAGCAGAGCCAGTAAAAGAAGCAGAAAAACCAATGAAAACGGACAGCCGTATCCTGCTGATGAGTTCTGTAACTAAATATAATGAAGGAGACCCTGCATTCAGAGGGTTGAAATATATTTTGACCATAAAAGAGGGTTCTATGTATAGATATTATTACAGCATGACTAATTATGCGTCTATACGAGATGAAAACTTGAAAACAGCTAAAGATGCTGGATTTAAAAATGCTACGGTAGTTAATTTTACACCTGACCAAAAGTTATCACAAGGTTATTATACTATAGAATTAGCCGCTTCACCATCAAGGCTGCCAAAAGATTCTCCTGTAAATAAAATTCCTGATGTCAAAAGAGAAAAAATAGGAGACACACATTACTATACTGCAGGAAATGTAAAAACCCTTGAAGAAGCCGTAAAACTGAGAAAGCAGATGGAGGAAAAAGGTATAAAAAATCCCGTGATTCAAAAAAATAATAAATAATTTTTCAAAAAAAATTTGGTGGGATAAAAAAAGTTAGTATATTTGCAAACGCAAAAAACAGTTGGCCCGTTCGTCTATCGGTTAGGACTCAAGATTTTCATTCTTGCAAGAGGGGTTCGATTCCCCTACGGGCTACAAAAGAAAGACCTTTGGTAACTATCAAAGGTCTTTTTTGTTACTTTTATCAATGTGTTTTTTAGAATAACGAATATCCTTTTATGTGATGAAAGTAAATCTTACACAAAATAAAAATCTAAAAATATTCAAAATAATTTCTCAGGTTGCCCATGATAGAGGGCAGTCTGTCTATGTTGTCGGTGGGTATGTCCGAGATTTGCTGCTCGGTAGAAAATCTCCTACGGATATTGATTTTGTAACGGAAAGCAGTGGAATAGAACTGGCACAAGCCGTTGCAAAAAGTATCAATCCTGAAACTAAAGTTTCTGTTTTCAAAACTTATGGAACAGCGATGTTTCGTTATGAAAATTTGGAATTGGAATTTGTAGGAGCGAGAAAGGAAAGCTATAGTGCTGACAGCCGCAATCCTCAAGTGGAACAAGGAACATTGGAAGATGACCAAAAGCGACGAGATTTCACGGTAAATGCGATGGCGATTTCACTCAATAAAGATAATTTTGGGGAGCTTATAGACCCATTTAATGGGATGGAAGATATGGAGCAGAAGATACTTCGAACTCCACTAGAACCAGTCCAAACATATTCGGATGACCCTTTGAGAATGATGCGTGCCATTAGATTTGCTTCCACACTTGGTTTTTCAATAGAGCAAAAATCATTGGAAGCTATAGAAAAAGAAGCGAAAAGAATAGAAATAATCACTGTGGAGCGGATAATGGTGGAGTTTAACAAAATTATGCTGTCTGAAAAACCTTCTGTAGGATTGGAAATTATGAAAAAAACAGGGCTTTTGGATATTGTTTTACCAGAGCTCACAGCATTAGAAGGGATAGAAGAAGTAGAAGGGCAGAAGCATAAAGATAACTTCTGGCATACGCTGGAAGTGGTGGATAACATTTCAAAAAACACGGATAATCTTTGGCTGAGATGGGCAGCGCTGCTGCATGATGTGGGCAAGGCTCCAACAAAAAAATATGTAAAAGGAACAGGATGGACATTCCATGGGCATGAGTTTTTAGGGTCAAAAATGGTGAAAACCATATTCCAAAGGCTGAAACTTCCATTAGGGAAGGATATGAAATATGTTCAAAAAATGGTGAAATTGTCTTCTAGACCGATTGCCCTTATTTCAGATGATGTTTCGGATAGTGCGCTGCGCAGGATGTTGTTTGATGCAGGAGAGGATTTAGAGGATTTGTTTACCCTTTGTAAAGCTGATATCACAACAAAAAATTCTTACAAGCAGGAAAAATTCAAGAAGAATTTTGAATATGTGGCGAAAAAAATAAAGGAAGTAGAAGAAAAAGACCATGTTAGGAATTTTCAGCCACCAATAACAGGTGAGGAGATTATGCAGATGTTTAACCTGAAGCCTGGCAAGGAGATAGGAATTTTGAAGGAAAGAGTAAAAGAGGCAGTTTTGGAGGGAGAAATTCCTAATGAACATGAAGCCGCAAAAGAATTAGTAATACAAGAAGCAAAAAAAATTGGACTTATCTAAGCCCAATTTTTTTTATTTTAATTTTTGTAAAAAGCATTCGTTCCTATTCCCGAAGAGAAAGTTTTTATACGAACTCCCGAAGGAGTATAGATGCTTACTTCGCTGGCTTGGGTAAATCCTTTGGCATCGGAAATGTATATAAGCCCATCAATTACATTAAATCCATAAAGAGTGGAATATCCGTTTTCTGCAACACTAAATACAGGGCTGCTTGGAGCAGTGCTGGAAGAAAGTTCCATAGAATATACTCCAGTTCCTGCTGTGAAATAGATGTATCCATTGTCTATTTCGATGTTGTTGGCATTTTTTATTCCTGTGAGAGTTACCGTACTTGTGAGGCTTCCGCTGGAATTATATTTGTAAATGTAGGAATCCGTTTCGGTAGGTTTTCCTGTTATTACATAGACATCGTTGTTATAAGAAATGGTTTTGTTGATGGCTCCATTAGGAACGGTGATGGTTCCTGTTACATTATTAGAAGCGGAGGAAATGATAGTCAGCTTGTTTCCTGTTCCAAAACTTGCATTTTGAACAAATACATTGGTTCCAGCAGTTACGATTCTTTCAACTGTATCACTGCTAGGGATTTTTTTAATTAGACTGTTATTCTCTGTATTATAAATAGTTACGCTTTGTTCTCCGCCGTAAGTGCTGTTTGTGACATAGGCCTGATTTCCTACGAAAGTGATATAGCGAGGATTTTTAACATCTTGTGTGATTTCAGCTTTTTTCTTAAAAGTATATCTATCAGTGACGATGATTTTGTTAGAATTATTCATCACAAGATAGGCTTCTCCATTGTGGAAATTCACATGCTGGAGGACATCTCCTAGGTTTTCTCCATTCGTAGTTTTGTAGATATCGTTTTTGATGGAGGAAAACCCTCTGCTGATGTAGCTTAGTTCTGCATTGGGAGTTCCGAATTTACCTTCATTTGCTACGAGAATTCCGTTTTCGTGCTTTTCTGCAGGAATGATAGCATCTGCTTCGTCTCGGTTACAAGAAACAGCCGTTAGGGCTAAAAGAGCGATAAGCCCTGTGATTTTAAAATTTTTCATAGAATGTAAATTATTAAAAATTGATATTAAAATTGATATTAAAATTTCTTAAAGGCAGCGGATAGTAGTCGCTGGTTTTATAGACCTGATTTAGAATGTTGTTAATCTTTCCACCGAGGGTGATGTTTTTCTTTAAATAAAACTCAATCCCTGCATTTACGATGGTGTAATGAGGCAGCTGGTAGTTTTTATTTTCATCAGTCGTTGTGAAAACTTCGCTGGTGAACATTCCTTGGATGAATAGGTTTAAATACTTGTTTTTCAGTGAAATAAGCCCGTTGGCTTTGTGCTTTGGGACATAGGAAAGTGATTTGTTTTTTTCTGTGTCTTTGGAGTTGGTATAGGCGTAAGAAAGGCTTATTTTCAAAGTGTTTTTGCTTATATTACGGGTGTAATCAGCATAAATTTCACCACCAAAGGAGCGGATTTTTTTGCTGTTAAATGGCGACCAATATCCAGAAGAAGTGGGCAGCCACTGGATAAGATTTTCTATATCATTATAAAAAGAAGTAATGTCTATATTCAGGTTTTTAAACTTGAATAAATGATTGATTTCAAACTGATATGCAGTTTCTGGTTTTAGGTTCAGATTTCCGCCTGGTTGCCAGTATAAATCATTAAAAGTAGGATATCTAAAATTTTTAGAAGCGTTTAGGTTTAATGAATAATTTTTGGTAAAATCTATACGAGAGCCCACGAAAAAAAGATAAGGACTTTCTATATTTTCTACCAAATCTTTTCTGAGTGAACCTTCTATGTAAAGGCGTGAAAATAAGTTTTTATTAGCCGTAATCGCCAGATAACCAGTGTTTCTCTTAGGGCTTGTGATTCCAGAGGAGTATCCCTCAGCAGAATTGTATTGGTATTCGCTGATTAGATTTATGCTGAAATTATTAGGCTTTTGATAAGAAAAATCATTGCGGACGAGCCAAGTTTTTCCCTCTGCGCCATTGCTTTTGGGTGAATTTATATCGTTATAATAATCATATTTTTCACTCAGAAAAGCGAGTTTCAAATCATTGTGAAAATTGCCGTAATCGCTCTGCCAGTTAATCATGGTTTTCAGCCCATCAGTGGCATATTTCGTTTTTGTCTGGCTTTCAGAAAAAACAGGATAATGCTGTAATCCTGTATTCCACAGCGAAAACATCGCGATTTTCTGATGGTCATTAAAACGATAGGCAGCAGAAATAGAGTAGTTGTACTGGTAGTAAGCTCCGTTTCTGTTAATGTATTTTTCTTTTGGGACTTCGTAGTTGTTTTCGCTTTTGGCAAGGGCGGTGTTTAGTTTTACAGAAAAATTATCATTGCTGTAAGCTATTTTTAATGCTGAATTTAAGGTGTTAAAAGACCCAAATTCCGAGAACAAATTTCCATTAAGCCCTTTTCCGAACTGGATTCTATCATCCAGATGTATCGTTCCGCCGATTGCGCCTGTGCCGTAGGAAATGCTTCCACCACCAGCTTTTACACTGATTTTATCAAAATTGAGAAGTCCAATATTGTTAATATCTCCCTGTCCTAAAAACAAGGAATTGATATTGATACCATTCCAGATGAAAGCTGTCTGCTGCGCTGTTGTCCCACGGAAAGAGGGCGAAGACACCATTCCTCTTCCATTTTCTTTGATGTAGAGAGGTGTAGAAAACCGAAGGGTTTCCGAAAGATTGCTGGTATTTTTATGAATATTGTCCGAAAGATTGATAACCTTCTGGAAATGTACAGATTCGTTCAGTTTTTTATCCGAAATAAAAACTGTATCTATTTTTTTCTCTTGTGCAGCTACAAAGGAGACAGCTCCCCAAACGATTAGGGAAATATACTTTTTAATCATAATTCTACTTTTCCTCCGAAAGTTTTGTTATTAAATTTATATCTGGCAGGTCTCCTGGCTTTTGCATTTCTACGCCTTCCCGCGTGAGCAGTGGCTTTTTTGTAGAAACTTTTTTTGCAATTTACAGTTGCGGGGACAGCTCGGGATTTTCATCCGATTCCCTTTTCATCTATTTCTCAATAGAACCAAAATATAATAAAGACAAGTGCTATAAGCCGGATTCTGTCCTTTGAAAAATCAAAGTGCTTGTTATTTATCTACATTTTATATTGCTATAAAACTTTAGCCACTTACCCCTCGGCATTGGACGAGCTACCCTTAGTTACCGATATACTTAGTGTTGCACCGCATAGAGTTTACCTGATTTCACTACAGCCGTACTGTACTTGCTTTCTGTTGCACTTGTCCTCGTATCGCTACGGACGGGCGTTACCCGCTATGCTGCTCTGTGGTGTCCAGACTCTGTCTCTTATACACA
>CALAEK010000002.1 GCA_937890925.1 uncultured Riemerella sp.
CGCATGTTAACATTGGTACAATTGGTCACGTTGACCACGGTAAGACTACTTTGACTGCTGCAATATCTAAAGTATTGTCAGACAAAGGATTGGCTGAGAAGAGAGATTTCTCTGCAATTGACTCAGCTCCAGAAGAAAAAGAAAGAGGTATTACAATTAATACTTCACATATTGAATATGAAACAGAAAACAGACACTATGCCCATGTAGACTGTCCTGGTCACGCCGACTATGTTAAAAACATGGTTACGGGTGCAGCTCAAATGGATGGAGCTATCCTTGTGTGTGCTGCAACTGATGGGCCTATGCCGCAAACGAGAGAGCATATCTTGCTTTGTCGTCAGGTAAATGTTCCAAGAATCGTTGTGTTCATGAACAAAGTGGATATGGTGGATGACCCAGAATTGTTAGAATTGGTAGAGCTTGAGTTGAGAGATCTTCTTTCTTCTTATGAATATGATGGGGATAACTCTCCAGTAATCAAAGGTTCTGCTCTTGGTGCTCTTAATGGTGAGCCTAAATGGGTTGCTACAGTAGAAGAATTAATGGATGCTGTAGATAACTGGATCGAGCAACCAGTGAGAGATCAAGATAAGCCATTCTTGATGCCGATAGAAGATGTGTTCTCTATTACAGGTAGAGGTACTGTGGCTACAGGTAGAATCGAGTCTGGTGTTATCAATACAGGTGATCCTGTTGATATCATTGGTATGGGTGCTGAAAAATTAACTTCTACTGTAACAGGGGTAGAGATGTTTAGAAAAATCCTTGATAGAGGAGAAGCTGGAGATAATGTTGGTCTATTGTTGAGAGGTATCGAGAAAACTGATATCAGAAGAGGTATGGTTATCGCTAAACAAGGATCTGTAACTCCACATAAAAAATTCAAAGCTGAGGTTTATATCCTTTCTAAAGAAGAAGGAGGAAGACATACTCCATTCCACAACAAATATCGTCCTCAGTTCTATGTAAGAACAACGGATGTTACAGGTGAAATCTTCTTACCAGATGGTGTAGAAATGGTGATGCCTGGTGATAACTTGACTATTACAGTGGAATTGTTACAACCAATCGCTCTTAATGTAGGTCTTAGATTTGCGATTAGAGAAGGAGGTAGAACAGTAGGTGCTGGTCAGGTAACTGAAATTTTAGACTAATCATTTAGTATAATAAAGTTTTCCCGAAAGGGAGCTTTCGGGAAAACTTTTTAAATTTAAAATTAAACTACGGGCATCGTCCAATGGTAGGATACCGGTCTCCAAAACCGTTGATCTGGGTTCGAATCCTAGTGCCCGTGCAAATTTAGACTAAGGTATATTTTATTTATTGTGTAATCATAGATGGGATTTCCTTAGTTTTTTCTTATTGGTGATATATTATGAGTTTAATAAGTTTTGTTAAAGATTCTTTTTTAGAGTTTAGAGAAAAGGTTGAGTGGCTGAAGTGGAAAGAATTACAGTCTTCTACAGTTGTTGTGGCTGTGTCTACATTGATATTGGCCTTGTTTACATTTGGGGTAGATAGCCTTTTTAGTATATCAATCAAGAATTTGTATTCGTTGTTTATAGGATTTTTTAACTAAAAATTTTCTCATGGAAGAATTAAAATGGTATGTGCTGAAAGCCGTTAGCGGACAGGAAAATAAAGTGAAATCCTATATAGAAACTGAGGTTAGAAGACTAGGGTATGAGTCTTTTGTGACTCAAGTTGTGATTCCTACAGAAAAGGTAGCACAGATGAAAAATGGAAAAAAAGTCTTTAAGGAAAGACCTTATTATCCAGGATATCTTATGGTAGAGGCTAATCTTATGGGCGAAATTCCACATATGATAAAGAATATACCAGGGGTTATTTCATTTTTGAGTTTGACAAAAGGAGGAGATCCTGTTCCTATGAGACCTGCGGAAGTTAATAGAATGCTAGGGAAAATAGATGAACTTTCTGAATTTGCAGTGGATGTAGAAATTCCTTTCGTTGTGGGAGAAAATGTGAAAGTTATAGATGGGCCATTTAACGGATTCAATGGTTCTATTGAAAAAATCCATGAGGATAAGAAAAAATTAGAAGTTAAAGTTCGAATATTTGGAAGGGAAACTCCATTAGAACTAAGCTACATGCAAGTAGAGAAACTTTAATTAAAATATAACCACTCTTTTTAGGGTGGTTTTTTTATTGATATTTAGAATAAAAAGTAAATTTATTTTTGTAGATAAGAAATAAATTTATAATTTTGCAGTCCGTAAATGGAGTTGAAGTGTTCAGGTGAGAAGGATATTTCATCTATTCATTTACAGATTTATAAAATGCTTCCACATTTTTATATTTTTAATTTATTTTAATAAAGAAACATGGCAAAGAAAGTCTTTAAAATGGTAAAACTTCAAGTGAAAGGAGGGGCAGCAAACCCTTCTCCACCAGTAGGTCCAGCATTGGGTTCTGCAGGGGTGAACATTATGGAGTTTTGTAAACAATTTAATGGAAGAACGCAAGATAAGCCAGGTCAAATCCTTCCTGTAGTAATTACAGTTTATGAGGATAAGTCTTTCGAATTTATCATTAAAACACCTCCAGCAGCAGTTCAGCTTTTAGAGGCGTCTAAGGTAAAGAAAGGATCTGGGGAGCCTAACAGAAATAAAGTAGGTTCTGTAACTTGGGAGCAAGTACAAAAAATCGCTGAAGATAAAATGGCAGATCTTAACTGCTTTACAATAGATTCAGCTTTGAGTATGGTTGCTGGTACAGCAAGATCAATGGGATTGAAAGTAACAGGAACGAAACCTAACGCTTAAAAATTAAGGAATGGCAAAATTAACTAAAAAGCAAAAGGAAGCTGTAGCTAAGCTAGAAAAAAATAAGGCATATAGCCTTGAAGAAGCTTCAGCCTTAGTAAAAGAAGTAAATACAGCAAAATTTGATGCTTCTGTAGATATCGCTGTGAGATTAGGTGTAGATCCTCGTAAAGCTAATCAAATGGTAAGAGGAGTAGTTTCTCTTCCTCATGGAACGGGTAAAGACATCCGTGTATTGGCTTTGGTTACTCCTGATAAAGAAGCAGAAGCAAAAGCTGCTGGTGCTGACCATGTAGGTCTAGATGAGTACTTAGAAAAAATCAAAAATGGTTGGACAGATGTAGATGTTATTGTTACTATGCCAGCTGTGATGGGTAAACTAGGTCCATTGGGTAGAGTATTGGGTCCAAGAGGTCTAATGCCAAATCCTAAGTCTGGAACAGTTACTATGGAAGTAGGTAAAGCAGTAGCAGAGGTGAAATCAGGTAAAATTGATTTCAAAGTGGATAAATATGGTATTGTACATGCAGGTATTGGTAAAGTATCTTTTGATGCAGATAAGATTAGAGAAAATGCGCAAGAGCTTATTCAGGCTTTAATCAAATTAAAACCAACTGCAGCAAAAGGAACTTATGTGAAGAGTATTTACCTTTCTTCTACAATGAGTCCAGGTATTGCTATCGATACTAAATCTGTAAACTAAAATCTGAAAGACAATGACAAAAGAAGAAAAAGTATTAGTAATACAAGAATTAAAAGAATTGTTACAAGATGCCAAAGTGGTTTATGTAGCAAATCTTGAAGGAATGAATGCTGCTGCTACTTCAGATTTTAGAAGACAAGCATTTAAAAGTAATGTTACGCTTAGAGTTGTAAAAAATACATTGCTTCAAAAAGCGATGGAACAAGTGGAGGGAGTAGATTACTCAGAAATGTTCTCTACATTCAAAGGAAACTCTGCATTGATGATAGCAGAAGTAGCAAATGCTCCTGCAAAACTTATCAAGAATTTCAGAAAGAATGGAGAATTTCCTGCTTTGAAATCGGCTTATTTGCAAGAAACTTTCTATATTGGTGATAACCAGTTAGATACTCTAGCAAATATCAAGTCTAGAGAAGAGATGATTGGAGAAATCATAGGATTGCTTCAGTCTCCAATCAGAAACTTGATTTCTGCATTGCAAAACAAACCAGAGGTTGCAGAAGCAAAAGCAGAAGCTCCTGTGGCAGAAGAACCAAAACAAGAAGAGCCTGCATCTGAAGAAGGAGCAGAGTAATTTTAGGTCTTCACTGAGTAAAATAGACACTCAATAAAATTAAAATAAATCGTTCAACAATTAAAACATTAAAAAAATGTCAGATTTAAAAAAATTAGCGGAAACGCTTGTTAACTTAACAGTAAAAGATGTAAATGAATTAGCTACTATTCTTAAAGAAGAGTACGGAATCGAGCCAGCTGCTGCTGCAGTAGTAGTGTCTGGTGCTGCTGGTGGAGGTGCTGCAGCTGAGGAAAAATCAGAATTTGATGTAATCCTTAAAAATGCAGGTGCTTCTAAATTAGCTGTAGTTAAGTTAGTTAAAGACTTAACAGGTGCTGGTCTTAAAGAAGCTAAAGACATCGTAGATGGTGCTCCAGCTCCAGTAAAAACAGGAGTTCCAAAAGATGAAGCAGAAGCTCTTAAAAAGCAATTAGAAGAAGCTGGTGCTGAAGTAGAATTGAAGTAATTATTAAATTACAATAACTAAAAAAGCTGTTTCATTTTGAAACAGCTTTTTATTTTTTTACTAATCGAGAATAAATCTAAAAAGTATTTTAAAAGTTTTATTTTTTAAGGGCTTTGATTAGAACAGGAGCTGTTGTTACTACAATCAGTCCAATGATAATATATTCCAAATGTTTTTTCAAATCAATTCCAAACTGGTCGATAAAAAGTTTATCCAAATAATGTCCTGCAAAAATCAGTGAAAAAGACCATAAAAGCCCACCTATAATATTGTATAGAAAGAACTTTTTGCTATCCATTTTCACTATGCCCGCTACAATAGGAGCAAAGGTTCTAATCATAGGTAAAAATCTTGCAATAATGATAGCCATCGCTCCATTTTCTTCATAAAATTGCTGTGCTTTCAGTAGATAACTTCTTTTAAAGAAAAAAGATTCTTTCTTATGATAAAGTTTCTGACCGCTTTTTGAGCCAAACCAATATCCTACTGAATCTCCAAGAATAGCAGCAACACCGACAGTGGCAGCTAAAATCGTAGTATTGAGAAGGTCACTCCCTGTTTCTCCAAAAGTTTCGCTGATAATCGTGGTGGAATAAATTCCAGAAATAAACAATAAACTATCCCCAGGCAGGAAGAATCCAAAGAATAATCCCGATTCTGCAAATACGATGAGAAGCACCAGCCAAAAACCGCCCAATTTAATGTAAAATTCGGGGTTTACTAAATCTTTCCAACTTTCAAAATGTTCCATAAAATCTAATAATCAACAAAGATAATTTATTTAAGAATATCAACGATAAAATTTTATATCGTTAAATCATGAGTTTCATCACCTTGTCCTTCTGCCATTAGGAAAGATTTCAGGAAAGGAGTGATGTTGCCATTCATCACAGCATCTACATCAGAGGTCTCATAGCCAGAGCGAACATCTTTTACCAATTTGTAAGGATGCATCACATAGTTTCTAATCTGGCTGCCCCATTCTATTTTCATTTTTCCTGCTTCTATTTCGTTTCGTGCCTTGTTTCTTTCTTCCAATTCTATTTCGTAAAGCCTTGATTTTAAGAGTTGCATGGCTTTTTCTTTGTTTTGAAGCTGAGAACGGCTTTCAGAGTTTTCGATGATGATTCCCGTAGGGTGGTGGCGAAGTCGCACGGCGGTTTCTACTTTGTTTACATTCTGTCCTCCTGCACCGCTGGCTCTCATGGTTTCAAAACTGATATCGGAAGGATTGATATTAATCTCAATAGTGTCATCCACCAAAGGATAAACATAAACGGAAACAAAGCTGGTATGGCGTTTCGCATTGCTGTCAAAAGGAGAAATTCTCACCAAACGATGCACACCGTTTTCACCTTTTAGATATCCGAAGGCAAATTCACCATCTATTTCTAAAGTCACGGTTTTCACACCCGCTACATCTCCTTCTTGGAAGTTGAGCTCTCGCACGCTGTATCCCTGCTTTTCTGCCCACATGATGTACATTCTCATCAGCATAGATGCCCAGTCGCAGCTCTCCGTTCCACCTGCTCCAGCCGTGATTTGGAGGACAGCAGAAAGCTCGTCTCCTTCGCTGGAAAGCATGTTTTTAAATTCCAGATTTTCTATTTTTTCAAGAAGTTTTGGGAAGATGTCTTCTACTTCTTTTTCACTTTCTGGGTCTTCTTTGGAAAACTCTACCAATACTTGTAAGTCTTCAAATTCTTTATGGATTTCTTCATATTCTTCCACCCATTTCTTTTTGGAGCGGAGCTGTTTCAGAAATGCCTCGGCTTCTTTCGGGTTGTCCCAAAATTCTGGCGAAGCGGTTTTCTCATCATCATTGGATATTTCTACCTTTTTTCGCTCTATTTGAAGGTATTTGTATAAATCATCTATTCGGGTCTGTGCGTCTTTTATTTGCTCGTTACTAATCACAAATTCAAATTTTTACAAAAATAATAGTTTTTTGGTGATTTTAGTAATAAAAATTTATTTTCCATTAAAAGTATTCATCGTATTGGTAATTCCTGCGAAAACGAAGGACAGGCAGGCATCTGCAAATTTTTCGATTCTTTCTGGGAGTTTTTCTTTTTCTTCCTCGCTCCATTCACCGATGACATAGTCTATCTGTCTGCCTTTTTCAAAATCGGAAGAAATCCCAAATCTCAGGCGGGCGTAGTTTTGGGTTTTTATCATTTCCTGAATGTTTTTCAGACCGTTGTGCCCAGCATCAGAACCCTTTGATTTTAGGCGTAAAGCACCGAAAGGCAGCGCCAAATCATCTGTCACGACGAGGATATTTTCCAAAGGAATGTTTTCTTTCTGCATCCAGAATTTTAGGGCGTTTCCAGAGAGATTCACATAAGTGTCTGGTTTTAAAAGAATTATTTTTCTGCCCTTGTATTTTCCTTCTGCTGTCCATCCGTAGTTTGTAGAGCTGAACTGTGCATCTATTTTTTCGGCAACTTTTTCCACGATTTTAAAACCGATGTTATGCCTTGTATTTTCGTATTTTTCGCCTTTGTTTCCTATTCCTAAAATTAAGTATTTCATTGTTTTAATTAAAATGATGATAATTCTCCATATCAATAACTTACACTTGGTAAAGTAAAAATAAGTAAATGATTTTAAAATTATGGTTTTATCTTTTTTTTGAAATTAAAAATTATCAATTTCTATATCTGCTTGAACCTCACTTACTAAATCGAATACAGGAAATACTTTACCAAGAGGAATGATAATTTGGTTTGGGTAAAGGGTATTACCTTTAGGTATATTTTGATAAAGCATAAATTTTAGATAATTCTTTTCTCCTTCATTGATTTTAATTTTTTCTTTGATTTTGTGTTTAGGAATTTCTAAATAAAACTCTTCATCAGCAGGTTTTTCCATATTAAAAACCGTTCCTTTTTTTAAATTTAGAGGTTTGCCATTGATAAAGATTTCTAACTTTGAGAATTCAGCACCCAAACCATTATAATATTTAGGTCTATAAACAATGAGCTCAGTTTTTTCGTTTTCCTTCTCTTCTATGGAAAATTCATTATCAGGTAAATGATAAATATAAGCTGACATCACAAAAGAATCAGGCTCACCTATGTTTTGAATCCATTTTATCCACATTGAGTTTCCTCCATTGTTCAGGCAAAGGTTTGCTAGATAGTTCAGTTGATATTCAAATGTATTCTCCTCTACATTTTTTGAAGAAAATTTGGTTCTAATGGTTTTTATGGGTTTGTATTCCTGTTTAATATTGTTTTTGAAAAGTAAGTAGATATTTTCTTCTTTCCCTTCATTGTTTTTGAAATGATATTTTTTCTGAGAGAAACCCAATAGAAAAGAGAATAAACCAAATAATACAAAAATCTTTTTCATAAAGTTATTTTTACAAAGATAAATAAAATTATCTAAGGATTTTATCTAATAATCTATTTGCTTCCTCTGGTTGTTTTTCTCTTTTAGCTTGGGTTTTGTGACAGATAATTCAGCAGGTGTTTGAATTTTTCACTTTGATAAAATTTGTCCTGTGGATTGTCTGGGAAATATCCCCAAAAATACGCCTTTTCTCATGATTATTTTTCTTAAAACTAAACGCCTTGTTTTAATGGATTTATGACCAAAATCATCAGCCAAGATAGGAGTAGGTTTTGTATCTTTGTGCGAGAAATTTAATGATTAAAAAGAAGTGTTAGCTTTTATTTTGGTGTTCGGATGATTTCCAAAATCTTGCACATTAAATAAAACTAAAAAGTCCTCACTTATTTGTATTTGTTCATCTGTGTTTAGGGCTTGGTAGGAAAATAAAATTATTATGAAAAAAACAGCTTTACTTTTATTTATGTTATTTGCTTTTGCAATAAAAGCACAGGAAATACCAGAAACGGTTTTATTAGGAGAAGCCACAGATAAGAATATGAAATATTATATTTATCCAAAAACCGTAAGAGAATCAGAAAGGTCAGGTTATATTACAGCATGGTTTTTATTTGATTATTCCTCTCCACAAAAATTACCTAATAATAAATATTATACGAAGATGAAAAATCAGATTCTAATAAATTGTAAATACAATAAATCTGGATTAATTTCTACTATAACATATTCTAAAAATGATACATATATTGATAGCACAGAAGCTATAGATGAATATTTAGTCAAGGTAGAAGCTGCTTCTCCTGAATCTGCTGGAGAATTTATGATAAAAACAGCATGTTATATTTATGACCTTATGAAGTCTAATCAAAAACAAGAATAAAATAGACCCAGCCTAAGTAAAATGCTTAGGCTGGGTTGTTTATTGAGCTTAGGAGCTGGTTGATTTCCTCAATGCTTTCCATGCTATCTTTTCGCATGAGCAGCTGGTTGTTTTTCTCTTTCAGCTGGGCTTGGCTTGGGTTTTGTGTCAGATAATTCAGTAGGTGTTTAAATTTTTCACTTTGATAAAATTTGTCCTGTGGATTGTCTGGGAAATATCCCAAAAACACGCCTTTTTTCATCACTATTTTCTCAAAGCCTATCTCTGCGGCGAGCCATTTCAGCTCTACAGATTTCAGCAAATTCACGGCTTCTTCTGGTAGTTTTCCAAATCGGTCTTCCAGCTCGTTTTGGAACTTTTCCAGCTCCTTTTTGTTTTCTATTTCTGCCAATCTCTGGTAGAGGAGGAGCCTCTCCGAGGTGGAATCTACATAATGGTCAGGCAGCATCAGCTCAAAATCAGTATCGATATTCACTTCTTTTACCGATTTGAAAAGTTTTTTCCTGTCTTCTTCATTATTAAATAATTCCTCAAACGACTCATCATCCTGAAGCTCTTCCAAAGCCTCCTGCATAAGTTTTTGGTAAGTTTCAAAGCCCATTTCGTTGATAAATCCGCTCTGCTCTGCACCGAGTAAATCTCCTGCACCACGGATTTCCAAGTCTTTCATCGCGATCTGGAACCCGCTCCCCAAATCCGAAAACTGCTCTATCGCTTCCAGTCGTTTTCTAGCATCGGAGGTTATCATATCATACGGCGGCGTGATGAGATAACAAAAGGCTTTCCTGTCGCTTCTGCCCACACGGCCGCGCATCTGGTGGAGGTCTGCAATCCCGAATCTCTGCGCATCATTGATGAAAATAGTATTGGCATTCGGGACATCCACGCCGCTTTCTACGATGGTCGTAGAGATGAGAACATCATATTTCCCATCCATAAAGTCCAAAACCCTTTCTTCCAATTCCTTCCCGTCCAGCTGTCCGTGTCCAGTGATGATTCTGGCATCAGGCACGAGCCTTTGGACAAGACCAGCGATTTCCTTTAAATTGTCAATTCTATTGTTAATGAAATACACCTGCCCATCTCTTTGCAGTTCGTAGGAAATGGCGTCTCTCAGCGTTTCTTCATCGAAGCCTATCAGCTGAGTTTCCACAGGCTGTCGGTTCGGCGGCGGTGTTTTTATTACGGATAAATCCCTTGCTGCCATTAGCGAAAACTGCAGTGTCCTTGGGATTGGTGTAGCGGTCAGGGTAAGCGTGTCTATGTTGGTTTTCAGGGTTTTAAGTTTGTCTTTTACATTTACTCCGAATTTATGCTCTTCATCAATGATTAAAAGTCCTAAATCCTTGAATTTCACCTTATCCGAAACCAGCTGATGTGTTCCTATCACGATGTCTATTTTACCACTTTCTAGACCTTCCAGCGTTTCTTTTTTCTGTTTTGCCGTTCGGAAACGATTGAGATAAGAAACATTGATAGGAAAATCTTTCAGTCTTTCTGTAAAACTTCTAAAATGCTGAAATGCCAAAATGGTCGTAGGAACCAGCACCGCCACCTGTTTGCCATCGGTCGCCGCTTTGAAGGCTGCACGAATAGCGACCTCCGTTTTCCCAAAACCTACATCGCCACAGATGAGCCTGTCCATAATGGTTTCTGCCTCCATGTCTTTTTTCACATCATGGGTCGCTTTCTCTTGGTCTGGCGTGTCTTCGTAGATGAAACTCGCTTCCAGCTCATCTTGTAGATAGGTGTCTGGCGAGAAGGCAAAACCTTTGGAGGTTTTTCTCTGTGCGTAGAGTTTTATTAGGTCAAAAGCTATTTGTTTTACTTTCGCTTTGGTCTTTTGTTTAAGGTTTTTCCAAGCAGGAGAGCCCAGTTTGGAAAGGGCGATTTCTTTTCCTTCCGAGCCGTTGTATTTTGAGATTTTGTGCAGAGAGTGAATGCTCACATACAGCAAGTCGCCGTTTTTATAAGAAAGTTTGAAACATTCCTGCGTTTTGCCGTCGTTATTTACTTTGACCAGTCCCATGAATTTACCGATTCCGTGGTCTATGTGCGTGATGTAATCGCCAACCTGCAGCTGCATCAGGTCTTTCAGGGTCAAATGCTCAGACTTGGCGAAAGAATCTTTGGTTTTAAATCTTTGATAACGGTCAAAAATCTGGTGGTCAGTATAAACCGCGATTTTATAACGGCTATCCACAAAGCCCTCGTGAAGCTCTGACTGAAATGCCGTGAAAAGATGATTAACCGCATCCTGCTGATGTTCAGTGGCTAAGGTCTCGATGATTTCTGTAAGTCTGTCTTTTTGTTTCTCAGAAGAAAAGGAAATCCAGACCTCGTAGCCTTGCTCTTTTTTTGTGATAAGATCCTCTATCAAAAGTTCAAAATTCTTGTGAAAACTCGGCTGTGGAGTTTGGCTCAGCTGAATGATTTTTGATGAAGGACTATTTGAAAAATCTATGGTTCTGAATTTTTGAAAACATTTTGAAAACTCTTCGCTGGAAAGAAACAGCTCGTGAGGCTCTCGGTGTTTGATGGTTTTGCTCAGTTTATCGAACTGATTTTGAGCCTTTTGGTAAAAAGCCTCCATTTTATCCAAACAAGAATAAGCGTTTTTGATCATAATCAGGCTGTCCGAAGGCAGCAAGTCAAAAAACGGAACTTTCTCGCCTTGTGAGGAAAGATTGATATTAGAAACCAATTGAAACTCATCTACTTTCTCCACAGAAAGCTGTGTTTCTATGTCAAAAGTTTTGATGCTTTCTATTTCATTCCCGAAAAATGTGATTCGGAAAGGTTTTTCATTTGAGTAGGAAAAAACATCTACAATTCCGCCTCGAACCGCGAATTCACCAGGCTCGGAGACAAAATCTGTCAAATTAAAATGAAACTGATTGAGCAGTTCTTCCGTAAAATCAAAATCCAGTTTTTCGCCCGTTTTGATGCGGTGAGAAATCATTTTGAAATCTTCTTTTTTCAGAACTTTTTCATTTAGAGCAGAGATATGAGCTACGATTATTTTTTGTTTGTTATTGATATTCAGTTGGTTAATCACCTCTGTTCTCAAAACCAAATTGGCGTTTTTAGTCCGTTCCTCCTGATAAGGCTCTGTGTAGGAGTTGGGCAGGTGCAGGACATTTTCTTCGCCGACAAGTTCCTCCATTTCGGTGGTTGTGTAGTGGGAATCTTCCTTGTCATCGGTAATGAAAAGAATGGTTTTTTGCTGGCTTAGGAAAACCTCGGCAGCGAGAATGCTCATGGTAGAGCCTACTGCTCCTTTCACGGAAAGATGCTCGGTTTTTTTCCAATTTTGAAAAATATCTTCTCCGAAATTTTGGTTTAAAAGTTTGGTTAATAGTGATTTGTCTATCGTTTGTAAACTCATTTTTTGGTATAAATTAAATGACAAGAAGCGATTTCGGAATGGCTCCGAAATCGTTTCTCTATTGGTGCAAAGGTAAGATTATTTACCGGAAAAATCCTATCTCATGTAGTGTGCAAAGTACAAACAGCTTGTCTGTAAGTCTTTTACGGTTTGGGTTCGTTTGTAATGTTTTTTCAGCTCTGCGAAGTAAGTTCGGAATTTTTCTCTCTTCGTCAGACTTATTTGGGCTTCAAAAACTTTTACTTTTTCTGAATAATCTGGGTCAGAATAGTCGATATAAAAATTCTGATTGGCTTCCCATTGATAGAATTTCCCTTGCTCTGCGCTTGCCATTTGGAAAAGAATTCTGGCTTTTTGCTCTTTGTTTTTAGAGTGTTTTAGGGCTTTTTCGTAGTAGCCGATAGCAAGGTCAAAATTATCTGGCTCTATGAATCCGCTGTCGTAAAAGGTTTTGTAGGAGAAATCATATTTTCTCTCGCTTGCCTGTTCATGGAAGTGGAATTTAGGGCTGTTGCTGTTGTTCATATCCAAAGTGAAAAGCTCACGGAAATACCCTAAAACAGAGGTGTTGTAGAGTAGGTTGCCGATGAGCTGGTTGGCTTTCGCGCCTTTTACGGATTTTTCTTTTCCTATTTCTTCGAGTTGAATGAGGGCTTGTGCAAGTTCTAACTTGTTCATTTTCTTTTTAATGAAAGGGAAGAAGCTCAGGTCTTCGGCTTTCATGGATACTTCCTGCGGACTGTCAAAACTTTCCCAGACATTATGCCCGAAAATAAGGCTTGAAATACGGTTGTAGCCATCGTATTTATCTTTGAAATAGTCTTTTGCTTTCTCTTTATCATCGCCATAATAATAGGCATTTTTAATATAAATATCCTCAAAACTTCCTGCTTTCTCGTAGTGGGTTTTAGCTTTTTTAAAATCAGCCATACGCATCGCATGGTCGCCATAGATTAGCTCAAAGAAAGTTTCTGCGTTAATGTTTTTTATAGACTGCTCGATGATGAATTTTTCAAAGCTTGTCTTGTTTGGCTTTTTGTAGAAGGCTTCTATTTTCTTTGTCAAAGCGAGATTTGGGTAATATTGCAGGGTGTGGATGCTGTTATTTAGAAGGAATGATTTTGCATCCTGCTGTTCTACGAAATAGCGGTTGGCAATGATGTCAATGATAAAATCTTTGGTGCCGAGATAGTTATACCAGCCGTTTTCATTTTTGCTGGGTTCTTCTCGCAGGATTTTGCCGTATTTTTTCATTAAAATTTCCTCAAACTCTGGCGTTATTTTGGTTTGAGAAACGATTTCGTTCAGCATTTTCATTTTTTCTATCTGCTGGATATAGTCGGAATTGGTGGTTTTTATTTTATTTAAGACCCAATTGCTTCCCTTGAAATCTTTATTCAGAAAACGAAGGTAGGCATCGCTGAGCTCCCAGAAAACATCTTTGGAAGTTACTTTTATTTCAGTGATTATTTTTTGTAAATCTTTGGAAAAATCGGCAGTTTCTGCATCGTAGTTTGTCCTTACAGGAAGGAGTTTGTCTTGGCATTTATGCTTGTCCTTGCAGGAAGGATAAGCCATGAGGTAGCTTCTCTCCAGCTCGTTAATCGCTCTGGCAGCGAGGACTTTTAGGATTTTAGAATCAGCATTGTTTTTCAGCATTTTCTGCATCAGCGGCACGGGATTGCTGTAGCCGTTGTAAGCCAAAAGAAAATACGCCATGTTTTTTTCTTCGGCAGTTTTAGCCTTGCTGAGTAGTCCTTCGAAATCGCCTGAATTAGCGAATTTCATAGAAGTATAGGAACTCTGTTTCAAATCTCTGCTGTGGATGAAAACTTTGAAGAAATTCCAATTTGCGGTTTCTTTTTTTCCTAAACCATTCTGTGCGCCCGCCATTTGTTGTAAGGCGTAATAATAAATCGGCGATTTTAAATTCAAGGGAGCAACCAAAGTTTCAAAATAATGAACCGCCTTTTGGTAGTTTCTCGTATAATGGTTGAACCTTACGATTTGATAAGCGTATCGTAGTTTTATTTCCTTGTTGGTTGATGTTTTATAGGCGTTCATCAGGCTTTTCATGGTTTTGGAATAGTTGAGCTGGGTGGCATTTTTCCTGTTTTTATCAACATCAAAATAAAACGAATCTTCATCTGCAACAAAGCTAATCGCCATATAAGGTTCCAGTTCTTTGGCTTTGATGAGGTAGGTCAGCCCTTGTTTATACTTATTAAAAAACTGAGCACCAAGTTTTTTGCTTAAAACATGTGTGAGTTTTCCATGAGACCAGTCTTGAAGGTGTTTTAAATTGATAGTCTGCACGAGTGCCAAAGTTTCCTCATAGGTAAGTTTGTTGTCAAAATATTTTTGCCAAGATTCTATATTTTCGCTTTGAAATTTATTTTGGCTTTCATAAAAAGGCGAGTCATAGGCCAATAGGAAAGGCTCGTATTCAGGAGCGTGTATCATTTCCTGAGCGAATAGGTTGAAATATTCATAATCTAAATTGACATAGACGCAGGCGTTCGCTTTATGAACAAAAAATAAAAGCGAGAGGGAAACAACAAGTTTTTTCATAATTCTTATAAAGTATATTTGTCTATAAATTTACTATCCAGATGATAGTATACAATATTATAATGGTCTAATTTTTTATCTAAAAAATGTTTTACTTCGTCTAATTGGTTTTGGGAAATTTCCTCAATTTTGATTTTAAATCCTTTGCTGAGGTACACGCCAAAATAAAAATCATCTTCCAGCACTTCAAATTCTGTTTTAGAAATTTTCTTAAAGTTTTTGTTTTGAGATAAATCGTTTATCGTCAGCGCATTGATGAGTTTCTTTTTCCCGACATGATTGCTCACGATTCCCCAAGAGTATAAAGGAAGGGCAATGTCCATTTTTATGGGATATTCCTCAATGTTCATTAGATAATTTTTGAGTGTGGGAATATCTAAAATCGAATTTTTCGGCTGGTTTTCTAGTGGCGAATAAGTGGCATAGCACATTAGATAAACCTTTTCCACGGGCGGAAATCCTGTTTTTTCTTTGTTTTTCACTTGGTGGAGCCGAAGGGTGCAGGTAATTTTTTGTTTTGAAATATTTTTTAGTTCCTCTAAAAACAAGAAATAATCTTCTCTCGTTTGTTCCGTCCAGTCGCAATCTATTTGTATTTCGGAAGTCAGAGAGAGTTTGTTTTCATTTTTTATATTTTCTATAAGAGAAAGAGTATTTTTCGCAAGGGAATGGATTTCTTCTTTTTTGATTCCGAAAAAAGTTCGATTCGTTATGAAAATCACAGGCGTGAGAGGAAAGTCACTTTTTTGCGAAAAATGAATTTTCCCAACAGGAGTAAATCTGCCTTCTTTTTTATCAATATCAAAAAATCTAGTGTATATGGTCTGTGATTGAGATTTTTTCAGGTTCTCTTGCTCTTTTTTGTCCAAATTCCACTCTGTTCGCCAGTAATAAAAAGAGTAGGAATGTTCCTTTGGATTAGAACAATTAATGAGTAAAAATAAAATGAAAACATGGAATAATTTCATAGATTTCAAAGTTAGAAAAAAATAATAAAATACAGAAAAAAACGACTTACAATTTGTAGTTTCAAAAAAAAACCTTAAATTTGCACACTTGTTTGGTGGGGAGATTGTGTTTATTCATAAATAAAATCTGTATAAACCACTGAATATGAGTGTGAAGAAAATAATTTAAATAAATTTTTAATTATACAATGTCAGGTATTATTGGTAAGAAAATCGGTATGACCTCTTTGTTTAACGAAGAAGGAAAAAATATTCCTTGTACAGTTATTCAGGCTGGTCCATGCTCGGTTTTACAGGTCAGAACCAAAGAAGTTGATGGTTATTCAGCTGTTCAATTAGGTTTCGATGACAAGAGTGAAAAGAATGTCGGAAAGGCATTAGCTGGTCATTTTAAAAAGGCTGGTTCTGCTCCTAAAGCGAAAATCGTAGAATTCCACAATGGATTCGAAGATGTGAAATTAGGAGATGAAGTGAATGTAGATATCTTCGTAGAAGGAGAGTATGTAGATGTTACAGGAACTTCAAAAGGTAAAGGTTTCCAAGGTGTTGTTAAAAGACATGGTTTTGGTGGTGTAATGCAGCAGACTCATGGACAGCACAATAGATTGAGAGCTCCGGGTTCTATCGGTGCGGGTTCAGATCCGTCAAGAGTTTTCAAAGGCTTGAGAATGGCTGGTAGAATGGGAGGTGAGCAGGTTACTGTTCAAAACCTTCAAGTGTTAAAAGTAGATAAAGAACAAAATCTTTTAATAGTAAAAGGTGCTGTTCCGGGAGCTAAAAATTCTTATGTAATTATCAGAAAATGGAATTAGTAGTATTAAATACATCAGGAAAAGAAACCGGAAGAAAAGTACAGTTAGACGATACTATCTTTGGTATCGAGCCTAACCAGCACGCGGTTTACTTAGAAGTGAAACAATATCTTGCGGCTCAAAGACAAGGTACGCATAAGTCTAAAGAAAGAAGTGAAATCACTGCTTCTACTAAAAAATTGAAGAAACAGAAAGGTTCTGGTTCTGCAAGATACGGGGATATCAAATCACCTGTATTCAAAGGAGGAGGTAGAGTTTTCGGGCCTAAGCCAAGAGATTATAGATTTAAATTAAATAAAGCATTAAAAAGATTAGCAAAAAAATCTGTTCTTTCTCAAAAAATGAGAGAAGATTCTATCAAAGTTTTAGAAGAGTTGAATTTCTCTGCTCCTAAAACAAAAGATTTTGTTAATGTAGTGAATGCTTTAGGTTTGGAAGGTAAGAAATCATTGTTTATTCTTGCTGAAGCAAACAAGAATGTATTTTTATCTTCAAGAAACTTACCAAAAGCAAAAGTGATGAATTATAACGAAATCTCTTCTTATGATTTAATAAACGCTGGTGAGGTGGTATTCTTTGAAGGTGCAGTAGAGAAGTTTCAAGAAAATTTAAGAAAATAAATCATGTCAATCATTATTAAACCAATCATTTCAGAAAAAGCGACTTATCTTACAGATTTGAGAGGGCAGTATTCTTTTTTAGTAGATACTAAAGCGAATAAAATCCAAATTAAAAATGCTGTAGAAGAAGCTTATGGTGTAAAGGTAGCAAATGTTAGGACTATGGTTTATGCTCCTAAAATTTCTATGAAATACACAAAAAAAGGTCTTCAAGTTGGTAAAACAAATAAGTTGAAGAAAGCACTTATAGAACTTCAAGCAGGTGAAGTTATCGATGTTTTTGCAAATTAATAATTAATTATAAATAATAGTAATGTCTGTTAGAAAATTAAAACCTATCACCCCGGGACAGAGATTCAGAATTGTAAACAATTTTGATGAAATTACTACCAATAAGCCAGAGAAATCTTTGACTTTTGGTATTAAGAAATCAGGTGGGCGTAACAACACGGGTAAAATGACCATGCGTTACACCGGAGGTGGACACAAAAAGAAGTACAGAATCATTGACTTTAAAAGAAACAAATTTAATGTTGATGCTACTGTAAAAACTGTAGAGTATGATCCAAACAGAACAGCTTTTATCGCATTACTAGAATATGTAGATGGAGAAAAGAGATATATCGTAGCTCCAGCTGGTATCAAAGTAGGACAAAAAGTAGTTTCTGGGGAAAATGTAGCTCCTGAAATAGGAAATGCTATGAAATTGAAGAATATTCCTTTGGGTTCAGTAATTTCTTGTATAGAAATGAAACCAGGACAAGGGGCAATTCTTGCGAGAAGTGCAGGTTCTTCAGCGCAGTTGACTTCAAGAGATGGAAAATACGCTATCGTTAAATTGCCTTCAGGAGAATCAAGAATGATCTTGGTAGAGTGTATGGCAATGATAGGTTCAGTATCAAACTCAGATCATCAACTTACTGTTTCTGGTAAAGCAGGTAGAAGCAGATGGTTGGGTAGAAGACCAAGAACTAGAGCGGTAGTTATGAACCCAGTAGATCACCCAATGGGTGGTGGTGAAGGTAGATCATCTGGTGGTCACCCAAGATCTAGAAACGGTAAACCAGCTAAAGGTTACAAGACTAGAAAGAAAAATAAAGTGTCTAACCGTTACATCGTATCTAAAAGAAAATAATTATGGCAAGATCACTTAAGAAAGGACCTTTTATTCACCATTCATTAGAGAAAAAGGTTCAAGCAAATATAGAGTCTGGTAAAAAGACAGTAATCAAAACATGGTCTAGAGCATCTATGATTTCTCCAGACATGGTAGGACAAACTATAGCAGTGCACAATGGGAAATCTTTTATCCCAGTATATATCACTGAAAATATGGTGGGTCATAAGTTAGGCGAATTTTCTCCGACAAGATCTTTCAGAGGTCACGCGGGTAATAAAAATAAAGGTAGCAGATAATAGTCATGGGAATAAGAAAACAAAACAGTGCATTAGCTAGAAAAGCAGCAAATAGAGATGTGGTAAAAGCATGTCTAAATGATTGTCCTTCTTCTCCAAGAAAAATGAGATTAGTTGCTGATATCATCCGTGGAGAAAATGTAGATAAAGCATTATATATCCTAAAATACTCTAAAAAAGAGGCTTCTAATAAGTTAGAAAAATTGTTGTTATCAGCAATTGCTAACTGGCAGGTGAAAAACCCTAACGCTGATATAGAAGCAGCAAATCTTTTTGTAAAAGAGATTTATGTGGATAGTGCTAGACAATTAAAAAGATTGAGACCAGCACCACAAGGTAGAGGTTACAGAATTAGAAAAAGATCTAACCATGTGACTTTAATTTTAGGTAATAAATCAGAAAATCAATAATCAAGGTATGGGACAGAAGACAAATCCAATTGGTAATAGATTAGGAATCATTAGAGGTTGGGATTCTAACTGGTTTGGAGGAAATGATTATGGGGATAGAATCGCAGAAGACTATAAGATCAGAAGATACCTTGAGGCTAGATTATCTAAAGGTGGAATCTCTAGAATCTTTATAGAAAGAACATTAAAGTTAGTTACAGTTACAATCACTACAGCAAGACCAGGTTTAATCATTGGTAAAGGTGGTCAAGAGGTTGATAAATTAAAAGAAGAGTTAAAGAAAATCACTGATAAGGATATTCAAATTAACATCTTTGAAATTAAGAGACCAGAACTAGACGCTGTATTGGTTGCAGATAGCATTGCTAAGCAAATTGAAAACAGAATTTCTTACAGAAGAGCTGTTAAAATGGCTATCGCTGGTTCTATGAGAATGGGAGCAGAGGGAATAAAAGTTCAGATTTCTGGAAGATTGAACGGAGCTGAAATGGCAAGATCAGAATCTTTCAAAGAAGGAAGAATTCCTCTATCTACATTCAGAGCAGATATAGATTATCATATCGCAGAAGCACACACTACTTATGGTAGATTGGGTGTTAAAGTGTGGATTATGAAGGGTGAAGTATATGGTAAGAGAGAGCTTTCTCCACTTGTAGGACAACCACAAAAGAAAGGACCTGCATCAGGAGGAGGTAAAAAAAGAGAAAGAAAATAATTAATGAAATTTTAGGTTTGAAATTGAAAATTTTAAATGCCGTTACCTTTTAAAATCTAAAATTTAAAATCTAAGATCTAAAATTCTAAAATTATGTTACAACCAAAAAGAACCAAGTTCCGTCGTGTTCATAAAATGAAAATGAAAGGTAATGCTAATAGAGGAGCTCAGTTAGCTTACGGAACATTCGGAATTAAAGCCATGGAAGGTGCTTGGATCACTGCAAGACAGATTGAGGCAGCTCGTATCGCTGCTACAAGATATATGAAGAGAGAGGGGCAACTATGGATTAAAATATTCCCAGATAAGCCAATTACTAAAAAACCAGCTGAAGTAAGGATGGGTAAAGGTAAAGGTGCTGTAGAATACTGGGTAGCTGTAGTAAAACCAGGAAGAGTAATGTTTGAAATCGGAGGAGTACCTTACGAAGTAGCAAAAGAGGCGTTAAGACTTGCTGCACAAAAACTTCCAGTAGTTACGAAGTTCATAGTAGCTAATGATTTTGTTCAACCACAATAAATCTCGAAATTATGAAACAAGCTGAAATTAAGAACTTAAGCGTAGAGGATATCAAGGCAAAATTAGTAGAGTTGAGAGCTACTTACAGCAAAACAAGATTGGCTCACAAAATTAGCCCAGTAGAAAATCCTATTCAAATCAGAGATTTAAGAAGAACAATCGCAAGACTTGAAACCGAGTTAACTAACAAACAATAATTTTCATTTTAAGCATGGAAAGAAATTTAAGAAAAGAAAGAATAGGAATAGTTTCGAGCAATAAAATGGAAAAAACCATTGTTGTTAGTGAAACTATGAGAATGAAACATCCTATGTACGGTAAATTCGTATTAAAAACGAAAAAATATACTGCACATGATGAGAACAACGAGTGTAACGAAGGTGATACCGTTCTAATCCAAGAAACTAGACCTTTGAGTAAGAATAAGAGATGGAGATTAGTAAGAATTATAGAAAGAGCTAAGTAATGTTACAAACTGAATCAAGATTAAAAGTTGCTGATAACACTGGTGCTAAAGAAGTGCTAGTAATCAGAGTTCTAGGTGGTACTAGAAGAAGATATGCTTCTGTTGGTGATAAAATCGTAGTTACTATTAAGGATGCTACTCCATCAGGAAATGCAAAGAAAGGACAAGTGTCTAAGGCTGTTGTAGTAAGAACTAAAAAAGCTGTTCGCAGAAAAGATGGTTCATACATCAGTTTTGATGACAATGCTTGTGTTTTGCTCAATGCAGCGGGAGAAATGAGAGGAACTCGTGTTTTCGGACCTGTTGCTAGAGAGTTGAGAGATAAAGAATATATGAAAGTAATTTCATTAGCCCCTGAAGTTTTATAAATTCTAGAAAGATGACAAAGTTAAAAATCAAAAAAGGAGATAATGTAATTGTTACAACAGGTAACAAAAACATTAAAGGTAAAACGGGTGAAGTTATTGCTGTAATTAAAGATAAAAATAGAGCTGTAGTTGCAGGTCTTAATATCGTAAAGAAGCATGTAAAGCCATCTGCGTCTAATCCACAAGGAGGAATTGTAGAAAAGGAAGCTTCAATCCATATTTCTAACTTAGCGTTAGTAGATCCTAAAACAGGAAAAGCTACAAAAGTTGGATACAGAATGGAAGGAGATAAAAAAGTAAGATTTGCAAAAAAATCTGGTGAAATTTTATAAAAGACTAAAAGATGGAATACATAGCTAGACCCAAAAAATTATATAAAGAAAAAATTGTTCCAGCAATGATGGAAGAATTTGGGTATAAGTCTGTAATGCAAGTACCAAGATTAGAGAAAATCGTACTTTCTCAAGGTTTGGGAGATGCAGTACAAGATAAGAAGATTGTAGATTATGCGGTAGAAGAACTTACAGCAATTACTGGACAAAAAGCAGTAGGAACAATCTCTAAAAAAGATGAAGCTTCATTCAAATTGAGAAGAGGTGTTCCAATTGGAGCGAAAGTAACACTAAGAGCAGACAGAATGTATGAGTTTTTAGATAGACTTACATCTTCTGCACTACCAAGAATTAGAGATTTCAGCGGAATCAAAGCTGATGGTTTTGATGGAAGAGGTAACTATAACTTGGGTATTACCGAGCAAATTATCTTCCCTGAGATCGTGATTGATAAAGTGAAAAAAATCCAAGGTATGGATATTACTTTTGTGACTTCTGCTAAAACAGATAAAGAAGCTAAAGTTTTATTAACTCATTTCGGATTACCGTTTAAAAAGAACTAATCATGGCAAAGGAATCAATGAAAGCGCGTGAGCGCAAAAGAGAAGCACTAGTTGCTAAATATGCCGCTAAAAGAAAAGCTTTGAAAGAAGCGGGAGATTACGAAGCTCTGCAAAAATTACCTAAAAATGCTTCTCCAGTTAGATTGCACAACAGATGCAAACTTACAGGAAGACCAAGAGGGTATATGAGAATTTTCGGAATTTCGAGAGTTACTTTCAGAGAAATGGCAAACCAAGGACTTATCCCTGGTGTTAAAAAAGCAAGTTGGTAACAATTTTTAACAAATCGAGATAATTAAGTTGTAAAAATTGCAAAACTAATTATCATTAACCAATAATTTAAAAAAAGAAAAATGGTAACAGATCCAATTTCAGATTTCCTAACTAGAGTAAGGAACGCACAAAGCGCAGGCCACAAAGTGGTGGAAATTCCTGCATCGAAAATTAAAAAGGAGATTACGAAAATCCTATTTGATCAAGGGTACATCTTGAACTATAAGTTTGAAGATAATGCTGTTCAAGGGACTATCAAAATCGCTTTGAAGTATGACAAGCAAACTAACAAACCAGCTATCAAGTCTATTCAGAGAGCTTCTAGACCTGGTTTGAGAAAATACGCTGGTTCAGATGAACTTCCAAGAGTATTGAATGGTTTGGGAATAGCTATTATCTCTACTTCTAAAGGAGTAATGACTGATAAAAAAGCAAGACAAGAGAAAGTAGGAGGTGAAGTAATCTGCTATGTATATTAATTTATAAATAGGAATAATGTCAAGAATTGGTAAATCAATTATAACAATCCCAGCAGGAGTTACAGTATCATTTTCTAATAATGTAGTAACTGTGAAAGGACCAAAAGGTGAACTTTCTCAAGAAATCACTAAAGGGATTACGATAGCACAAGAAGGTGCTGAACTAACAGTAAACAGACCATCTGATTCTAAAGAACATAGATCTCTTCATGGTCTTTATAGAGCACTAATCAACAACATGGTAGTTGGTGTTTCAGAAGGGTTTACAAAACAGTTAGAATTAGTAGGTGTAGGTTATAGAGCATCTCACTCAGGACAAAAACTGGAGTTGGCTCTAGGTTTCTCTCATGGTATTTTAATGGAACTTCCAAAAGAAATCACATTAAATACTGAGACTGAAAAAGGTAAGAACCCAATCATCACTTTATCATCTCATGATAAACAATTATTGGGAATGGTGGTTGCAAAAATCAGATCATTTAGAAAACCTGAACCTTACAAAGGAAAAGGTGTGAGATTTGTAGGAGAAAATGTTAGAAGAAAAGCTGGTAAATCTGCTTAAAATTTAAGGAAATGGCATTAACAAAAGTAGAAAAAAGAAACAGAATAAAGAGAAGAGTAAGAGGGAAAATCTCCGGTACTCAGGCATCACCAAGATTATCTGTATATAAGAGTAATAAAGAAATTTATGCTCAGTTGATCGATGACAAAGAAGGTAAAACTTTAGTATTCGCTTCTTCTAGAGAGAAAGAAGTAAACGCTAAAGGAACAAAAACTGAAGTAGCAGCAGCTGTAGGTAAAAGAATTGCTGAAAAAGCAAAAGCAGCAGGCTATGAAAAAGTAGTTTTTGATAGAAATGGTTTCGTATATCATGGAAGAATAAAAGCTCTTGCTGATGGTGCTAGAGAAGGAGGTCTTCAATTCTAATTTTAAAAGTATCGAAATATGTTAGGAATAGATAATATAGAAAGAGTAAAACCTGGAGGATTAGAATTAGTAGATCGTCTAGTTGCTGTGAACAGAGTAACCAAGGTAACCAAAGGAGGTCGTGCTTTCGGATTTTCTGCTATTGTTGTAGTAGGAAACGAAGATGGAGTCATTGGTCATGGTCTTGGTAAGTCTAAAGAAGTTGCATCTGCAATTTCTAAAGCAGTAGAAGAAGCTAAGAAAAACTTAGTGAGAGTACCTGTAATCAATCATACAATTCCTCATCAAACATCTGCAAGATACGGAGGAGCTGATATCTTCCTAAGACCTGCATCTCATGGTACAGGACTTATCGCGGGGGGGGCGGTGAGAGCCGTTCTAGAATCTGCGGGAGTGCATGATGTATTGTCAAAGTCTAAAGGTTCTTCTAACCCTCACAATGTGGTAAAAGCTACATTCAAGGCGTTGTTAGATATCAGAAGACCAGAGGAAATCGCAAGAATGAGAGGGATTTCTCTAAATAAAGTGTTCAACGGTTAATTTTTAAAGAAAAATGGCAACAATTAAAGTAAAACAAGTAAGAAGTGCTATTGGTAGAACTAAAACTCAAAAATTAACACTTGAGGCATTAGGTCTTAGAAAATTGAACCAAGTAGTAGAGCACGAAGCTACACCATCTATTTTAGGAATGGTAGCAGCAGTAAAACATTTAGTAGAAGTTCAAAAATAAAAATAATCTTAAAAGGTTTAATGCTGAGAGATTGGCATTAAATCTTTTGATTTGAATTTTAAATTTAAGACAATTATGAATTTAAGTAATATTAAACCAGCATCAGGAGCTACTCACAACTCTAAAAGATTAGGTAGAGGACAAGGTAGTGGTAAAGGAGGTACTTCTACAAGAGGTCACAAAGGTGCTAAATCAAGATCTGGTAACTCTACCAAAATAGGTTTTGAAGGAGGACAAATGCCTTTACAAAGAAGACTTCCAAAGTTTGGTTTCAATAATGTGAATAGAAAAGAGTATAGAGCTATAAACTTGGATACTATTCAATCATTAATTGATGCTAAAAATTTAACTGAAATCACTAAAGAAGTTTTGGTTGAAAACGGATTGTCTTCTAAAAATGAATTAGTAAAAATTATGGGTAGAGGGGAACTAAAATCAGGAGTTTCTATTTCTGCAAATAAATTTACTAAATCTGCTGAAGAAGCAATAAACAAAGTAGGAGGTAAAGCAATCACTCTATAAAAAAAATAATGAAGAAAGGATTTATACAAACACTCAAAAACATTTGGAGTCTTGAAGAATTAAGAGAAAAGATATTATTTACTATTTCTCTTGTATTGGTGTATAGATTCGCATCATATATTTCCCTGCCTGCCATTAACTTGGACGAGGTAGGGAATCTTTTGCAGCATTACCAAAATCAAGGAGGCAGCAAACAAGGAACTGGTTTTTTGAGTTTGTTATCATCTTTTACAGGAGGTGCTTTTGGTAGGGCTTCTATATTGGCTTTGGGTATTATGCCATATATCTCTGCATCAATTATAGTTCAGTTGATGGGAATGCTTGTTCCATATTTTCAAAAACTACAGAAAGATGGAGAAAGTGGAAGAAATACTCTAAACCAAATAACGAGATGGCTTACGATAGGCGTGTGTCTAGTTCAGGCTCCGTTTTATCTAGGTACTATAACGAATGAGTTTTTACCTTATGCACAGTTTAGAACTGCTTATTATGTAGAGCCTGAATCTGTGATGTTTTGGTTACCTAGTATAGTAATCCTTGTAACAGGATCCTTGTTTTCTATGTGGCTGGGAGAGAAGATAACTGATAGAGGTATCGGTAACGGTATATCTATATTGATAATGGTGGGGATACTAGCAGATCTTCCTATGGCTTTTGTAGATGAAGTTACTCAGCAAACTAGTAAAGGAGGATTAGGTTCTATCATTATTTTAGTAGAAGTTCTATTCTGGTTATTAGTTATTGTTTTAGCGATATTATTATCAGTTGCTGTAAGAAAGATACCAGTACAATATGTGAGCAGAGCCCACGCAAGAGGGGGACACAACACCGCTTTGACAGAGGGAGCTAGACAATGGATTCCTTTGAAAGTAAATGCTGCTGGTGTGATGCCTATCATCTTCGCACAAGCGATAATGTTCATTCCTGGGTTATTGACTAAAGTAGATGAGACAAATACATTCTTAGCTGGCTTTAAAAATGTTTTTAGCTGGCAGTATAATGTTCTATTTGCATTGTTGATTATAATATTTTCTTTCTTCTATACAGCCATCTCAATTCCAACCCATCAAATGGCTGAGGAACTGAAAAGAAATGGTGGATTAATCCCTAAAATAAAACCAGGGAAAGAAACAGCAGATTATATAGATGATATTTTATCAAAAATAACTTTGCCAGGTTCGATTTTTTTAGCTATCTTTGCAGTCCTTCCAGCAATAGTTCATGGTACTTTTGTACAAACAGACAGATTTTCACTATTTTTTGGTGGAACATCATTGTTGATTATGGTAAGTGTAATATTGGATACTGTACAACAAGTAAACACTTATCTTTTGAATCATCACTATGATGGTTTGATGCAGTCAAAATTATCAAGAACAATAAAAAGGTAATAAGATATGGCAAAGCAAAAGCATATAGAACAGGATGGAGTAATAGTGGAGGCATTATCAAACGCGATGTTTCGTGTTGAACTAGAAAATGGGCATGTTCTCATAGCACATATTTCTGGGAAGATGAGAATGCACTATATAAAGCTCTTGCCAGGTGATAAGGTGAAATTAGAACTTTCTCCATATGACTTGACTAAGGGAAGAATTACTTTTAGATACTAGAAGTATATTAGTTAGAATAAAATTAAGAATATAAGATGAAAGTTAGAGCATCAATTAAGAAAAGAAGTGCAGACTGCAAAATCGTAAGAAGAAAAGGCAGATTGTACATTATTAACAAAAAGAACCCTAAATTTAAACAAAGACAAGGCTAATTAAAATAGCATACAATTAAATTATGGCGAGAATTGCAGGTATAGATTTACCAAAAAACAAAAGAGGCGTAATAGGACTTACTTATATTTATGGAATAGGTAGAAGCACTGCGTCTGAGATTTTGAAAAACGCTGGAATCAGCGAAGATAAGAAAGTCAACGAATGGAATGACGACGAATTGGCTGCTATCAGAAATTATATCTCTGAAAATGTAAAAGTAGAAGGAGAGTTAAGATCTGAAGTTCAATTAAACATCAAGAGATTGATGGATATTGGATGCCAAAGAGGGATTCGTCATAGACTGGGATTACCTTTAAGAGGCCAAAGAACGAAAAATAACTCTAGAACTCGTAAAGGAAAGAGAAAAACTGTTGCTAATAAGAAAAAAGCAAGTAAATAATCGTTAGGAATTATGGCAAAACAAGCAAAAGTAGTTAAAAAAAGAAAAGTAAAAGTAGAGGCAATTGGAGAAGCGCATATTCAAGCTTCTTTCAATAATATTATTATCTCTTTGACCAATAAAAATGGAGAAGTGATATCTTGGGCTTCTGCAGGTAAAATGGGTTTTAGAGGCTCTAAGAAAAACACTCCGTTTGCAGCACAAGTTGCAGCAGAAAACTGTTCTCAGGTAGCTTATGAAGCTGGTTTGAGAAGAGTAAAAGTGTTTGTGAAAGGACCTGGTGCAGGTAGAGAATCTGCAATCAGATCTATTCATAATTCAGGAATAGAAGTGAGTGAAATAGTAGATGTTACACCTATTCCACACAACGGATGTAGACCACCAAAAAGAAGAAGAGTATAATAATAAAAATTTGGTATTTCATTTTTAATTTATAAGAATGCAGTATCAGATGTCAAATCTAAAATCATATGGCAAGATATATTGGACCTAAAACAAAAATTGCTAGAAAATTTGGTGTAGCAATTTATGGAGATGATAAAAGTTTTGAAAAAAGAAGAAATCAACCTCCAGGTCAACACGGACCAAATAAAAGAAGAGGAGCTAAAAAATCTGAGTACGCAGTTCAGTTAGCTGAAAAACAAAAAGTTAAATATATCTATGGAATCTTAGAAAAACAATTTGCGAATATGTTTGATAAGGCTCATAGAAGTAAAGGAGTAACAGGTGAAGTTTTGTTACAACTTTGTGAATCTAGATTGGATAATGTTGTATATAGATTAGGTTTTGCTAAGACTAGAGCAGCTGCAAGACAGTTAGTTTCACACAGACATATTACTGTAAATGGAGAATTGGTAAATATTCCATCATATTCTCTAAAAGCAGGAGATGTTGTTGCAGTAAGAGCTAAGTCTAAATCACTTGAAGTTGTTGCAGATGCATTAACATCTAAATCAAACTATGAGTGGTTACAATATAACGACGAGAAGAAAGAAGGAGTGTTCATTTCTACTCCTGAAAGATTACAGATTCCTGAAGATATTAAGGAACAGTTAATCGTCGAGTTATATTCTAAATAATTTTTTAATCAAATTCTTGCTCAACCCAATTTTATATGGCAATTTTACAATTCATAAAACCCGATAAAGTAATACTTCTAAACTCTACAGAAACTAGAGGTCAGTTTGAATTTAGACCATTAGAACCTGGATTTGGAACGACTATCGGTAATGCTTTGAGGAGAGTCTTGTTATCTTCTCTCGAAGGATATGCTATTACATCTATTAAGATAGAAGGAGTAGAGCATGAGTTTTCAACAATTCCAGGAGTAATAGAAGATGTAACTGAAATAATTCTTAACCTTAAACAGTTGAGATTAAAAGCTACAACTGAAAACGCTCCTGCTGAACAAGTAAGTGTTAAAGTTTCTAATCAAACAACAGTAACTGCTGGAGATTTCTCTAAATTCATTAAAGGATTTGAAGTATTGAACCCAGATTTAGTTATCTGTAACATGGCAAAAGATGTTTCGTTTGATATTAAATTTAATATAGATAAAGGTAGAGGATATGTTCCTTCTGAGCAGAATAAATTGAATAATGCTCCTATCGGGACTATCGCTATTGACTCTATTTACACACCTATTAAAAAGGTTCAGTATAGTGTTGAAAACTATCGTGTGGAGCAGAAAACAGACTACGAAAAACTAGTTTTGGACATAGAGACAGACGGTTCTATCTCTCCTCAAAATGCTTTGACAGAAGCTTCTAAGATATTGATTTATCACTTTATGTTATTCTCTGATGAAAGAATTACACTAGAGACAGAAGCTGTAAAAGCATCTATCCAATACGATGAAGAAACACTTCATATAAGACAATTATTGAAATCCAAGTTGGTAGATATGGATCTGTCTGTAAGAGCAATCAATTGCTTGAAAGCAGCAGAAGTAGAAACTCTTGGAGAATTGGTTTCATTCAGTAAGTCTGATTTGATGAAATTTAGAAATTTTGGTAAAAAATCGCTAACAGAACTAGAAGAATTAGTTCATTCTAAAGGTTTGAACTTTGGATTTGATGTTAGCAAATATAAATTAGACGCTGATAAATAATTTTATATCATGAGACACGGAAAGAAATTTAATCATTTAGGAAGAACTGCCTCTCATAGAAAAGCATTACTTTCCAATATGGCATGTTCTCTTATAGAACATAAAAGAATAAACACTACTGTAGCTAAAGCTAAAGCTCTTAGAGTGTATATAGAACCTCTTTTGACTAAAGCAAAAGAAGATACTACGCACAATAGAAGAACAGTATTCTCTTACCTTCAGAATAAAGAAGCAGTTACTGAATTATTCAGAACAATTGCTCCAAAAATCGCTGAAAGAAATGGAGGATATTGCAGAATCATCAAAACAGGATTTAGACTTGGAGATGGTGCTGATACTGCTATGATAGAGTTAGTTGATTTCAATGAACTATACAGTGCAAAATCAGATGCTAAGAAAACTACAAGAAGAAGCAGAAGATCTTCTTCTAAAAAAGAAACTTCTGAAGCAACTGAAGTAAAAGCAGAGGAATCAGCTGAAAAAGCAGGAGAATAAGTTTTTTTTACAACTAACTATAAAAAATAGTCCTTATCATTATTGGTAAGGACTATTTTAGTTTTGATGATATAAAAAAGAAAGGAGACTTTATAAAGTCTCCTTTAACCAACTAAAGAACTCTCGCTGCCATACTAAGGCATTCTGAGGTTTTAGTACCCAGTGGTTTTCATCTGGGAAGTATAAAAATTTAGATTTGATGTTTTTAAGCCTTGCTACTTGGAATGCTTGTTGTCCCTGCTCATAAGGAACTCTGAAATCCATATTTCCTTGGATAATCATTATCGGCGTATTCCAGTTGTTCACATAGCTGCTTGGATTGAATTTAGTGTAAGATTTTGAAGAAGGATTGTCCCAAGGAGAGCCTCCCATATCCCAATTTGCAAACCAAAGCTCTTCGGTAGTACCATACCAAGATTTAGTATCAAAAAGCCCATTGTGAGAAATGAAAGTTTTGAATCTGTTTTGGTGGACTCCAGCCAGCATCAGTACAGAATAACCTCCGTAGCTAGCTCCCACAGCACCCATTCTATTTTTGTCTATGTATGGAAGTTCTTTCGCGAAGTCTGCTGCGGATAGGTAGTCTTGGATGGATTGCCCTCCCCAGTCTTGGCTGATTTGTTCATTCCATTTTGTTCCCCACCCTGGCATACCTCTACGGTTAGGAGCGATTACGATATAGTCATTAGCAGTCATCAGTGAGAAATTCCATCTCAGGCTGAAATACGGCGTAAGAGCAGACTGCGGCCCTCCTTGGCAGTATAGAAGAGCAGGATATTTTTTATTTGGGTCAAAATTTGGTGGATAGTGGAACCATACGCCCATTTCCTTGCCATCTGTAGTTTTTACCATTTTAAGTTCAGAATGACCTAATTTTAGTTTTTGGTAAAAATCAGCATTGACATCCGTTACCTGTTTCATTTTCCCATTTTTTAAATCCACAGAATAGAGCTCTGGGCTGTGGAAAGCATCATTTCTATTCACCAAAAGTGAATTTTTATTTTGTGCAAAAACAGCATTTACATCAAAATCACCTTTTGTAACTTGTTTTACGGTTTTGTTTTGATTAACAGTAAATAACTGTTTAGTTCCTCTGAAAGCAGCCGTGAAATAGATATTTTGAGAATCATTAGCCCAGAAGACATCTCCCGTTACGCTGTCATCCCAGTTTTTAGTAAGGTTGGTTTTACTTTTATTTCCCCAATCCATCACATAGATATCGTTTTTATCGGCTTCGTATCCATCTCTTGCCATACTTTGCCAAAGAAGATATTTCCCATTTGGGCTGAATTTAGGGTTCATATCATATCCCATCATTCCCTCTGTCAGGTTGCTGGTTTTTCCTGTTGCCAATTCGTATAGGAATATGTCTGTATTGGTGCTGACAGCGTATTCTTTTCCAGTTTTTGCCTTAGTAACATAGATGATGTGTTTAGTATCAGGCGACCAAATAAAATCTTCTCCGCCGCCGAAAGGCTTTTGAGGCGAGTCATAGGCTTTTCCTTCTAGTAAATCTTTGGCTGTGTCAGAATTTTCTTTAACACTGACTACGAAAATATGATTGTATTTCCCTGCATACCAAGTGTCCCAGTGGCGGTGGTTTAGGTCTGTGTAGACTTGTGCAGAGGAGTTAGGAGCATCGCTGTATTTGTCTTTGCTGTAGATTTTTTCTAGTTGAACTTCTCTACTGAAAGCCACCTTTTGTCCATCGGGAGAAACCTTAATATTTTGGGCATCTTTCCCAATGGTATAGAATTCTTTCCAAGATTTCCCATTGTCACTAGAACGGTAGATTTTTCCATCTTCAAGGGCATAAATTCCGTTTTTATCCCATTGGATAAAGGATTTTTTTCCTAAATCAAACGGAATACTTTGAGAGGAAGATGTGTTTAGCAAATAGGTTTTATGAACATTTTTTTCTGTCTCCAAATCAGTCTGGCTGGTTCTGTAAACAACTAGTGAATGGTCTGGAGAAGCTCCTTGAACGCTTATTTTTCTTAGCTTCCAGAGGGTTTCTGGCGTCATCACTTCCTGTGCGTTCATCAACAGAGGAGCGGCGATAGCTAATGCTGTATACTTTAAATTCATGAGATATGATTTTTAATGGGTTTAAAATTAAAAAAAACTTTCAAAATATAAAATTTTTGTTAGTTTTGATGGAAAAAGCGAGAAAGGTATTTTTCTGAAAAAGAAGCAATCAGAGAATTAAAAAAACTGAAACAACCAAGATTAAATAAAGGGCTTATTTCTGCATTTTGTCTTTTTTTGATGTTGAGATTTACTACCTTTGCGGCTAAAATTACTGAAAATTATGTTTGAAAATAAAAATCAAGAACTTACTCCGATTTCTGCATTAGGCGAATTTGGGCTTATAAAACATCTGACGCAGTTTTTTCCTATTGAAAATACTTCTACAGAATTGGGAGTGGGAGATGATGCAGCTATCATCAATGCTGAAGGGAAAAAAGTTCTTGTCAGCACAGAGATGTTTACGGAAGGAGTGGATTTTAATTTAGGATATGTTCCTCTGAAACATCTGGGCTATAAGGTGGTAGTGGCGGGAATCAGTGATATTGTCGCTATGAATGCAGTTCCTACTCAGGTTATGATTTCGGTAGCTGTTTCTAATCGTTTCCCTGTGGAGGCTTTGGAGGAAATCTATGCGGGAGTTCAGTTGGCATGCCGACGATACAAGGTAGATTTAGTGGGCGGAGATACTACCAGTTCTCAAGCAGGATTAGTAATAAATGTCACCGCGGTAGGACTAGAAAGTTCTGAAAAAATCATCAACCGAAATGGAGTGAAACCGAATGATTTACTGGTAGTTACTGGTGATTTGGGAGGAGCATATATGGGCTTGCAGATTTTGGAGAGGGAGCATTCTGTTTATCTCAAAAATCCTAATATGCAGCCAGAGATGGAAGGGTATGACTATATCTTGGAGCGCCAGCTAAAGCCAGAGGCGAGAACAGATATTAAAGGAATTTTAGAAGAATTGGGCGTGAAACCTACCTCTATGATAGATATTTCCGATGGGCTGGCATCAGAAGTTTTGCATCTTTCTGACAGGTCAAAGGTTGGTTTTAGGATTTATGAGGAAAAAATCCCAATGGATGAGCTTACCATAAGCACAGCGGATGAGTTTAATCTCAATCCTGTGATGACAGCACTGAATGGAGGAGAAGACTATGAACTGCTGTTTACCATATCTCAGGCTGATTTTGATAAAATTAAAAACAATCCAGATTTTACTATCATTGGGCATGCTGTGGAGGAAGAGCAAGGGAATTATTTGGTTCTCAGAGGGTCTAATGAACTTGCCGAACTTACAGCGCAGGGCTGGGATGCTTATTTAAAGAGCAAAAAGAAAACCGAATAATCAGAATTAAAAATAAAACTTATGCACAACAAATATGATGTTGCCTACCTAAAAATGGCTCTGGAATGGGCAAAACTTTCCTATTGCAAGAGAAAGCAGGTAGGCGCGCTCATCGTAAAGGACAGAACCATCATCTCTGATGGGTATAATGGCACGCCTTCTGGTTTTGAAAACTGCTGCGAAGATGAGAATAATAAAACCAAATGGTATGTTCTCCATGCAGAAGCAAATGCCATCCTGAAAATATCCCGAAGCACACAGTCCTGCGAGGGGGCGACATTATATCTCACCCTTTCGCCGTGTAAAGAGTGTAGCAAACTGATTTTCCAGTCTGGGATAAAAAGAGTAGTTTATATACAGGATTACCCTGATAATGAAGGACTTGTATTCCTAAAAGACGCAGGAGTAGAAATACTGAAAATATCTCAAGAAGAATTAGAAAATGACATGGAGTGAAGCTATTGAAAACTATACTAATTATCTGAGGTTTGAGAAAAACGCTTCAGAAAACACCATAGAAGCATATGTTTCCGACCTGCAAAAATTACAGGATTTTGCGGAGCAGAACCTGATGAACATTACGCCCATTACTATTTCTTATGAGCATTTGCAGGAGTTTCTTTACCAAGTATCAAAAATCAATTACAGCGAAAGAACACAGGCGAGGTGGATTTCTTCCATTAAAGGATTTTTCAGTTTTTTGCTGGAAGATGAACTTCGCGAGGACAATCCTTCGGCTCTTTTAGAAACGCCTAAATTAGGGCTTTATCTGCCTGATACATTGTCTTTGGAAGAAATAGAAAAACTAATTTCTGCAACGGAAGAAAATACCGATTTAGCAAAGAGAAACCGCTGTATGATAGAGGTTTTGTATGGCTGCGGGCTGCGTGTTTCGGAGCTTACGGAACTTCAGATTTCAAATATCAATTTTAAAGAAAATTACCTCAAAATACAAGGAAAAGGCGACAAGGTTCGCTTTGTTCCGTTGGCTGATTATACAGCAGATTTCATTAAAAACTACATCAATAACATCCGAAGCAAACAAAAAATAAATCCCAAACATTCCGATATTTTATTCTTAAACAGCAGAGGAGCGCAGATTTCTAGGCAGATGGTTTTCCTTGTCATAAAGGAAATAGTGAGAAAAACAGGCATTCAGAAAAATATTTCGCCACACACTTTTCGCCATTCTTTTGCGACTCATCTTCTTCAGAATGGAGCGGATTTACGGTTTATACAGGAGATGCTCGGGCATTCCAGCATTACCACTACGGAGATTTATACCCATCTGAATACGGAAGAACTCCATGAAACGATTTTAAAATATCACCCAAGAAATCAATAAAAAATGAATGAATTAAATTTTTGCCCAAAATGTGGAAAAAAATCACTCTGCTGGGAACAAGGAAAAAGATGGAGTTGTCCAGAGTGTGATTTCGTTTTGTATCATAATTGTGCTGCTGCAGTGGCTGTGGTTGTCATCTTTGGCGATGAAATTTTACTGACTAGGAGAAATCAAGAGCCAGCCAAAGGAAAACTAGATTTGGCAGGAGGTTTTACAGACCCTCATGAGAGTGCAGAATTTACCTGTTTTCGGGAACTGAAAGAGGAGCTGGATATAGAAATAGACACTGGAAAACTTAGATTTTTGATGAGTCTGCCGAATATCTACCATTACAAAGGAATAGATTATAATACGCTGGATTTGTTTTTTGAATATCGTGTGGAAGAAAAATTTTCTGTCAATTTAGAAAAATCAGAAATAGCTGAAACTATTTGGGTTAAGAAAGAAAACATCCAGCTGGAAGATATTGCTTTTCCTTCGCAGAGATTGTTTTTTGAAAGATTTTTAAATAAAAATTAAGAAAAAATTTGTTAAAAAATCAAAATTATATAAATTTGTATCGTTGCATTTCATTTGCAAATATTTTTTTACGGTATATAATTTTATAAATAGATTTTTACGATGAGTTCAAACAAGATTCCTGCTGATGGTTTGGCAGGTCTTAAAGAGAATTTTACCAAAGACGCACTTGCTGGGTTTTTGGTATTTTTGTTAGCATTACCATTGAGTATGGGAGTTGCCAAAGCGGCAGACTTTCCTCCGATTTTTGGGGTTGTTTCTGCGATTATTGGCGGAATAGTGGTTAGTTTTTTTGCTGGTTCTAGACTATCTGTCAAAGGGCCTGCGGCAGGACTTATTTCCATAGGTGCAGGAGCAGTGGCGGCGTTTGGTGGTGGAGAAACTGGCTGGAAAATGGCAGTGGCGACTATTACGGTGGCTGGTGTTATTCAGATTGTGATGGGACTACTGAAACTGGGTAAATATGCGGACTTGTTCCCTTCTGCGGCGGTGCATGGAATGCTGGCAGCGATAGGAATTATCATCATGTCTAAACAGCTGCATTTGCTTTTGGGGATTAAACCTGATGATTTGGCAGGAATGGGCGTGATAGATTTGCTAAAACACTTGCCAAACAGCATAATGAACGCTGATAGAGAAAATACGATTTTGGGGCTGACTTGTTTGGCGATTCTCTTTGGAATGGGAATGATTAAAAACCCAATAGTGAAGAAAATTCCAGCTCCGCTCGTAGTGCTTTTAGTAGCAATTCCGATGGGAATTTATTTTGAAATGAGTGCCAACGAAAAGGTGGAAATCGGTAGTATTTTTGACACTTTCAAAGATGGAGTTTTCGTTGCTGATTTTTCTGGAATGTGGACTCATACAGGCATTTTTGTGCAGTATGTTATTTTGTTTTTGCTAATTGGTTCTATTGAATCTCTTTTGACAGCCAAAGCCATAGATTTAGTAGACCCATACAGAAGAAAATCAGACTTTAATAAAGACCTTTCTGCGGTAGGTTTTGGAAATGTGCTTTCTGGACTGGTGGGCGGACAGCCGATGATATCAGAGGTGGCGAGAAGTTCAGCCAATGTTTCTAATGGAGCGGTGACAAGATGGGCGAATTTTTTCCATGGATTGTTTATGCTTTTGGCGGTGATATTCGCGGTTCCGCTTATTGAGATGATACCAAACACAGCACTTTCTGCGATGCTGGTTTTTGTAGGGTTTAATCTGGCTCACCCAAGAGAATTTATACACATTTTCCACATTGGAAAAGGACAGTTTGTTATCTTTGTTTCTACGGTGATAGTTACGCTTTTGACAGACCTTTTGGCAGGTGTAGCTTTTGGTATTGTGTTGAAAATCATTATCAATATGATGAATGGTGCCAAGGTTCAGGATTTCCTTCATTTGAATATGAATATAGCAAATAATGACACTGAAATAGCAGAAGTAGAAGCAAAAGGAAGCCTTCTGTTTAGTAATAATATGAAGCTGGGAGAGTTTTTAGATTCATTAAATAAATACAAGGAAGTGAGATTTAATCTCGGAGAATTGGAATTATTAGACCATACTTCTCTTGCTACTATCCAAAAATGGAAAAAAATTCAAGAGGATGTTTCAGGAATGAAAATCAGCCTCGATGGATTAGAAAATCACTCTAAATCAGGAGATTCTGAAGATTCTGTACTGAGAAAAGGAAAAAGACATCCATTTTAACATAAGAAATGCTGCAAAATTTTGCAGCATTTTTGTTTTATGCATTTTTGATATTTTTATTGTGCTTTCGGCTCATTACCCATTCAGAATCAGTGAGATTGTAGATTTCCTGAATGTCTTTCAAGATGTTTTTAAAATCTAAATTTAGGTCTTTTAGTTTTCCTGTGGAAATATCAAAGACCCATCCATGAACGATAGGGTATTCATCTACGATATATCGCTCCTGCACGCAGGCAAGTTTGATGACATTGATGCATTGTTCCTGAACATTTAGTTCCACCAACCTGTTGTTTCGTTCTTTTTCATCGGCTATGGCATCTAGTTCTATGCGGTGAAGTCGTAAATATCTCGGATATTTCTGAGCCAAGGGTTTAGCAGTCCCAAATCCTCTGGGCTCATCGCGGCTTTTATGCCTCCGCAGTCATAGTGCCCGCAGACAATGATGTGTTTTACTTTTAGGTGTTCCACGGCGTATTGTATAGCGGATATTGCGTTCAAATCCAGCGTATTTACCAGATTAGCAATATTTCTATGCACAAAAACCTCACCAGGTTTTAGTCCCATGAGTTCTTCTGTAGTTACTCGGCTGTCTGAGCAGCCTATGTATAGGTATTCTGGGTTTTGTTCTTTGGCTAGATTTTTGAAAAAATCAGCATCTTCACTGAGTTTTTCTTCCACCCATTTTTTATTATTTTCAAAAATAACTTTATAAGATAGTGCCATTTAAAAATCAGATTTTATTGTTAATGTATCCTTCCGTAGCATTTTCGTTAGGGATGATTTGGGCAGGATTTCCCACGACTACAGAATTAGAAGGAACATCCATATTCACATACGCATTTGGTGCGATGAGGACATTGTCCCCGATGGTAATTCCACCGACTATCACGGCATTGGCGCCTATCCAAACTTCGTTGCCTATTTTAGGGATGCCTATGGATTTTCCTCTGTTGGTCTGTCCGATGGTTACGCCCTGTGCGATGTTACAATTTTTTCCAATGATGGTTTTGGGATTGATGACTAATGCTCCCCAATGCCCTAAATAAAAGCCTTCGCCGATTTCCGTTTCTGGATAAATCTGGAAACCGTATTTTATCTGATAATGCCTTAGGATAAACCGATAAATTTTCCCTATTAAAGAAGATTTCGGGTATTTCTGCGCATTACGAAACCAATAGATGTAGTGCAGATTGGGACTGAGGCATTTTTTTAGCATCTGAAAATGAGAAAGCCACTGCCCGCATGCACGGTAAAAATCTTTTTGTATGATAGTGTATTTCATCTAGTTATCAATGATATCCATTATTTTTTTTACAGAGTTTTCAAGGTTGAAAGGCATGGTGTAGTTTTTTAGTTTTTCTTGATACTTGTTGAAGTTATCCGCATTGCTGAGGGCTTCTTTCATCCCTTGATAAATTCCTTCTTCGGAATTTTCTACAATCAGTCCTAGTTCTCCATCATTCAGCATTTCTCGCACTCCAGAAACATCTGTGGCGATGATATTTTTTTTCAGTGTAATAGCTTCGAACAGCACTGTGGGATAGCCTTCGTATCTGGAACTAAGGACATAGAAATCCGCACTTTTAAAATAAGGATACGGATTGTCCGTAAAACCAAGCATTTTAGCGGTGTTTTCTACGCCAAGTTCTGCTTTTAGTTTTTTAATATTTTCAAAATCGTAGCCATCACCGACAATTAAAATCTGATGAAAAAATCCTTCATCCAAAAGCCTTTTGTGGGCTTTCAGCAGTCGGTCAAATCCTTTCTGCGGGAAAACCGTCCCAACGGACAAAAACAAAGGATGCTGATAATCGCCAGTTAGAGGCGCTTCACTTTTTCTTAAAATTTCATCTGTGTCCAGCGGATTATAAATTCGGACAATTCGCTGTTTTTCATCTTCATTTTTAGCCAAGCTTTCAAAATCTTTTTGGATATGTTCGGAAATCACCATGATTTTATCAAACTTAAAAAACTTTCTGATTTCATCATCTGTATAGTTGTGAAATTGGGTCTTTCGCAAGTCGTTATGAATCCAAACAATTTTTTTCGAAGAGGTGATAGGAGAGTTTAGGATTTCGTCTCTCACTCCATGAATTGCCGCAAATTCTACATCATATTTTTTGTCTTTAAGAATGAATTTGTAGAGTAGTTTTGGAAATTTTTTCAATAAAAATAGATAACTCACACGAAGCACTTTTATCGGAATGTCCTGCGGTCTGTTGGTAGGAATCATCTCTCCTTTGATGAGGTATAGAATGTTTATCCAGCTCGGGATTTCGGAAAGATATTTCCCTGAATACAGATTCAGCAGGAGATCCACTTCGTATTTATCGGATGGGATATTTTTAAGAAAGGTCGCCAAAACCTTTTCTGCTCCGCCGTGACGGAGAGAGCCGATACGAATAAGTATTTTTTTCTTTTGCATGGTTTTACTCGTGTCTTATTCTTTCTTCTTCCAAATCTATACGATGGATAAATTTTCGGATGATATCCTCGTTGATTTTCGGATATTTATTATTGATTTCAAAAAGAATATTTCTTTTTTTGCAGAGAACATCGATGTAGATTTCTTTGATGTGGTCAGGGATTTTCAGCTCCTCTTCTGTTACTAATCGTTGTTCCCATCGGCTCACCACTGCTCTTAGCTCAAAGCTGTTTTTCATTTCTTCTTTGTAATTGGTCGTTAGATAGTCTATCGAACTCTTAGCCAATTTTCTCAGAATAAATCTTTCGGTTTCGTGCTCAGGGAAATGGTCGTTGAATTTAGGGAGTTTTAACTTCTTGATAATGAAAGGTAAAGTAAGTCCCTGAAATACCAAAGTCACGAAAATAGCCACGAAAGTGATGTATAATATAAGGCTTCTGTTTGGGAAAGGTGTGCCGTCTTCCAATGTTAGCGGAATAGAAAGAGCTGCTGCCAAGGAAACCACTCCACGCATCCCAGACCATCCGATGATGAAAGGTGCTTTTAGATTTATTTTAGGGTCGGCTACAGTGATGAAATTGCTCATTACTTTGGTTACAATGACTGCACCATACGAAGCCAAAACACGCACGACTATCAGTACCACTGTCACTAAAATCCCATAAATAGAAGCATCATATAAGCTTATTCCGTCTTTTTTTAGCCCTTCTACAATGTCAGGAAGCCCCAAACCAATTAGCAAGAATACCAAACCATTGAGAAGGAAAGTGAAACTATGCCAAACATTAATACCTCTAATTCTAGATGAACTACTCAAAATATGAATATTATGATAAGCTAAATACAGCCCTCCACAGACAACCGCCATTACCCCAGAAGCATGAACCTCTTCTGCGATTATGTACATGATGTAAGGAGTTAATAGAGAGAGGATTACATCAATATCTTCATTGGTAGGAAGTAATCTGTGAATTTGCATAACGACGAACGCTATAAAAAGCCCAATGCCCGTTCCTCCGAAAATCATCCAAGCGAAACTTCCCGCTGCATCCTGCCATATGAACTGCCCAGTAGCTACTGCTGCCATAGAGAATCTTAGGATTATAAGAGAGGAAGCATCATTGAATAAACTTTCTCCTTCCAAAATAGTAGCGATTCTTTTAGGGACTTTCACGAATTTTAGAATAGCTCCAGCACTTACTGCATCAGGAGGAGAAACTATCCCTCCAAGAAGAAAGCCCAGCGCCAGTGAAAACCCAGGAATATAATGATTGACAAACAATGCGACAGAAATCGCTGTCAAAAAAACTACAATAAATGCAAAACTGAAAATAATTCTCCTCCAGCGCCAAATTTCTTTCCACGAGTTAGCAAGCGCTGCTTCGTATAAAAGTGGAGGTAGGAAAATAATAAAAATCAGATGTGGATCTATTTTTATATTAGGTGTGTTAGGAAGGAAGCCCACGCCCAGCCCTGCGATGAGCAGAAGGATAGGGTATGCAACTTTTATTTTATTGCTCAGCATCACAATTCCCATAATGATGACAGACAGCAATATAAAAAATGAAAAATATTCTACCATATATTAAATATTAAGTTTAAGTTTTCGCAATATACTAAATTTTTGTTAAAAAAGTTATAAAAAATTCATAGGTATGTCAAATTTTCATTCATAAAGTAAGGAAAACTGACAAAAATGTCACAATTTGATTTTGGTATAAATTTAGAGAGTATCATTCAAAAATTAAATCATTTAATTAATAAAAGAAATAATTATGGCAGTAAATTTTAAACCATTAGCAGACAGAGTATTGGTAGAACCAGCTCCAGCAGAGACAAAGACAGCATCAGGATTGATCATTCCAGATACAGCAAAAGAAAAACCACAAGAAGGCGTAGTAGTAGCCGTAGGAAATGGTAAAAAAGACGAGCCGCTTACTGTGAAAGTAGGAGACAAGGTTCTTTACGGAAAATACGCTGGACAAGAATTAAAATTAGATGGTAAGGATTATCTTATCATAAGAGAGTCTGATTTGTTAGGAATTTTGGGGTAAAAAAATTAAAATATTATGTTCTATACACTACAGCTAAATGCTAGATTACAGCCTTTTGATAGGCACGATTTGGAAGATTTAATAGAAGAATTTCTATCAGAAGAAAATTTAGGAGCGACATCTGGAGGCGGTACTATGATGGATAAGAATGGAGAGGTGGAGTATTGCGATATTGAGCTGGAACTCAATAGTCCTGAAGCCGTGCAGGAGTTACTACACAAACTAGAAGAAATCGGTATTCCGAAAGGTTCTAAACTATACGGCGAAGATTTTTCCCAAGAAGTAGGAACTGCAGAAGGATTGGCAATTTATATAAATGGAACAGACCTGCCAGAGGAGGTGTATCAGAACTGTGATATCAACGAAGTTTATAAAAATATTGAAGAAATTCTAAACGATGCGATAGTGGTGACTTCTTATTTTGAGGGAAGCACCGAGACAGCTCTATATTTCTACATCAATGGAAGTTTTGCAGAAGCGAAGGAAAAAATCAAAAACTTTGTGGAATCCTATCCTCTCTGCGAAAAATGTAGAATTGTCCAAATTGCATAAAAGATTATAAGTTTAAAACAAAATTCAAAATAAAAATATGAAAAAAATAACTTTAAATAATGGTGTAGAAATGCCACAGTTAGGATATGGGGTGTTTCAGGTTTCGCCAGAAGAATGTGAGCGATGTGTTTCTGATGCTATTTCAGTAGGATACCGCTCCATTGATACGGCTCAAATCTACCAAAATGAAGAGGGTGTAGGAAATGCAGTTAAAAAAAGTGGTATTGACAGAAAAGAATTTTTTCTCACTACAAAGATATGGCCAAGTAATTTCGGGTATGAAAAAGCGAAATTATCCATTGACAAATCTTTGGAAAAATTACAAACGGATTACATAGATTTATTGCTTATTCATCAGCCTATAAATGACTATTACGGAGCATATAGAGCAATGGAAGAAGCCTATAAAGAAGGAAAAATCCGCGCGATAGGTGTAAGTAATTTTTATGCAGACAGATATTTGGATTTGGCTCATTTTGTTGAGGTAAAACCAGCTGTTAATCAGGTAGAAACTCATGTTTTCCACCAGCGGAGAGAGTTGCAGGAAATTATGAAAAAACATGATACCAAACTGATGTCTTGGGAGCCTCTTGCAGAGGGAAAAAATGATTTTTTCAATAATTCTGTACTGAAAAAAATCGGTGAGAAATATGGAAAATCAGTAGCGCAAGTAGCACTTCGCTATCTATTTGAAAACGATGTGATTCTTATTCCGAAATCTGCCAACAAAGACAGAATGGCACAAAATATTGATATTTTTGATTTTCAGCTTTCAGCTGAAGATAGAGAAATAATCAGCCAGATGGATGAGAGAAAACCACTTATTTTTGACCACAGAAATCCAGAGATGATAGAATTTTTGTTAAGTAT
>CALAEK010000003.1 GCA_937890925.1 uncultured Riemerella sp.
CGAAGTGCTCCAGAGTTATCCTCTACTACAGGTGCAGACGCCTGAGCTGCAGTGAAGTGGTGTGCTCCGTTACTTCCTTTAAATCTATAAACAAGACCTAAACTTGCTTGTGTGAAAGAATTTTTAGAGTTAAGGCTGTTTGCATGTTGAGCAATAGGTTCATCTATTAGATATAAGATTGATGGACTAAACTTAACTGCCCAAGCTTTAGAAGAACCTAAGTTAAGTAAGAAGTTTGCACCAAACTTAACTGACATTCCACTTACATCGTTATTTTTTCCTGGATTGAAAACATGGAACCATCCTGGTCCTGCAACTGCTTCTACTTCAAACTTACGAGGTTCTCCTTTGTAACCAGCGAAGATGTTGCTAAGGTTGAAGTTACCTAACATAGCTACATTTACATGTTCAATAGCCAATGGATTTCTAACTCCAAAAGAATTGTCATTGATATAAGCAGTACCATCTAATCCAAGACGAAAGCTAGGAGAAATTTGCTTTCCTACTTCTACACCGAAGTTAGGTCTTGCTGACTTAAAGAATGCGTTTCCTGTAGTTGGAGTGTATCCACCTACATTTACACCTACTTGCCAGTTATCAAAAAATTTACCATAGCTAATACTGCTAACACTCTGTGCATTAGCTGCTACTGCAGCACCTGCTAACATTACTGATAAGAAAATCTTCTTCATTTCTAAACTAATTTTATGAATTAATGGTGCAAATATACATTTTATTTTGAAAGAGCATATTTATTTTATGATTTTTTAACACTTTTTAAGTATTTTTTCTTGGTTTATAGTCTTTTGCAAGGTCTGAAAGAGCCTTTATATGCTCTGGCGTAGTACCACAGCAACCACCAATAATATTTATCAATCCTTTATCCAGATACTCTTTTATCTGCTCTGCGGTCTGCTCAGGTGTTTCATCATACTGCCCAAAAGCATTAGGAAGCCCAGCATTTGGGTGAGCGGAAATCCTAAAATGAGTTTGCGGAGCGATAGCCTCTAAATAAGGAACTAGCTGTTTTGCACCCAAAGCACAATTAAACCCAATACTCAGCAAATCCAAATGAGAAACTGAAATAAGGAAAGCCTCCGCAGTCTGTCCACTCAGAGTACGCCCAGAGGCATCGGTAATAGTCCCTGAAACCATCGTAGGAATACAGATTCCTCTCTCCTCCTGAATTTCATCAATTGCAAAAAGAGCCGCCTTTGCATTGAGCGTGTCAAAAATAGTTTCCACCAAGAGAATATCTGCTCCGCCATCTAACAGCGCCTCCGCCTGTTGTTTATAAGCTTTTCTAAGCTCATCGAAAGTAATGGCTCTGTAGCCTGGGTCATTCACATCTGGGCTGAGGCTGGCAGTTTTATTGGTCGGCCCGATAGAACCTGCCACAAATCTCGGTTTGTCTGGAGTTTTAGCGGTATAATCATCACAGGCTTTTCGGGCAAGTTTTGCAGATTCATAGTTGAGCTGATAAACAAAATTCTCCATATGATAGTCCGCCATCGCGATGGTCGTGCTGGAAAAAGTATTGGTTTCTATAATATCCGCCCCAGCCTCCAAATACTGCCTGTGGATTTCATCTATCACGCTGGGTTTAGTAATGGACAGCATATCATTATTCCCTTTCACAGGATATGCCCAGTCACGAAACTGCTCGCCACGATAGTCTTCTTCGGTAAGATTATATTTCTGAATCATGGTTCCCATGGCTCCATCTAGAATCAAAATCCGATGCTCCAATGCATCATTTAGTTGTTTTGTATTTTTCAAGTTTATTTTATTTAAATATTAGTTTCCTATTTCTATTCCTTTATTCTTCAAAAATTCACACGCTTCATCATTGATATTAAAAGCAGTTATTCTCTTTAATCGAGGAAAATTTTCTACATCCTCAAAAGACTGAACATTATAAACCTCATCCTCGCCATCCCACTGCGGAGAAATCTGCATGTAGATTTCATTTCCTCCATCTTGATAAAGTTCTGTGATTTTTTCTGTCCATTTTTTGGGAATTTCCAAATTTCGGAAATATTCCAAAGCTTCTGGAATAGGCTCATAGCCCTCCTCATCTGGATTTATCTCCCGCTCTGCGTATTCTACAAAATCATAAATATCAAATTTTGGTTTTAGTAAATCCTGATTATACATCAGTTCTTCTATAACCAATAATTTAAAATTAAAATCCTTAAAATCAACAACTTCGCCTTTTTCCCTTTTAATTTTATATGGATTTTTATTTTTAGATTTAAGTTTTGGTTCGGTCTGACAAATACAGACACTCATGATTTCCTGTGGCTGACTGTTTTCTTCTTTTTCGCTGGCTATACGGGCAGAAATCTCCATTTTACCAACATTAAATTCAACAAAAAGATAATCCTCTTTTTTGATTTTAATCGCCTCTTGATAAGGTTTTCCATCAATCAAAAATTCTCCAGAAAAAGGGTTTTCAGGAGAAAATGGATAAGGTTTGGTTTTTGAAATCTGCAGATTCAGTTCCACCACCTTTCCTTGGAATTTCTCCAAAGCATCAATCCCTAAATCATCCCAAGAGTAGCGCGAAGGAAGCACATAACCATCATCAGCCCTGCCATCACTCATTTGAATACGGGTAGGCTCGCCCAAAATTTCTTTTAAATCAGAATATAAAAACGGAAAAGAAAAAACTTTTCCATTTATCTTAAAATTATCTTTATCAACATGAATATTGACTGATTTCCTCTCCTTTTTTCCGAAAATTTTATCCAAGAAACTCATGTTTATTTCTTTTTGTCCATATATATTTTTCTATATTTCTCTGTAATAGGACCTTTGTTCTTTTCAAATTCAAATATATACTTGTCATCATGCCCATAAGCTCCAATACCTACTGCTTCAAAGGTTTTAGGATTAGCTCCTTTGGCTATTTTATTACGACAAAAAACTCTATATTGGTCTTTGATGTAATATGAGCTCACGATTTTTGCTGTTTTATAATCCAAAGAATCTATTCTCTCTTCATGATAGTAGTAGTATTTATCATCTTTTCCCCAATCTTCATCTATTGCTACGAATTTTTTTGGATCTACATTTTTCAATTGATCGTAAATATAATAAACTCCTTTCTTATCACGCCCCCAATTATCTTTTATCACTTGGAAAGTTCTAGGGTCAGCTCCCTTTACTGCATTATTATCTGGACTACCATACTGGAGCATATATACATTATCTTTATCCCTCCAATAATAGACCTCAATCTGCTCAAAAGTAGCTGGGTCTGCTTTTAATTTGGCAAGTTCCAAAAATACATAATTTTTATCCTTACCCAAATCAAGGTCCACATCATTTTTTATAACTTCAAATGTTTCTGCATCAGCATCTTCTACAAGAGTGGTTTCTTTGGACATATTACCGCCGTGTATCCACTTATAGTAGACCTTACCATCCTTTACTTCGTATCCTAAATTACACGAAATAAGAATAATATTCAATATTAGAAATAAACTAAAATATTTTGCTGATTTTTTCATTCTGATTTTAAAATTTATTCCCAATCTTACTCCAAAGCCTGTTTCAAATCTGCAATAATATCTTCTGCATTTTCCAGTCCTACCGAGCAGCGAACCAGTCCTGCTGTGATGCCCACTTCGTTTCTTTCTTCCTCGCTTAGTTTAGAATGCGTAGTAGAAGCTGGATGGGTTACTATGGTTCTAGTATCGCCTAAATTAGCTGACAATGAGCACATTTTGATTTTGTTTAAGAAATTTCTTCCGCCTTCTACACCGCCTTTCACTTGGAACGCTACGATACTTCCGCCCAATTTCATTTGTTTTTTGGCAACTTCATGGTTTGGGTGTGATTTTAAAAACGGATATTTCACAAATTCTACATTAGGATGTTGTTCTAAAAACTCCGCCACTTTCAGCGCATTTTCGCAGTGTTTCTCTACTCTTAGAGCCAATGTTTCCAATGATTTAGATAAAACCCAAGCGTTAAACGGAGACATTGCCGGCCCTGTATTTCTCGCAAAAAGATAAATTTCACGAATCAAATCCGCTCTACCCACAGCGACACCGCCGAGAACTCTCCCCTGTCCGTCGATAAGTTTCGTAGCCGAATGCACCACAATATCAGCTCCGTATTTTATAGGCTGCTGGATGTATGGCGTAGCAAAGCAATTATCCACCACGAAAAGCAAATTATGCTTTTTGGCGATTTTCCCCATTTTCTCCAAATCCAAAACCTCTATCGCAGGATTAGTAGGAGTTTCCAGATAAAGAATCTTGGTCTCTGGGCGGATATATTTTTCTATATCTTCCTCATGTGCTTCGAAATAAGTGGTATTGATATTCCACTTCGGAAAATATTTCGTGAAAAGTGTATGTGTAGAACCAAACACCGAACGACAGCTGAGTATGTGGTCGCCCGCAGAAAGCAGAGATGCCAGCGTGCTATATATTGCTGCCATTCCCGTAGCGAAAGCATAACCCGTTTCGGCACCTTCCATTTTGGCGATTTTATCGACAAATTCAGTTACATTTGGGTTGGTAAATCTACTATAAAGGTTCTTTGGTTTTTCCTCCGCGAAACTCGCGCGCATATCCTCTGCATCCTCAAAAATAAAACTTGATGTAAGGTATAACGGCACCGAATGCTCATCATACTGAGTTCTTTCTGTCTGTGTACGAATAGCAAGTGTTTCGAAATTTTGTTTATTGTTTTCCATGTTTTTATTGTTTTTTTATGATACATTCTTTCCAAACGAAAATAAGAAAATTTCAATCTGATCTGGTTCGCATTCCAGCTCCTTTGAAAGTTCACTCATTTTCTCTAAATACTCAGAATATTTTTTAAGAGCCTGCTCTCTCTTTAATGAAGATAACTGATTTAATTCCGATATTCTTTTTCTATTAATTACATTCAGAATTTGGTCATCTAAAATCAGGGCTTTAAAGCCGTCTATTTTAGCATTTAGAAAATATAAAAATTTAGACACCGTAGATATCCCTAATCCTTTTATTTTTGAAACATCTTCGACCAGTTCCTCTGTTGAAACATTATTATTTTTATATTTTTCTAAAATTATTTTTAATTCTTCCAAATTCTCTTTTTCCAACAACTTCTCTATATTATTACCTCTTCCTCTGGTTGGATATCCCCATAGCAGCACTTTAAAAATAAACTCTTCTGTTGATTTAGCATCTTCAAAAAGCATTTCTCTATTTAATCTTACCATTTCAACATTTCCATAAGTAGAAAAAATTTTTCCTAAAAGATAATGATTAGGTATAGTTTCACCCCAATTTTTTCTTTCTATAAGAAATGATTGTTTTTTATATGGGAAACTGCGAATAAAATCTTTATACTCGAAAATACTAACACTATTAGCTTCAAAAAAGTCATCTTCTTGTTTTTTCCTTTCCTTCGCGTTCATTTAAATAAGTATTTATTAAATTCTACTTCCCTTCCAGCTCTGCCAACTCATCTTCATCCAAATCTTCTTTTAGGATAATCCCGTAATCTGGATGTATCACATAGAGTCCTTTTTCTAAATCTTGTGCATATTTCTCAAAAAAATCTTTCAGAGATTGCGCTTCTATACTACGGTCTGCATCATCATGCCACATTTGTATTATCTGCCCTCGTTTTCCTTCTTTCGATGGGTCTAGGTCTATCATTTTGCCGTTACCTCCTCCATCGGCTGTTAGAGAAATCCATTTAGGATTCCACCAAAAATCAGGCTTTATCCCCTCTTCTGGGCTGCAGCCATAGTCTTTGTCATCTTCTGAAAAATCACCATCATCATATAATTCTTTCCAGATTTTATATTCATCTATAATTCTATCAATAGTGAGCCACTCTTCTCCCATTAGACAATAGCCTTCTTTTTCTCCATTATGGATGCGGTAGATTTCCTTAAAATCCTCTGGCAGAGCGTATCCTAAGACTTCTTCCAACCTTTCAAAATCCTCATCAGTCGCTCCATCATTTAATTGATATTCAAAAAAATCATCCTTATATTTTTCTTGCAAAATATTGATTTGCTTTTCTATTCTTTCAAGAATTTCTTTCATTTTTTAAGTTTTTTAAATCCTATTTTTCTTTAGCCAAATTTACTGCTTTTAATTTATTTTCGTACATTCGTAATGATAATTTATTACTAATGAAAAAATTTCTTTTGCTTTTGCTTTTGTTTTTGCTTCCTATGTTCGTTTTTGCTCAGGAAGAATTGGGCGCTAGATTTGCCTACACTCATACCAATAAGTCTCATAATTTTGTATTTGGAGGAATTTCCTATAGCACAAAGGCTTATTATGGAGGAGGCACCCTCTATGCAGGAACCCATTTCGGCACTGAAAATTCAAAACTAAAAGTAATACCAGAAATAGGTGCAGAAATGTATTTCATAATAGGAGGAGCTGGAATTTCGCTAAATACCCAGTCCATACAGCCTAGATTAGGATTTTCTCTTTTTAATTTAATCCAAACACACATAGGCTATTCCATACCTTTTTCAAGGAATTCCAATTTCAGAGGCTTTACTTTCACTGCAGCTTTTAATTTATACAAATACCGATAAATATTAACAAAGTCGCAATATGTCACCGAAAACACCTCTTGCAGTCACCTTCGCTCCTGCTCCTGCCCCCATGATAACTATTGGGTTTTCTCCGTAACTCTCTGTATAAATTTCAAAAATAGAATCCGAACCTTTCAGCTGTCCAAGCGCCGAACTTGCAGGAACAGACACCAGTTTCACATCCAAAATCCCTTTGTCTTGGCTCAAATCTCCATGCAAATCTCCCACATAGCGAAGGACATGATTTGGCTCTTGATTTTCTTTAATAGACTGATATTCAGCATCCAGCTCTCCCAATCTAGAAATAAACTTATCTTTGTCTATTCCTCCTAAATTCTCTGGAATAAGGTTTTGGATATTGATATCACTAAATTCATTGATTAAATCTAATTCTCTAGCCAAAATAAGCAGTTTTCTAGCCACATCATTCCCGCTCAAATCCTCACGAGGGTCAGGCTCTGTAAATCCTTTGTCCATCGCTTCTTTGACAATGGTAGAGAATTTCTCATCGCGGACCGAAAAATTATTAAAAATATAGCTGAGTGACCCCGAAAAAACACCTTTTATTCTTGTGATGTTTTCTCCCGAAAGGTGCAGCAGTTTGATGGTGTCTATCAGCGGCAGCCCTGCTCCCACATTGGTTTCGTAGAGATATCTTTTCTTGTTTTTATCCAAAGTTTTTCGCAGATTTCTGTACTCCTGTATCGGTAATGTATTGAAAATCTTATTAGAAGAAACAATGTCAAAACCATTTTCCACAAAAGTCGGATAGTTTTTTACAAAATCTTTACTCGCCGTATTATCCACTAAAACCAAGTTTTCAAACTGATTTTCTTTCACAAACTGAAACAAATCCTGCAAAGTGTTTTCCGAGCTGCCAAAAAGCACTTTTTGCCGCCAGTTGCTACCAAAACCACCTTTATTGAAGACTATATTTTTAGAATTGGCTATCGCGATGATTTTCAGATTGATACGCTTTCTATTCTGAATATCATATGAAGAATCCAAAATCTGCTCTATCAGCGTACTGCCCACATTTCCATGCCCTACCAGCACCAAATGCACAGTTTTCACCTTTCCAAAAATCTCAGTTTCTACAATGTTTTTTACCTTATCTACCTGATTATCAGAAACTACCAAATTAACTCTTCCTGCTGATGCTACCTGATTGAGAAGCAGAGGGAATATTTTATTTTTTTGTAATTCCGAAAGAATTTTTTGGAAATTATCCGTTACCAAACCTATAACAGCCAGATTATCAATACTATAAATCTGACTAACGATTCCGCTTTTCAGTTCCTTTTCAAATTCTTTTCTAAGGCTTTCCACCGCTGTTTCTGCCTGATGCTCATCCACCAAAACAGAAATTCCGTTTTCTATCGCCTGCTGAGAAATCACCCCTACACTGACTCCCGCATTCTGCAAAGCATTAAAAATACGAGAATCTATCCCTATCTGCCCTAAGAAATCTCTCCCTTCGAAATTAACTATCGCTTTATTTTTGTAAATCGTGATTACATTATTTTCTTCCATATTATATCGTGTTGATTTTTATATAATTTTACCTAAAATTTCGTTTAGCTGTTCATATTCCATCAAAAAGGCATCGTGCCCGTGGATGGATTTTATCTCGTGATGATACACATTTTTACCATTATTTTTCAGAAAATCATAAGAATTTTTAATCTCAAAAGCAGGATAATGTAAATCCGAATCCACTCCTATGAGATGTATTTCTGAATTGATTTTAAGCAAATCTTCTTCCTTAGCATCAATGGTTTTAAGTAGCTGATTCATAAGCCTATACGCCTTTATATCAAACCTATTATCCAAGGCCGTTCCATGATAATTGAGCCAGTCGTGAGATTTCAGAATATTCTTTTGGTCGTCCTGCTCCCGCTTAAATCTCTGGTTAAGAGACTCTGGCGTACGATAGTTGAGCATTGCATGAATACGGGCTTTTTCGAGTGGTCTGTCTTCACTTTCGAGCAAAAATTCCTGCACCAGACACTGTGAATGCAGCCAGTCTGTCGTCTTATAATCCGTAGCCACAGGAATGAATTTTTTAGCCAAATGAGGTGCTTCGCAGAGCATTTCCCAAGCGATAGACCCACCGACAGAACCTCCCACCAAAGCATAAAGCTCCTTTATCCCAAGGTTTTCCAACCCCAAAACGAAAAGCCTCGCCATATCTTTTGCGGTAAAGTTTTTATAATTGTCAATGAAAAAACCATCATAGCCATTACCTGCCACATTAAAGCAGACAACGGTATATTTTTGTAAATCTATCACACTCCCATACCCCACGAGGGTTTTCCACCAGCCCTTTTCGCCTGCCACATTAGAATTTCCTGTAAGGGCGTGATTGACTAAAATCACAGGCGCTGTATGCAGTTTTTGTCCAAAGACTTGGTAGCTCAGCGGGAAGTCAGTATACAACACCCCGTTCTGAGTAGTGAAATTATCTATTTTAAGATGATTAAGCAGCGAACTTTCCAATTTTATTTTATTTTTTATCCTTGAAAATGCTACTTTATTGAAAAATGTAGTGTTCGTTATCTCCCTCATTCAGTGAGTAGAATTTAGCACCTTCTCCATGAGCATTCGGAGGGTTGCTAAGGTTTCACAGAGTCTAATCTCTCCACCTTTCTTGATAACATTTTCAAAATTATTGATTAATGCGAGACAAATATAATACGATTTTTTTGATTTTGCAAGATATAAATTTAGAAAAATTACTCTTTTCCTGTATAGTAGTTATAATCTTTGATAATCTTGTCTATAAACTGCTTTTCGGTAAGTTCCCTGTGGTCTATTTCTAGTTTAAGGATTTCTTTTATTTTATTAGATAACTGATGCAAAATAATCTTGTCATAGGTAATCACCGCTTTTTGATAATTAGATTTTATAATCCTCATATCATTATCAGAAAACAGCACAACCTGCGGAAAATCAGGAACATAGTCCTGCTGAAGGTTTTCCAAAATCGTATGAGAAATATTGATTTTATTTTTAAGTGAAATCACCGCTGTTCCAGAGACCATTCCTCCGAATCTTTGATTGTTTTTAGAGACAATGACCGTGATAAGCCCCACTACTCCCCCGCTAGAAAAAACATCTACGATTCTAAAAATCCAGCGCACAAAATAATCTCCAAAACTCGCCTGATATCCATCTATTTTCACTACTCTGATTTTCATTATTTTCTTTCCAAAAGTCTGACCCTCCATCAGGCTCTCACAGACCAAAGTATAAAGATGAATGGGCAGGGTAATTATTCCAAAAAAAGCCATCACAGTCCATTCATCCCAATTTTGAAATACATTATCTACACTTAAAACTTTAAATAAAATGATAAAAAGCACAATCATATAGGCAGCTTTGATAATCATATCAATGAAAAAAGCCAATATTCTATCTCCTATACTAGCAATATTAAAATTAATATTTACATTTTGTGATGTATTTATTGCAATTTTAGACATATTTTTACTAATTTAGCCGAATTATGAGAGAAGTTTTTTTTATTAGGCAAAATAAAGAAAAATGGTTGGAAATAGAGCAGGTTATTGATGGAAAAATTAAAAAAAATCCAGATGACCTGTCTTCTTTGTATATAAACTTGGTCAATGATTTGTCTTTTTCACAGACTTATTACCCGAAAAGTAACACCACCATTTATCTAAACCATCTCTCCAGCCAGATTTTTCAAAAAATCTACAAAACCAAGAGAATAGAGCAAAACAGGCTTTTATATTTCTTCAAAACGGAAGTTCCTCTTTTGGTGTATGAAAATTATAAATTCTTGCTTTACGCCTTTTGTTTCTTCTTGATTTTCACAGGGATAGGCGTTTTATCAGCTCATTATGACACTACATTTGTGGAGCTTATTTTAGGGGAAGGCTATGTCAATATGACCATAGAAAACATAGAAAAAGGCAATGCTGTGGGCGTTTATCAGCAGGGCTCCAACTTTGGGAGTGCTGTTGCCATTATTTTAAACAACCTCCGTGTGGGTGCTTATCTATTTATTTTAGGAGTTTTTGCAGGATTGGGAACTTTGCTTTATTTCTTATATAACTGCATTATGCTGGGGGCTTTTCAGTACTTTTTCTATCAGCATGGGGCGCTGGAGGACAGTATGAGAGGCATCTGGATTCATGGAGTCTTTGAGATTTTCAGTATGGTGGTAGAGGCTATGGCAGGGCTTATGCTGGGGAGTTCTATTTTGTTTCCGAAAACTTATTCTAGGTTTAATTCCTTTAAAATAGGAGCAAAAAATGCCATTAAAATATTTGTCAGTACCATTCCTTTTACTATTATTGCAGGAATTTTAGAGGGGTTCGTTACCCGCTATGCTTTGAAAATGAACGAGATTTTCAATTCTGTTTTGATTTTGGGAATGCTGGCGTTCATTAGTTTTTATTATTTTGTGTATCCTTATTATGTTAATAAAAAATTAAAAAACGATGTTTGAATTTTATAAAAGAAGAGATTTCGGTGGTTTGATTTCCGATTCTTTTGCTTTCTTCAAAATATATGGAAAGAACTATTTTAAGAATTATTTCTTGATAAATGGTCTGATACTGATACTGATGATGGTGCTGGCAGTAGTGGGCTACCGCGAATTTTTTTCTCAGATGTTTGGTTCTAATATGGAAGGACAAAGCCGATATTTTGAGGAATATTTTGAGGAGAATATAGGAACTTTGATTTTAATAACATCGCTGATTTTCATATTGTTTTTGGCAGCGGCTATTATCAATTATTGTTTCCCTGTACTATACATGAAAAGAGCCAGCGAAACGGGTAGTACAGACATCAAAACCGATGAAATACTGAACGACCTGAAGAAAAATGCTGGGAAAATTCTTATCTTATTTTTAGGATTATTATTTATCATTTTTCCTTTGGTTGTGATAGTTTTTGGTATTAGTTTCTTATTGGTTTTCTTACTGATAGGACTGATTTTGATTTTCTTTTTGGCTCCCATCGTGATGAATGCTATCAATTTCCTTCTGTTTGATTATTTCCACACGGAACGAGGCTTCTTTGGTTCTCTTTCCTATGCTATTTCTGCACAGTTTAACTATCCGAACAGAGAAGGAAAATCACCTTTTTGGAAATATTGGGGATCTACAGTAGTTACATATTTTATCATACAAACAGTAATCTCTATATTTACCTTTATCCCTATGTTTTTCACTATATTAGGGGCTTTGAGTGTAGGAGATGCATATAATTCAGATAGTGGCAGCGGAACAGCTTTTGCATTGATTATCATTTATGCAGTGGTGATGTTCATTAGTTTTTTAGCGAATAATTTGATTTATGTAAACGCTGGACTAATGTACTATGACAACCGCACTGACCTTCATAGAAAAATGGATTTATCTGAAATCGAAACTATTGGACGGAATGAGATTTAAGTTTGTTGCACTTTTAATTTTCTTCGGCAGTTTAGGGCTTTTTCACGGACAGGCTTCAACAGATGAAATAGAACTAGATGATGTTCCTGAGGAGATATTAGATAATAATGCCTATGAGGAGCGGAAAATGGATTCTTTGCTGAACTCCATAAAGGAAACCGATGATGTAATTTTCCCTAAAACTTTTCCAGAAAACTATAAAAATAAGTATAAGTCCAAAGAGTATGACTATACTGCCACCAAACCAAGAGAATCTCTCTGGGAAAGGCTGCAAAGAAAATTCATAGAACTTTTAGAATCTATTTTTGGAAGTATCAATTCTAATAAGCCTTTTGATTTTGCGGAAAGCATAATGAGGTTTTTAGCCATTATCATCATAGGTTTTGTGCTTTATTTCTTGATAAAATTCCTTATCTCAAAAGAGGGCAGCTTCTTCTTTGGAAAGAAAAACAAAAAAATCAATATAGAAGTGAACGAACTTCATGAAAACATCCATGAAATCAACTTTCAGGAAAGCATCAAAGGCTATGAAAGAAATCGTGATTTCAGATATGCGGTGAGGTATCAGTTTCTTTGGATTTTAAAAATATTAGCAGACAAAAACATCATAGAATGGAATCCTGAAAAGACCAACCGAGACTACATGACCGAAATCAAAGAAAAACAACTGCAAGGAAAATTCCGAGATGCTACTAAAATCTTTGATTATGTATGGTATGACGAATTTGAAATTGATGAAAATTCTTACCACAAAATGAAAGAAAAATGGTCAGTTTTTCATGAAAAAATATAAGCTGAATGAACAAAACATTTAGAATTTATGGAATAATACTTGTCATCGTTTTGGTGATATTGGGACTGATGGAAGTCAATAAAACCGAGGTCATAGACTGGCGGAAAAACTTTGACATTCATAAGAAAACTCCCTTTGGGCTGTATGTTTTCAACCAAGAAGTAAATGGACTTCTCAAAAATGTAGAGCGTGTGGAGGAATCGCCGTTTAACTATTACAAACAAAATCCTAACCTTCCCGCTCATAACATTCTGGTTTTCAATAAACATTTTGATGAAGAGTCTTGGAAAAAAATCTTAGAACAAACAGAAAAAGGTGCTAATGTATTGGTCATAGATAAAGTTTTCTACTCCCTCCCTGATACCATAGATATATCTTACAAATATCTGAATGACATTGATGAAGATAAAAAGCTGACTTTCCATCTATTAGACAAAAAAATGAAAAACAGCATCTTGATAGATAAAGCGCCTTCTGGAACAGGTTTTAAAGAAATAAACTCTGGTCAGAAAATTTTAGGCTACATCGAAAAAGATGGAAAGAAAGTAAGTCTTAATTTCATCCAAGTTCCTTTCGGAAAAGGTAATTTTTATCTTCATTCAGAGCCGCTTATTCTGACCAATTATTATCTCCTAAAACCCGAAGGGCATAAGTATGTAGAAAATGTATTTTCATACCTACCGAATAACAAAACTGTTTGGTTTACAGAAAATTACAATAAAAAAAGAGAATCCCAGTCGCCGCTGAGATTTATCCTTCAGAATGATAATCTCAGACATGCATGGCAGCTGCTACTAGTAGGATTATTGCTTTTTGCGTTATTTAATATTAGAAGAAAACAGAGAATAGTCCCTATCATAGAACCTCTGAAAAACAAGTCTGTAGAGTTCGTGAAAAGTATCGGGAACCTCTATCTACAAGAGGGAACACCACACGACATGGCCTTGAAAAAAATCCAATATTTCCTCAATAAAGTAAGATTGGATTTAATGATTGATACCCAGCATCTAGATGATAATTTCATCAAAAAACTACACCTAAAAACAGGAAAAAACATAGAGCTGATACAGGAAGCCGTTGATTTAATAAACAAAATACAAAATCAGCATATTCAAGTAAAACACTCTGATTTAGCGAAAATAAACGAAGTTTTAGATAAAATTTTAAAATCATAAAAAATGGAAAATATAGAAAATGAACACCTAGAAACTTCCGCTACACAGTTCCAGTCAAGAATAGATATGACAGAACTCCGCGAAAGTCTAGAAAAAATAAAAGCCGAAATAGGAAAAGTCATTGTAGGACAAGAGAGCATGATAGAACATCTCCTTGCTGCCCTTCTTTCTAATGGGCATGTCCTGATAGAGGGTGTCCCAGGAGTGGCAAAAACCATCACAGCCAAACTCCTTGCTAAGACTATCTCTGTGGATTTCAGCAGGATACAGTTCACACCAGACCTTATGCCTTCGGACATTTTGGGAACATCTGTTTTCAATATGAAAACCTCTGAATTTGAGTTCAAAAAAGGACCTATTTTTTCTAATTTCATCCTTATAGATGAGATTAACCGTTCGCCAGCAAAAACTCAGGCGGCACTTTTTGAGGTGATGGAGGAAAGACAAATCACCATGGACGGCACCCGCTATGCCATGGAACTTCCTTTTTTGGTGGTGGCTACCCAAAACCCAATAGAACAAGAGGGAACTTACCGACTTCCAGAAGCCCAGCTGGACAGATTTTTATTTAAAATAAATGTAGGTTATCCTAATCTGGAACAGGAAATTACCATTATCCAAAATCAGCATCAAGACAAATCTTCGGACAAAACAGTAGCCATCAATACTGTAATCTCAGGCGAACAGCTGAAAAGATTTCAAAACCTTGTAAAAGAGATTATTGTAGAGCCTCATTTGATAGAATACATCGCGAAACTGGTTATCAACACTCGTGAAAATCAGTTCCTATATTTAGGTGCTTCACCGAGAGCGAGTTTGGCTCTTCTTACGGCTTCCAAGGCTTTCGCAGCGATAAGAGGAAGAGATTTCGTAACTCCTGAGGACATAAAAGAAGCCAGCTATGCAGTGCTTCGCCATCGTGTAATGGTTTCTCCTGAACGAGAAATGGAAGGGCTTACCACAGATGAAATCATCAGACAAATTTTAGAAAATATAGAAATTCCTAGATAATTAGTATCTTTGTGGGAGATAAAATTTTTCCTTTATGAAGAATTTAGAAGTAATTGCATTGATAAAATTCAAGGCTGAACAAGTATCTGAAATCCTTGACAACTTGAAAGTTTTGGTAGAAGAAAGCCGAAAAGAAAAAGGCTGTATCAAGTACAATCTGATAGAAGATATAGATACTGAAGGGCATTTTATCATGAGTGAAACTTGGGAAAGCCAAGATGCCCTAGACCTGCATAACCAGTCGGGACATTTTATCAATTTCGTAGATTTGGTCAAAGAAAAGAATGCAGAAGTGATTGTTTATAAAGGCAATAATAAATTTCATTAGAAATTCAACGAATAGAACCAATTTCTATTCGTTTTGTTTTTAGCAAAATACACCACACGAGCCGATGAATGAGCATTTATTTGATTTAATAGAAAATACCAATCGTAATGTTTTCCTTACAGGAAGGGCGGGAACAGGAAAAACCACCTTCCTGAATGATTTCGTGAAAAAATCTCGGAAAAATCATATCATAGTGGCTCCCACAGGCATCGCGGCTATCAATGCCGGCGGTGTCACCATCCACTCTATGTTTGGGCTGCCTCTCAGACCCTTTGTCCCTACGGTAGATAGGATAGATGCTAATATTGCTAATAACATTTCAGACCTGCTCCCTCATTTCAGATACAGAAAAGACAAACTAAAACTCCTGCGCGAGGTGGAAATCATCATCATAGACGAAGTCTCTATGCTCAGAGCCGATGTCCTAGATATGATGGATTTTGCCCTCAGAACAGCCAGAAGAAATCAGCAGAAATTCGGAGGCGTGCAGCTGCTTTTAGTGGGAGATTTATTCCAGCTTCCGCCTGTTATTCGGGAAGACAGCGAGTATATCCTTCAGCGGTACTACTCCTCTCCTTTCTTCTTTAATGCTAAGGCTTTGGAGGAAATGGATCTACTAACGATAGAGCTTACCGAGGTTTTTAGACAAAAAGACAAAGAATTTTTAGACCTGCTGAATGCTATCCGTGATGGAAACAGCAAATTGGTAGATTTCAACAAGTTAAACGAAAGGTATTTCCCTGATTTTGAACCTAATGGAGAAGCTTTCGTTCATCTCTGTTCGCATAACAAAATGGCGGACAGCATTAACCAAAAGAAAATCAACGAGTTAAAAACGCCTTCTTTTTTCTATAACGCTTCTATTTTCGGAGATTTTAAGGAAAATATGTTTCCAAATGATGAAACTTTGGAACTAAAAGTCGGCGCGCAGGTGATATTCATCCGAAATGATACCTCTGGCGACAGAAAATATTACAACGGCAAACTCGCCGAAATATCACGCCTCACAGAAGATAAAGTTTTCGCAATTCTGGATGGAAGCGATGAGGAACTGGAAATAAAAAAAGAAGTCTGGGAACAGAAAAAATACACTCTGGGAGAGGACAAACAGATAAAAGAAGAAGTCACAGGAAGTTTTGAGCAGCTGCCTATCCGTTTGGCGTGGGCGGTTACCATCCACAAAAGCCAAGGGCTCACTTTTGACAGGCTCATCATAGATGCTGGGCAGAGTTTCACCTCTGGGCAGGTCTATGTGGCGCTTTCCCGATGTAGGACTTTGGAAGGGATTTATCTGAAATCTAAAATTACGCCTTCGGTTATCTTCAAAGATGATAGAATATCTCATTTTCAGGAAGATACAAAGGCGAATGACAAAATAGAACAAATCATAGAGGCTGAAAAATACCATTACAGCATCAAAAAAGTCCTGAAATACACCGATTGCGGCTGGTTCTTACAATCTCTGGAAGATTGGTATGATATTGCGAAAAGCTCAAAGAAACTCAGCGAAGAGAAAACTCAAACTCTATATATCTCACTGAAAACCAACATAAAAGAATTAATAAAAGTCTGTGAAAAATTTGAGAAAATCCTGCTTCAAAAAGCGACCAAATTCACACACGGACAAGAAGAATGGCAGGAAATAGAAAAGAAAGCAAAAGGCGGAGTCCATTTTTTCTTTGAGAAAATAAAAGACCAAGTTTTTGAGCCTTTGAAACAATTTTATTCCGAGACAAAAAACGAAAAAGGTCTTAAAGAACATAATGAATTTCTCAAAATCTGGCTGAGTGATTCGGAAGATTATTTGAATGATTTGAAATTAACGAAACTCTTAGAAACCGAGTTATTTGACACTGATAAAGATGAGAAAATCAGCACAAAAATCGCAAAAATTCCGACTCATATCATCACCTACAAACTCTTTGAACAAGGAAAAAACATTGATGAGATAGCGAAAGAAAGAGCCCTCGCGCCCAGCACCATCGTAGGGCATCTGGCTAAATTCGCTGATCAGGGCGTTTTGGATTTATCTAGAATTATAAGTTCTGAAAAAATAAGTATTTTTGAAAAAACTTTTAACACTCAGCCACAAAACAGCCTGAATGAATGGAAAGAAATCCTCCCTGATGATTTTGACTATCATGAGATTAGGCTGCTTTGGAATCATTACAAATACCTGAGCAACAGGGAATTATAATTTCATTTACATTTTACACAAAATATGAGCAACAGCACTATCATAAAAAAATTATTTTTCATCGGACTGAAATTTAAAAAGTGGTTTATCATCACTTTACTAATTTCCCTTGCAGTGGCGTTTATCTCCACCTACCGACCTATTCTTACCAAAGAAATGGTGGATCTGGTCATCATCAAAGAAAAAAGCCGAACAGAGCTGATGAATGGGATTTATCTGCTATTAGGACTGGTTCTTTTGGAAACTTTTCTGCAGGTGATGCTGTATTATCTTTCTAATTTCATTGCTCAATCGGTGATTCGGGACATCCGCGAACGCCTTTATGCGAAGCTGATTCATTTCAAAACTTCATTTTTTGACAAAACTCCTATTGGGAACTTGGTAACTCGTGCCGTCGGAGATGTGGAAACTGTGGCTGTGGTCTATACGGATGGTTTTCTGATGGTTTTTGGTGATGTTCTGCGTGTAGTGATGGTCATCGGGACTATGTTTATGGTGAATAAGGAACTCAGCTACATTGTCGTGCTGATGCTTCCTCTGATGTATCTTATCACAAGATTTTTTCAGAAAAAACTAAAAGTCTCGTTTTCTACCGAACGAAATCTTACTTCTGTCCAAAACAGTTTCGTGCAGGAAAGACTGGCGGGAATGTCCATTATCCAAGTATTTAACCGAGAAAAAGCAGAGTTTAATAAGTTTGACAAAATCAATATAGAACTGAAAAATGCCTTACTGAAAACGGTATTTTACTTCTCTCTATTCTTTCCTGTTGTGGATTTACTCGCCTCGCTATTTATAGGCACTATCTTGGTTTATGCGGGTTATAATGTTATCAATGGTCAAGAAGTGGGCGCAGGAGATATCATTGCTTTCATCCAGTTTATATCCTTATTAGTCAGACCATTACGACAGATAGCCGATAGATTTAACAATATCCAAAGAGGACTGGTAGGAGCTGAACGAGTTCTAAAAATCATGAACGAGGAAGAAAACCTTACTCCAAACAAAGGAACTATCAAAAAAGAATCTTTGGAAGGAAAAATAGAGTTTAGAAATGTAAAATTCGCCTATGATGAAAAGCAGCAAGTCCTGAAAGGGATCAACTTCACTGTAAATCCAGGCGAAACGGTGGCTATCGTAGGTGCTACTGGCGCAGGAAAATCCACCATAATAAGCCTAATTACAAGGCTTTATGACATCACCGATGGTCAAATTTTAGTAGATGATACCGATATCTACGATTACGAACTATACCACTACAGAAGCCAAATAGGCGTGGTTCTACAAGATGTTTTCCTATTCCAAGAAAGCATTGCAGAAAACCTTACATTAGGGAATAAAAATATCACATTAGATGAAATAAAAAAGGCAGCGGAAGAAATAGAGGTCAATGATTTTATAGAAAAACTGCCCAATGGATATCATTTCATAGTAAGCGAGAGAGGTTCTTCCATTTCACTGGGACAGAAACAGTTACTATCTTTCCTAAGGGCTTATTTAGTAAATCCTAAAATACTCATTCTGGATGAAGCGACCTCTTCCATAGACCACGAATCGGAAAAACTAATCCAAAAAGCAACGGAAAAAATCACTAAAAACAGAACCTCCATCATCATCGCGCACAGGCTCTCCACGATAGAAAAAGCGGATAAAATCATCGTGATGCATCAGGGCGAAATCGTAGAAATGGGAACTCACCAAGAACTCCTAAACAAAGGCGGTTACTACACCGCTCTGAATAAAAAACAAGAACCTATATAAAGCAAAAAGCCTATTTTCATAGGCTTTTTGTTATTTTTTCTGTGCGATAATCGCCACGGCATTCAGGTTTTGTGCATTATCACGGAAAACTTTTCTCATCGCGAGGATTCTTTTCCTAGCAGCTGGGTTGGTCATTATATTAAAGAAAATTTTCAGCGTTCTGAAAAATCCTTCATCATCTATTATTCTTTTTGGTTCTAATAAATGCATCGGGTTAGTTTCTATTTTCACCACAGAAAAACCTTCCTTTTCTAAAAGTTCTGTCCATTCGGAAACGGTTAATGGGCGAGCATTGACTTTTATTGCCAGTGCTAATTCTTTTTGGATTTCGGCTTTTTTCTCCGTTGGTATCTCATCTGGTGTCAGCCCAAGTTCATGAATTCCGTAGAATCCGCCAGGTTTCAGAATTCGATAGGCTTCACGGATAATTTCCGATTTTCTGTGGTCTGCATGCATTGTAAGCATGGCCTCTCCATAGACTTTATCCACACTATTACTCTCCAAGGTGGACTCTGCTGCATTCCCGATGATAATTTTAAAATCCTTTCCTTTCAGCCTGTTTTTGAGAATTCCTGCCGCTTCTTCATTCAGTTCTACGCCTGTATAGCTTTTAGGATTTTTACCAAGTGTAATTCCAGCTGTAAATCCCAATCCTGGCGCGAACTCCACCACATCATCATTCGGACTGATATTCAGTCCCTCTATCATCTTCATACTCAGCTCCTTCCCTCCTGGACGCAGCACTCGTTTGCCCATTTTTGCCAAAATCCAATGACCTTGGCTGGTGTTCATATTTTGTTCTTTGCTCATGATTTAGGATTTTTCGGCAACGCCCTCTACTCTTTTTGATGAATCTAACTTACTAAGCGTCAAACGAATAATGCTTTCTTTTTTCGCAATGAGATTATGCGGAACGCCTCCTGACAAAGTCAATAAATCTCCTTTTTTAACCTCATAATTCTGCCCTTCTACTCCGAAAATAATTTCTCCCTCTAGCAGTTCCACCACAATGGGAAAAGGCGTCTGGTGCTCTTTCATTTCTTGGTTTTCTCGCATCAGGATTCTGATTTCTTTTGTAAAATCTGTCTCCAAAATCGCCTTTATTGCTGGCTTATTTTCATTAAATTCTAAATCTTGATAAATTGATGCTGTCTTCATTTCTTTGATACATTTTTAAATTTGAATTTACAAATTTATACTTTTTTATTTATTTTTAATCATTCTAAATTACTTTATTTATTTCTACTCTTTCTTATTTGATATAAATTCTTATTTTTGCGGAATGTTTAGATATTTATTTTTAAGCTTTATACTTACTTTTCTCGTTTCGTGTAGTAGTGATGTTCAGCCCAAACCAAAGGGAGAACTGAGACTAGAGTATCCAGAGGCTAAATATGTTCCATTCTCTTCGGAATGTTCGTTTTCATTTGAGCATTCAGACTTTGCAAAAATACACCAAGCAAAGCAGGCTTGCTGGTACAATGTAGTCTATCCTACAATGAGAGCCAATATTTTTGTAACCTATTTTCCTATTAAAAATGATTTTAATCTACATATAAAAGAAGTAGAAAAAATGGTCTATGAACACACTATCAGGGCTTCTGCAATAGATACTAAATCTTTTTCTTATCCAGAAAAAAGAGTTTTTGGGAACTTTTATGAACTAAAAGGGCAGTCTGCGTCTAATATCCAAATCTACATCACAGACAGCACTCGCCATTTCGTAACGGCTAATTTATACTTTAAATCTAGACCAAGACCAGACTCTCTGCAACCTGCGATAGAATACATCAAGAAAGACTTGATGCACATGATAGAATCCTTCGAGTGGAAACATAAATAACTAAAATACATACACTTACAATCAAATGAATCTTTTGGCAGTAGGAACTGTAGCTTTTGATGCTATTGAGACTCCTTTTGGAAAAACAGATAAAATCCTAGGTGGTGCGGCTACTTATATAGGGCTTTCCGCTTCCGTTTTAAATGCTAATGTCAGTCTAGTTTCTGTCGTTGGTGGAGATTTTCCACAGGAATATTTGGATTTATTGACAGACAGAAATATCAATATAGAAGGAATAGAAATTTTCCCTAATGAAAAAACTTTTTTCTGGGCAGGAAAGTACCATAACGACCTTAATTCCAGAGATACTATGGCTACGGAACTGAATGTTTTAGAAAAATTTGAGCCAAAAATTCCTGAACATTGTAAAAACTATGACATCCTACTTTTAGGAAATCTTCACCCTAGCACACAGCTGTCAGTTCTAAACGGTATGTCTTGTCGCCCTAAACTGGTGATTCTGGACACTATGAATTTTTGGATGAACCACACTTGGGATTTACTGATGGAGGTCATTGCTAAATCTGATGTCATCACGATAAATGATGAAGAGGCGCGACAGCTTTCTGGAGAATATTCCTTACCAAAAGCCGCTCAAAAAATCCATAAAATGGGTCCTAAATATGTCATTATCAAAAAAGGTGAGCACGGAGCATTATTATTCAGCGAAGGGAAAGTTTTCGCTATTCCTGCCTTGCCTTTGGAGGAGGTTTTTGACCCTACAGGAGCGGGAGATACTTTCGCAGGAGGATTTGCAGCGCATCTGGCAGCCACAAAAAGCATTTCCTTTGAAAATATGAAAACTGCTGTGATAGTGGGCTCTGCGATGGCATCTTTCACCGTAGAAAAATTTGGAACGGAAAGACTTCTGGAAGTCTCTCCTATGATTCTGAAACAAAGAATCAAAAAATTCCAAGAACTTACCACTTTTGAGGTGGATTTGAAAATTTAAGAAATAATTATAATAAAAAATTTAGATTTTCTCACAAAGAAATTTAATTTTGTCGAACTAATTTTAGTAAAAATATGATAAAAAATATCAAAAAGGCATTACTGCTGGGAATTGTACTATTATCCACTCAAATAAATGCACAGTTGCAAAAAGGGCAGCTAGTGGATGGTATCGCTGCGGTGATTGGAAATGAAATTATTCTAGAATCAGACATCACAGAGCAAGAAAACCACGCTAAACAAATGGGTGAGAAGATTTCTGGTGATAATTGTGAAGTTGTAGAAAGCTTACTAAACAACAGACTTCTAGTATATCATGCAAAAAAAGATACTCTAATCCCGAACAGAAGCAAGGAAATAAAAGAACAGGTTAATAATAAATATAACCAAATTCTAGGTCAGTTCCCTTCTGAAAAAGCAATGCTGGACACATATAAGTTCAGAAATTCAGCTGAAATGAAGAACATGATAGAGAAAATAGATTCTGACAGCTACTATGGACAAAGTAAATTTGCTAGAATTACCGAAAAAGCAGATATTACACCAAGTGAGGTTACTGATTTCTATAACACTTACAAATACCAATTACCAGAGGTAAAAGAGGAAATCATCTTGTCTCAAATCGTGATGTATCCTAAACTAAATGATAAGCACAGACAAGAGATTATAGATAAACTAAAGAAAATCAAACAAGATATCCTAAACGGAGATGACTTTGAAACTCAAGCCAGAATCCACTCTGAGGATGAAAGTTCTGCATCCAATGGCGGACTTTACAAAAATGTTTCTAAAGGAACAATGGTAAAACCTTTCGAGGCAGCGGCTCTGAACCTACAAGAAGGCGAAATATCAGACCCTGTGGAAACAGAATATGGATATCATATCATCCAGCTTGTGAAAAAATCAGGAAAAATATACGATGCTAGACATATTCTTATAAAAAATACTCCAAATGCAGAGGAAATAGAAGCAGCTAAAAAAGAAATGGAAGACATCCGAAAAAGAATCATAAACGGAAAAATTACTTTCAAAGAAGCTGCTACAAAATATTCTGATGACAAAAGCACAAAATACAATGCAGGGATAATCCTTGGCGAAGATGGAGGCTACAAGCAGGAAAAACTAAACCTTTCTCCATCTATCTCTTACCACATCGCAGGTTATAACAAAGGAGATATCACAGATGTATTTGAAGATGAGCACAATAGAAAAAAAGCTGTAATATTCATAAAAGTAGAAGATGTCATTCCTGCTCACCAAGTAGACCTTGCTACTGATTTTGAAAGAGTGAAGAATATGGCTCTCAACAAGAAGAAAAACGAAATGCTGGAAAAATGGGCTAAAGAACAGCTTCCTGATACTTTCATATCAATCGATAAGCGTTATCAAAAATGTTCTTTTTACCCTACATGGAACAAAACTTCCACAAAATAAACTATCAAAACCACTCAATATTCTGGGTGGTTTTTTCTTTTTATCACAATGGTTTTTTCTTTAAAGCCATATTTTATTATCTTTGTCGCTACACTTTTTTGGAAACTTTATGAACACACCACAACAGACAAACTATACAGAAGACAACATCAGAACCCTAGAACCTCGCGAGCATGTGCGCCTCCGTCCAGGGATGTACATCGGTAAACTGGGAGACGGCTCTGCGGCGGATGATGGGATTTATATCTTATTAAAAGAGGTTCTGGATAACTCTATCGATGAATTCCGAATGAAATTTGGGAAGAGAATAGATGTTAAAATCAATGATGGAAAAGTCACTGTCCGTGATTATGGGCGTGGAATTCCTTTGGGAAAAATCGTAGATGTAGTTTCCAAAATGAATACCGGTGGGAAATACGATGACGGCGCCTTTAAAAAATCCATCGGTCTCAATGGTGTAGGAACCAAGGCGGTCAATTTCCTTTCTACTTTTTTTCAAGTAAAATCTGTGCGAGATGGAAAAACCAGATCCGCCCAGTTTCATGAAGGTAAACTGGTGGAAGTAACAGAGGAAACGGACACTACCGAAAAAAACGGAACGGAGGTTAGTTTCATTCCTGACAGCACTATTTTTGTAAATTATAAATTTAGAAATGAGTATGTGGAGCGTATGCTTCGTAATTATACTTATCTAAATTTAGGATTGAAAATATATTATAACGACTCTGTTTTCGAATCTGAAAACGGACTAAAAGACCTATTAGACGAAGAAATAGACGGCGAAATCCTCTACCCTATCATCCACATAAAGGATGAAGATATGGAGATTGCGATTACCCATTCGGATAAATCCCAGTCAGAAACCTATTTTTCATTTGTCAATGGACAATACACCTCGCAGGGAGGAACTCACCTTAATGCCTTTAAGGAGGCTTTTGTGAAAACCATCAAAGAATTTTTTGGGAAAAATTTTGAGGCTGCGGATATTAGAAAATCCATCATTGGTGCGGTGTACATCAATGTTGGAAATCCTGTTTTTGAGTCTCAGACCAAAACCAAATTAGGCTCTACCACTATGGGACAGGATGCGAATGGCAACGAACTGGAAACCATCCGAACTTTTGTCAATAATTATATGAAAAGCAAACTGGACAATTTCCTTCATAAAAACCCTGAAATTGCCGATGCTATTCACCGTAAAATATTAGTTTCTGAAAGAGAAAGAAAAGAACTTTCGGGTATTCAAAAATTAGCAAGAGAAAGAGCCAAAAAAGTTTCTCTTCACAATAAAAAACTAAGAGACTGCCGACAGCATTACAATGACCAAAAAGCAGCAAGAAAAACTGAAACTCAAATATTTATAACAGAGGGAGACTCTGCATCTGGCTCTATCACGAAGAGTAGAGATGTGGAAACGCAGGCTGTATTTTCACTAAAAGGAAAACCTCTCAACTGCTACGGACTCACCAAAAAAGTAGTGTATGAAAACGAGGAGTTTAACCTTTTACAAGCCGCTCTAAATATAGAGGAAAGTCTGGAAGATTTGAGATACAATCAGGTCATTATCGCTACCGATGCCGATGTAGACGGTATGCACATTAGACTTCTGATGATTACTTTCTTCCTACAGTTTTTCCCTGATGTGATTAAAAATGGACACCTGTACATTCTCCAAACGCCTTTGTTTAGGGTAAGAAACAAAAAAGAAACCCGCTACTGCTACACTGAAGCAGAGCGAATAAAGGCTTTGGAAGATTTAGGAAAAAACCCTGAAATTACGAGATTTAAAGGGCTTGGAGAAATTTCGCCAGAAGAATTTAAACACTTCATCGGGAAAGACATCCGCCTTGAGCCTGTGGTAGTGGGTAAAGACACCACGATAGATCAGCTTTTGGAGTTCTATATGGGAAAAAACACGCCTGATAGACAGAACTTTATCCTTGAAAACTTAGTAGTAGAAGAAGCAATAACAGAGTAAAATTTAATATTCAACAATTTATTTTTGTATCATGAGATTAAGCAACAGAAAAAAAGCACCTATATACAACTTTTTACTAACCTTTTCCCTTCTCTTTACCATAATAGGCAGTGGCATGACTTTTTTGAACATCATAAAACTACCTGTTTTTGGGAAAATGGCGAGTATTTCTCTTTTATTGATAGGAGTTTCAGGGTTAGTCATTATTTTCCTGAGAGGCCGCCAAATATTTGAATACGATAGTGATGGAGAAGCGCTTAACTTCAAAAACCACTCTATCATTCCATTTTTAGGGAAAGAAGCAAAAGATGAATTTCCAAAATACAAACTTGTTTCCTTTGAAATCGTAAACGCATTGTTATTCAAAAGATTATATATAAAAATCACGAGTAAAAAACACAAAGAAAGTATCCTAAAGTACGATATTTCCTACCTTACAAGCAGTGAAATAAGGGATTTGAAACTTTCTTTACAACGAACAATAAAAGCCAATAAAGAAAACACCAATAACGACGATAAATAGTATGAAACAACATAGTTTATTTAACTTACACGAAGGAGAAGAAAAACAAGACAAGGTTTTACAAGATGTCTTAAAAAACATTTCATTCAAAGGGGCTAATCTTTGGATTTTAGCTTGTGCTATATTCATTGCATCTATTGGTCTGAATGTCAATTCCACAGCTGTGATTATCGGCGCCATGCTGATTTCTCCACTTATGGGACCTATCGTAGGAATTGGGGTTGCCCTTGCCATTTATGATTTAACTCTTCTAAAAAAATCAGGAAAAAACCTGCTCACCGCCACTATCGTAAGCCTTTTAGTCTCTGCGATTTACTTTACTCTCAGTCCCTTTAAAGAGGCTCAGTCTGAGATTTTAGCCAGAACATCACCTAATATTTATGATGTTTTGATTGCTTTCATTGGTGGAATTGTAGGAATAATTTCTATCACCCGTGTAGAAAAAGGAAATCCTATCCCTGGGGTAGCTATTGCCACAGCGCTTATGCCGCCTCTTTGTACGGCAGGTTTTGGGCTGGCAACTTTTAATTTTAAATTTTTTGCTGGAGCTTTATATTTATACTCTATCAACTGCTTCTTCATCGCCATTGCTACATTTACTATTGTTAAATTTCTTAAATACAAACCTGTTTCTACTCAGGATAAAAAATTTGACAGAAAAGTAAAATATTCCATTTATATTTTGTTTACTATCATGATTGTTCCAAGTATTTTCTTGGCTTACCGTCTCATTAGTGATAATAAATACACCAAAAATGTAGAAAATTTCATCAAAAACGAATTTACAGACAGAGGGCATACGGTGATTTATAAGAAAATAAATCAAAATGATACGCCCAAAACCATAGAATTGGTTTTACTAAATCAGCGAATGGACAGTATTGAAATTCAAGCGCTTAACAAAAAACTTTCTGACACTTATGAAATCAAGGATACAAAACTCTTGATAAAAAATAATTCATCTAATCTAAAAAGTGAAATTTTAGCTGAAATCAACCAGCAGAACAAGGACTTCTCGGAAAAAGATATCATCATCCAAAATCTTACTTCGGAGCTGAATGAATACAAATTTGATGACCGACAGCTCATCAAAGAACTTAGAATTATTTTCCCAGAGGTAGAAAACATATCTATCGGAAAACTAAACAGTTACGAAAAAGATTCTCGTAAACAAGAAAATACTGTCATTTACCAAATCAAAGAAAAAGAGAAACTGGATGAAGAAAAGCTGAAAAAATGGCTTCAAACTAAGTTAAACGACCAAAATATCAGACTGATAAACACAAAATAAATGCAAGAAAACGAACATAAAGAAGAAACTTTAAAAAAAATATCTGGGCTTTATCAAGACTGGTTTCTTGATTACGCCTCTTATGTAATTTTAGACCGTGCCATTCCATCTGTTTATGATGGTTTTAAGCCCGTTCAGCGCCGTATCATGCACTCTATGCGCGAGCTGGAAGATGGAAGATACAACAAGGTGGCAAACATCGTGGGAAATACCATGAAATACCACCCACATGGGGATGCCTCCATCACGGATGCCATGGTGCAGATTGGTCAAAAAGAACTCTTGATAGACACTCAGGGAAACTGGGGAAATATATACACGGGAGACTCGGCAGCGGCGGCAAGATACATCGAAGCGAGGCTTACGCCTTTCGCTTTGGAGGTGGTTTTTAACCCTAAAACTACGGAATGGGTAAAATCCTATGACGGAAGAAACAACGAGCCTGTGGACCTTCCTGTGAAATTCCCACTGCTCCTTGCACAAGGCGTGGAAGGTATCGGTGTGGGGCTTTCTACTAAGATTATGCCTCACAATTTCAATGAGTTACTGGATGCTTCTATTCTTTATCTAAAAGGAAAAAGTTTCCAGCTTTACCCTGATTTCCTTACGGCAGGGCTTCTGGATGTTTCCAACTATAATGATGGAAAAAGAGGCGGAAAAATCCGTGCAAGAGCCAGAATTATTCAAAAAGACAAAAACACTCTATGTATCACCGAGTTACCTTTTTCTAAAAACACAGGTGACCTGATTGACAGCATTTTAAAGGCTAACGAAAAGGGTAAAATCAAAATCAAAAAGATAGAGGACAATACTTCTGATGAAGTGGAAATCAACATCTTACTGGCTAATGATGTTTCGCCAGACATGATGATAGACGCCCTCTATGCTTTCACGGACTGCGAGGTTTCTATTTCTCCGAATGCCTGCGTAATTGTGGGTGACAAGCCGATGTTCCTTTCGGTTTCGGAAATCCTGAAATACAACACAGACCACACAGTTTCTCTTCTGAAAAAAGAGCTGGAAATAGAACTGCACGAACTTCAGGAAAAATGGCATTTTGCGAGTTTAGAAAAAATCTTCATCGAGAATGAAATTTACCAAGAAATCAAAGGTAAAACCAGCAAAGAAGAAGTTTATTCGGCGATTGACACTGCTTTAAAACCTTTTGTCAAAAACCTTATGCGTGAGGTAGTTACGGAGGACATTGCCCGACTAACGGAACTTCCTTTCATGCGAATTTCGCGCTACGATAGAGATAAAGCACTGGAAAACATCGCTGCACTGGAGGACAGAATGGAGCAGGTGAAACATGATTTGGAAAACTTGGTGGATTATGCCATCAATTATTTCCAAAACATTCAGAAAAAATATGGAAAAGACAAGCCTCGCCGTACGGAAATTCGTGTTTTTGACAACATAGATGCGACCAATGTAGCGGTAGCAAACGAAAAATTCTACATCAACAGAGCCGAAGGATTCATCGGAACTTCGCTCAAAAAAGATGAATATGTTTTTGACTGTTCAGATTTGGATGACATCATCACTTTCCGAAAAGATGGAACGATGCAAGTCACCAAAGTGGAAGCAAAAACCTTCATCGGAAAGGATATTCTGCATGTAGGCGTTTGGAAAAAGAACGACAAACGAACCGTTTATAACATGGTCTACCGCGAGGGAAAAGACGGCCCATATTACATGAAAAGGTTCTCGGTAACGGGAGTTATCCGAAATAATGAATACAAACTTGCTTCGGATGTAAAAGGCTCGGAAGTGCTGTATTTTTCTGCAAATCCAAATGGAGAGGCAGAAATCATCAGTGTTTTACTAAAACCTAGTGCGAGAATCAGAAAAAACAGAATTGATATAGATTTCTCTGATTTAGCGATAAAAGGGCGTGATTCCAAAGGAAATCTCGTAACGAAATATTCCGTTAAGAAAATAGAACTAAAAGAAGAAGGCATCTCTACGCTGGCTCCGAGAAAAATTTGGTTTGATGAAAGCGTAAGAAGGCTGAATGTGGAAGGCAGAGGAGTTCTGCTCGGCAGCTTTAAAGGTGATGATAAAATACTGACTATCAACACCAAAGGAGAAGCAAAACTGATTTCATTTGACCTGACGAATCGTTTTGATGATGATTATCTGATTTTGGAAAAATGGCATCCAGAACAGGCTGTTTCGTGCATCTATTATGACGGCGAAAAGGATATTTATTTCATCAAACGATTTTTACTAGAAAACACGGCTAATATTCAGAACTTTATGCCGAGTGAGCATCCTAAATCCTTCATAGAATTCGTGGGAACCAGCGATGGCTGCACGGCGGAAATCATCTTTGCGAAAGATAAAAATGGAAAGGAAAAAGAGCCAGAAACCATTGATATTGATGACTTTATCTCCATTAAAGGAATAAAAGCAATGGGAAATCAGTTCGTAAAAGAGAAAATAAAATCCATAAATATCACAATTCCAGAACCGAAGGAAGAGGAGGAAGAAGAACCTGTACAACAGGAAGAAACAGATATTCCAGAAGATGGAGTTATAGGAGATTTATTTAACTGATTTTGAGATGTCTACCGAGTTACTAGAAAGATTTTTGCCTCCAAACAGCATGCCCTACCTAAAAAAATGGCTGGAAGGGCATATGTGCCATATCAAAGTCACAAAAAACAGGCACAGCAAATTAGGTGATTATAAATCAATGCCTAATAACTCCCACCAAATAACCATCAATGGAACGCTGGAACCAGAGCTTTTTTTCTTTGTCTTTACGCATGAAATCGCCCATTTAGTGGCTTTTCATGAAAAGAAAAATATTCTTCCACATGGAAAAGAATGGAAGATGACCTTTCAGAAAATGCTTTTGGAGAGCCTTTCGATTTATTCCGAGGAGCTGAGACCTTTGATTTTAAATTTTTCTAAAAATCCGAAAGCCAATTTCATGTCCAGCCCAGAGCTGGTAAAATATTTTGACAGTGAACACTCTGATAATAAAGCCTATGTGGAAGATTTGCCCATTGGAGAAAAATTTATTTATCAAACGGACATTTACCAGATAGAAGAAAAGAAGAAAAAGCGTTACCTTTGCAAAAATCTCAGTACAGGGAGAATGTATTTATTCAAATCCTGTGCGAGAGTGGAACGGACAAAATAATGACTAACGAAAGAAAATGAACCCAAATAATAACTATTGTGTCATAATGGCGGGCGGCATCGGAAGCCGTTTTTGGCCTATGAGTACGGCTAAATTTCCTAAACAGTTCCATGATATCTTGGGAACAGGAAAGACCATGATACAGCAGACCTTTGAACGAATAAAGCAGGTGGTTCCTGTGGAAAATATTTTTGTGATAACCAATAAGGAATATTTAGAACTGACATCTGCTCAAATTCCTGAACTTGACAAGAAAAACATCATCGGAGAACCTATGATGAGAAATACTGCGGCGTGTAACATCTACATAACCAATAAAATAGCAAAAATAAACCCAAATGCTAACATTGTTGTACTGCCCGCAGACCATCTAATTTTAAAAGAAAAAACTTTTTGTGAAAAGATAGAATTTGCTTTTGAAAAGGCAAGCCAGAATGACTATCTCATCACGCTCGGGATACAGCCTACACGCCCTGACACTGGCTACGGTTACATTCAGTTTTCAGATGAAAAATCTGCTGAAATATGCAAAGTAAAAACTTTCACTGAAAAACCTAATTTAGAAACGGCAGAAAAATTCTTAGCAACGAAAGAATACCTCTGGAATGCTGGGATTTTCATCTGGAATGTGAAATCTATCCAAAAAGCCTTTGAAAACTATCTTCCAAAGATGGCAGAACAGTTTAAAACAGAGGCATACAACACCGAAAAAGAAACATCATACATAGAGGAAATTTATCCCAATGTAGAGAAAATATCCATAGATAACGGAATTTTAGAAAAGGCCGATAATGTCTATGTGATTCCTGCTGACTTGGGCTGGTCTGATTTGGGAACTTGGACTTCTGTGTTTGAAAATGCTGAGCGAGATGAAAATAACAACACCATCGCCAAAAACTGTAATGTTTATAACGCAAAAGGAAATATCATCAGACTCAAAAACCCTGAAAAAACTGCTGTGGTAGATGGACTTACAGACTATATAGTGATAGATACGGAGGAGGCTCTGCTCATCTGCCCAAGGAGTAATGACCAGCTTATCAAGGAATATGTGGCTGATTTAGAAAGCAAAAAATAGAAGAAATGTTTCGTTTGTTATCAAAGAGAACCAATTTATTTTCAGTTCCTACTTACATAGGAGCTTTATTACTTTTTATTCTAATTTCAAACGATTTAGAAGTTAAATTTTCTAACATTTTTTCCACTTTTACAGCCTTTGTAGGACTAGCTATGGGCTATATTTTGTTCAATAAAATTTCTCTGAATAGAAAAACTCACCTGCCACTGTTTCTGTACTCTATTTTTATTTTTTCATTTTATGATGGAAATCTGGATGTAGGGATTTCTATGGCACTATTTACGAGTTCTATTTTATTATTTTTCTTCACCAGTGAAAATGATAAAATCAGAAGTGATTCTTTCCTTTTGGTTGGCAGCATTTTGGCTGTCAGTTATATTTTCTTGCCGACGACTTGGACACTTTTTATTTTCGTAATTATCCACATCATCACCAAATCAGATAAAATATTTCTAAATATTTTCCAGCTTATTTTGGGATGTTTTATGATAATTTCTGGATATTTATGCTTGATGTATGTTCTTGAAATAGATGTCTTTACAGAAGACTATATTCCACTGATTTCCAATGAAATGATTACAGATTTTTCTTCTTTTTACACCTTAATTCCCATTTTAGTAATGTGTATTTTGGCGGTGGGAGATCATTTTATGAATTTGAATAAAAAAAGCCCAACTAGTAAGTTTAAATATGCTTTCTTATTGTCATTCTTATTGGTTCAGATCCTGATTTTGGTCTTTTACATGGGTTCTCACAGAGAATATATGCTGCTGGTTATATTCCCTATCAGCATTATCCTGAGCCGATTTTTAAGGTTTATAAAATATCCTTGGCTTCAGGAGCTGGGACTTTGGATTATTATAATTTCTTGTCTTTTGGACAAATTTAACCCTAATTTTATTGATTTAATATGATTCAAATAGATGATAAACTAATTTCTGAAGATTTATTTTCTGAAGAATTCGTGTGTAATCTTGCTAAATGCAAGGGAATCTGCTGTGTGGAAGGTGATGCAGGAGCTCCTCTCGATAAAGATGAAACCAAAATATTAGATGAAATTTACCCTAAAATAAAGCCTTATCTTCGCCCAGAAGGCATCCAAGCCATCGAGGAGCAAGGCACCTACACACTTGATTTTGAGGGAGATTTGGTTACTCCTTTGGTGAATAATGCGGAATGCGCCTATGTGATTTTTGATGAAAAAGGCTACACCAAATGCGCCATAGAAAAAGCCTATGAAGACGGCGTTATTGACTGGCAAAAGCCTATTTCCTGCCACCTCTACCCTATTCGTATCACAGAATATTCTAATTTTTCTGCGATTAACTACCACGAATGGAACATCTGCTCTGATGCCTGCACTTTGGGAAAAGAATTGGGCGTAAAAGTCTATCAATTCCTAAAAAAACCACTTATTCGAAAATACGGAGAGGAGTTCTACCAAACCCTGTCAGAAGCGGCAGAAGAATGGGAAAAAGAATTCGGGAAAGGATAAAAAATCCAATTTCCCGAAGTTGATTTTATTTCTATTTTCTTTATTTAAAGTACGCTTTCAGCGGTATTCCCAGTATTTTTGCCAATCGCATAATTTCTGGCATATCTTTTTCTGAAAACAGCAGAAACAAATACGCATCCGCTCCTTCATCAAGATGGCACAACCAAAGATGATATGGATAAAGCTGTTTTCTCATATATGGGAATAAATCTGCACTATAAGTATCTGCGGGATATTCCCATTTCCAGTCAGAAAAATCAGCTAAATCCAAAATATATTCTTCTAATTCTTCTGCATAAAATTTCCAGTCAGTAGAACGACAGACACCATATTCTCTTATAATTTCTATCACAGGTTCTGCCCTTTGGATTTTATGAGAATATTCCATCATCTCAGCCATGGCTTCTGATACGCCCTCGTATTCATCAGGTGTGTATTCCTCTAAAGCCTTTAATAATCTTTCTGTGTTTTCATCTATTACATCCTGCTCCACTCCACAAAAAGCTAGAAATTTCGCCAAATGCTTCTGCGTTGGCACTACTTTTTCTTCCTCTGGAATTGGCTCTATATCAATTTTCACATCTAATTTATCCTCCAAATGAAAATAAATATCCATTGCCAATTTATTCAGCGCTTCCCACGCCAAAACATCTTCATAGTAATCGCTCTCTGGATCCAGCCATCGGTATCCTTTCGCCTGTGAATAAAGTTCATGCTCTTTATAATAATCACCTGTCTCTGCATCATTTTCTAAATCATAATAAGTGACATTAAAATCACCATTAAAGCAGTGAATTCCAAACATATACATACGATTATAGGAAACATCATACCCAGAAATAACCGTATAAACATACCCTATTCCATCTTTTTCGAAATTTTCTGGAATAGGTTCATCAATGTTGAGAACTCGCTTCCTGAAATCATCTGCCAAAGCCGTAGATGAAGAAAAACCGTATTTTTCTAATGTTTTTTTCTTAAAATCTGTATTTTCAGACATATCATGTGGGAGAAAACCTATTCCTACAATCACATCTGTAAATTCTGATGATTTATCCAATGAGATAACTTCATCATTTTCAATAAAATATCGTTCAAAAGCCAAAAAAAGCTTCAAACTCAAATTTGATTTCATTTATTTATTATTTGATAAATTAATTCTAAAAGTCGTTCCTTTCCCAACCTCGGAAGAAACTATGCGCAGGTCTCCGCCATGGTATTCATTAATTACCCTTTTTGCTAAAGAAAGCCCCAGCCCCCAGCCTCTTTTCTTGGTCGAAAACCCTGGGTTAAAGACTTTTCTGATTTGGGAATTTGTCATACCGCAGCCATTATCCTTAAATTCTATATAGATTTGGTTATCTTTCTCCACGAGCAAAATTACCAATCTCCCCTTGCCTTTCATAGCATCCACGGCATTTTTTACTAAATTTTCTATCACCCAGCTCATCAAAATCCTGCTGTGCGGAATGAGAACTTCCCGCTCTGGAAGATACAGCACAAAATCCACTTGGCTGGAAATTCTCGTTTTTAAATAATCAAAATTCGTTTGAATTGTTTCTGATAAATTGAGGTCGTTCAGCTCTGGGACAGACCCTATTTTAGAAAATCTTTCAGAAATTACCATCAGCCGTTTGACATCTTTTTCTATTTCCAAAACTCCCTCGTTATCAGCATTTTCCATTTTCAAAATTTCCACCCAGCCAATCATAGAAGAAAGAGGCGTTCCTATCTGATGCGCAGTTTCCTTTGCCAGCCCTGCCCAGAGATAGTTTTCATCTGTTCGTTTTATCGTTCTAAAAAACCAAAAACAAACCAACAAATACCCGCCTATCAAACCTGCCAAAATTACAGGATAATAGTCCAATCTATCCAAAAATAGGGAGTTTGAGTAAAACACATATTGATTCTTGCCATCGGGCATTGTGATAAGGAAAGGCTTGTAGGTTCTTCCCATTTTTTGAATCAAAGCACTCAGTTTTTTAGGGTCTCCTACGATTTCATCTGGAATATTTCTATAAGTTCCCTCAGCTAAAATAGGCTCATAGTTTTCATCTGTCAAAATGATGGGAATAGAATTATTATCCTTTAAAATAGCCAAAATAAGCTCCAATGTTTCAGGGTCGTTGATATGCTCATCCTGCATGAATTTCATAGCCGTAGCGATAACCTCTATTCTCTGAATTTCTTGCTTTTTCAACCTGTCTATCAGCGTTGTAGAAGAAACAGCCAACACCACCACTGCAAGAGTGAGGAACAAAAATATAAGCCAACGGACAAATGATGAAGTAAGATACCTCATTTTTATTTTAATATATCTAAAAGTTTAAACAATTTCGCATTTACATTACTCCCATGGTAGTTGTTCACTATCACCGCAAAGACATACTTTTTGCCCTCTTTCGATGTGTGATACCCTGCATAGGCTTTGGCATCTTTTATCGTTCCGCTCTTCATTTTCATGCCGTTATACAGAGGCATAGATTCTTCAAATATAAGGAACCAACTTTGGTTTTTACCCCAAATCAAAGCCTGAACTTCCGCCCTTGCAGAGGCATAGTTCTGTGGCGAAAGTCCACTTCCGTCAGCGAAATTTATCATCGGTGCTTGGATTCCTTTACTTTTCCAAAAATCTTTGAGAATTTTCATGCCATTTGAAAAAGAAGAATTATCATTTTTAGCCTTTCCAAAAGTTTTTACAAGGGTTTCCCCATACAAATTCACGCTTTTTCTCATAAACCAATAGACTATTTTGTCCATCGTAGGAGAATGATGCACCAAAATTTCTTTTCCTTGTAAGGGTCTATACTCCTTCCCTTCTATCAAAAGCTGTGAAGCAGAAGTCACTTTCCCTTTTAGCTCTATATCATTGTTTGACAACCAATTACGCATTTCCAAACCAAGCTGTATAGGCGGATTCGGGACAGAACCTGAGACCACCGTTGTCTTTCCACTAGGAAGAGTTCCGTTGATATACGCCACCTCTGAATACGGCGCCGTGTAGATAATGCTCCTATCCCCTGTTTCCTTCCCTGCCGATTGGGTTTCGTTTACCCATTTTACCTGCTCTGGAAGATTTACAATTTTCTTAAAGGATGTAGAAGCTCCTGCATTAGCGCCTCCACTTATATGCATATCAAACTGATTTTCACGCCAGTTCACTCCCCAAACTCCCGCTCCATAATAATTTCCTATATCATTCCAAGGCCAGCCCCCAGGGATAGTCTGAATATCAAAATAGCTGTCATCTATTATCAAATCCCCTCCTATCTTATAGATTCCCAATGATTTAATGGCTTGTATCACTTTATTTTGAAAATCCTCAGGTTTATAGCCTGTATATCGCCAGCTGCCGAGTGTAGGATCGCCATTAGAACTTACTATCAAATCTCCTGACAGCCTGCCTTCCTCTATATTCCCTGTATAAGATACTTTGGTGGTGTATCGAAAATCTTTTCCAAGCATCTCCAAAGCCGCCATCGCCGTGAAAACCTTCTGTGTGCTCGCCGTAGAAAGTCCTTTATTCCCTTGATATTCATAAATAAAATTCCCCTGTTCATCGGCTACATAGAAAGAAAGATTTGCCGAATACATCTCTGGTTCATTCAAAAGACTTTTGATCGCTTGGTCTAGTTTTTTAGAAATATCTTGAGAAAAAAAACTTTGAAAAAACAAGACTAATAAAAAGCAAAAAATATTTTTCATCTTAAAATTTTATTATATTTCAAACGCTGTTGGTTGTTATTTTATTTTAATTCCTGCATGTAGACTAAGGTATCTTTTGGCAAAATTTCTGGGTGAAAAATCTTCACATAATCCCTTAAAACCAAATCTGCACGAACCGCCCCGTTCTCAAAAATATCATTAGCCATTCCTCTCCTTCTTTTATTCATTCCAAAAATTTTTCCTTTCTGATAGACATCCAGTTTTTCATAAATAGGATTCATGCCTATAAGTTCTTTTTTCGTTCTATAATTGCCCGCATTTACCCAAAATTCAGCATTTTTAGACTTCACAAAAACTTCTTCAAAGCTAATCGGCACAGATTTTTTATCTTGATTTTCCTTGAAAATATAGTCCGCCCCTGCATCTTTCAGATAATTAGCCGAAAAAGTTTTCCCACCAGCGATATACCAGTGATTTCCATACATTTCATTAGTCAAAACCTTCGGTTTATTGGGCGATTTTTGGGCTTTTTGTTTTATGCTTTCATAATCATTTTTGATTTTGGTATAAATTTCTTCTGCTCGTTTTTCCTCTCCTAAAAGCTTCCCAAACAGCTTTAAATAAGCCGCTTTATCTAAAGGTGTTTCCTCCAAATATTCATCTAAAAAAATGATTTTTATCCCATTATCTTGCAGGATTTTATATGTATTTTCGAAAGTTTCTATGTAATTCGTGAAAATCACATCTGGTTTTAGTTCAAGAATTTTTTCAATGTCATACTTTTGGTCAGAACCTACATTCTGGATTTTATTTTTTTCTATAAGCTGCTGAATATCATTGGAATAAACATACTGCACTCCCGAAATTCCTACTATTTTTTCTTCCTGCCCAAGTTCTAAAAAATATCCCAAAAGGCTGTTATTAAGCAAAACCACTTTGGAAAAAGGCAGCTCATTTTTTTCAAAAGAATACTCAAATTTTCTAGATTTTAATAAAAATTTGTCATTTTGCTCACTATATTGAACATTTTCAGAAATCACTTCCCAAGATTTAATTGATTGGTTATCAGATTTCTTACACGATAAGACCACAAAAAAACAGGTAATGTATAATATTTTTTTCCATTTCATAGTTCAAAGAAAGCAAAAAAGTATTATATTTGCAAAACTAAAATTTAGGACGCGTAGCTCAATTGGATAGAGCGCCAGATTACGGCTCTGGAGGTTGAGGGTTCGACTCCTTCCGCGTTCACAAATTCAACCACTAACAGATTGAAAATCAATCTTTTAGTGGTTTTTGTTTATAGATTTTCCCCGCTTTTTCCCCACAATATTTTTTGATAGCTTATAATTTAAATAACATTACTTTCCTTTTATCAAAAAAAATGGGAACACCTTATGTATTCCCATTTATTTTATTTTGCAAGGCTTTAATTTTCTCTATCAATTCTGAAAATGATAAACTATCTCCTACAATCATGTTCTGTTGCATTAGTTTGTAATCATTTTCCCATTTATGTAAGACCTCATCAGGAGGAATGATATTGATTTTACCTTTCTCATGGTTTTCAAAAGAAATTCCCTTTACATTATTCATTACTTTTCTAAAATCTACAATAGTTTGGAACAGTTCATCATCGTTTAGAGCATTTTCTGCATATGCTGTGTGCGTTATCTTTTCCAAATCGTATAAATGCCTACTGAGTTTATCAAAACGGATTTTTTCAGTGGGTTTTGTAAATTCTTCGTGCAGTAGAAAAATTTTCTCCAAAAAAGTTTTAGTTGGAACGATTACATTTACCTCAAAATCAGCAAAAGTAAAATCTCTATCTTTAAAATTTTGATCAATATAAGAGTTTATTTTTCGTATTTCTGAGGGTTCAGATAAAGCTCTTGCTCCCATTTCAATAACGATTTTCTTCTGAATATGATTTTGACTTGGAACCACTGAATGATAATACAATTCCAGCTGATTGGGGTCGCTCGTGTCGTCTACATTTTCATTGTATTCAATACTGAAAGTTTTATCCAAAATTCCTAAATTTTGTAATTGCAAAATTAATTCTTTTCGGAAATCATTGATAACGAATGTTCCAACATTTTTTCTTAATTTTTTGATTTGAGTTTTAGAAGTTGCATCTTCAAAGCCAAGAAAATATCGGTCAATAATCAAATCTACATCTTCTGAAAATCGTTCAATAATGTTATAAGCCTTGCTGAGTGATGTCCCTCCCTTGAACACAATATGCTGACGATATTTGGATTGAAAAACAGCCCGAAGCACCATACAAACCCACCAATCTTTCTCAATTACTACATCGGAAAAGCCCATTTTATCGGCGGTATAACGAATAACTTCGTATTTCTCGTTATCAGTAAAAGAAAACCAATTATTCATTTTCAATAGATTTTAACATTATTTTTCGTATCCATTCTGGAGCAAGTTTGGCATCATGCAAAATATTTTCTTTACTCTCGTTTTTTAAATGTTTTTCAATTTGTTGGATAATCGCTTCACTCACATTTTCCTTTTTAATATTTTTCAAGGCTTGGATTACCAAAGTAGAAATTTTGCCTTTGGTAGAAAGGTTTTTCGGCACAGAGGTTTTGAATTGAATAGTTTTATTATCAATTTTGACTACTCGTGAAGCTCCATCAGTAAGGAAGACCAATTTCATCGGTACTTGGGTAGTCAATCCGAGAATATTCTCTGCATAAACACCTGTAGGTATAATCCTTGCTTTATCTCTCCGAGCGATAGCTTGGGCTACTTCCTCCACAGATGGCTGTAATTCTCCAACAATCTTACTGAATTTTGGCTTGTAGTAAATTCCATGAGAAAGGCGTTTTATTTTGTCTTTGGTTTCCAACCGATAGAGAGCTTTTTTAACGCTTTCTGAACTACCGAAATCCAAAAAATCATCAATGAAAAATATCATTCCCTTCTCAAAGGAACTGATTTTTTCGGCAATATGTTCTTCTATTTTTGGTCTCATATAAAAATTTCGTCCCAAATATATGAAAAATTTGGGACGAAATCAAGGGTTATAATATATTATCTCCTAAATATTCATCATAAAAAAACAATTTCTGCATATTAAGTTTGCTTTTTAAGACAAACTTATCTGTTTTTCCATCAGAAATATCTTCTATATTTTCAATTATAGGTTCTATAATTTGAAACATAATATAACCCAATGAAAATTCGTGTCCGTGTATATTTACTATATGTTGTTCTTTCATTTGGTAACAACAGGACATTTCTTCATTATTGAAACTTAAAAATCCTCTATCGAAATCTTTAGTCAACACTCCTGATAATCTTCCAAATGTTTTTGAATAATTTTTTTTATCTATTTTAGCAATTAACATTTTTACATTTTCTACATTTTCATCTGTTATGTCATTATATTTTATATTATTGAAC
>CALAEK010000004.1 GCA_937890925.1 uncultured Riemerella sp.
AGAAATTTTTTTAGAGAAAAAAATAAATTTTGATATTTCCAAAATAAGATAGCCCTAATTTTTTTTTAAATCAGTTTACAACACGGGGTAATGTTCCAGATGTGTTGTTTTTATTATAAACAAGATATAACTTTCTGATAAACAATATTAACATAATAATATAAAAACCATGATATGGACAGGCTCTTACCTATCTATATTATTTTTGTGTAAAAATAATGATGTATATGACTGAGTTTCATGCCTCGTGTTCCAGATGTGTGGGCTGAACCGTAAAATCCAATTTTGCCATTCCAAAAACCGTTCCATTTTATAAATACACAAATAATTATCATTTTTGCATATTTCAAAATGTAAAAGTTTACTTTTCTTTCTTTAAAGTCTTTTCTACCCTGTAGAAACTAGTTTTGCTGATACCTGCTTGTTTACAGGCTTTATCTATAGGAATATTTTTGTTTTCATAAAGATGAAAAGCAAAATAATATTTTTCCAAAGTTTCTTTCTTTACCCCTTTGGGTCTTCCGATGAGCTTCTTTCTTCTCCTTGCCTCCTTTGATTCCTGCTTTCGTTCTTTCACTGATGAGATTTCTTTCAAACTCAGCCACCGCTCCAAAAATCTGAATGATAAATTTTCCATTGGCAGAAGTAGTATCAAAAGCGGGTTCAGAAATACTTTTGAAGAAAACATTTTTTTGATTAAAAAACTCAATGAGTTCAATCATATTTTTTAAAGAGCGGAAAATTCTATCGGTTTTATAAACGATAACCACATCTCCTTCACGAAGGAAAGATAGCATTTCATTGAGTCCCTTTCTGTCTTCTCGCACACCACTGGCGATGTCAGTATATATTTTTTCGCAGCCTTGCTGCTTTAATAGTTGCATTATTTTTTACAGGTCAGGAGGGTAATTGAAATAATGAAGTAGAAAAAAACTAGTACTCTAACTTTAGAATTTCATTGGTAATTTTGTACGAAAGACAACTTTGATAGTATCAAATGATACTATCAAAACCATATTTTAATCACCAAGTAAAAAAACTCAATATTAGTTATTACATATCCTCCAAGCTCCACGCATAAAAATCTTTTTTATAGGAATTAAATTGCGGATTTTGGATTAAAAATTCGGCAGCTTTTTGTCTTAGTTTTTCTATACTTATATTGTTCTTTTGTTGTTTTATTTCTGCGAAATCTATGCTTTTTTCTATTTCATTTACGGCTATGAAATCTATTTCTGTTTCTCCTTTTCTATCCCAATAGTTGCCGATGCTCGTATAGACTTGAGAAATTTGGGCATTTTCTCTAAAATACTTTTCTAACATATGTCCGCTGAATGAAGAAAAATCCCTTTCTATGATCTTTCGCAGCTGTTCATATGCCCCTATTTCTATCATGGATGAATATTTATAGATGAACCTAAACCAAAACATGATAAAATTATCTTCTATCTGATATTTCACATTTTTAGTTGAACTTTTTGTAAAAATAGGTTGTTTTTTTTTTATCAGATTAAAATCTCTTTCCATCTTGGTTAAATAGCCTCCAATTTCCTTTTTTAACAGGTTTTCTATCTCACTTCGTGTATTTTTCCCTTCAGAAATAGCTGTTAAAATGCTAAAATATGTTCCATACTCTTTCCCAAACTCATCTATCAAAAGATTTTTCCCTTCAGAAATGAAAATAGAATTCTCATCTATCATTCCCTCTATCATTTTCTCTTTGCTTGTCCATCCATTATCCATAAAAAGCTGAACATATTTTGCCACACCTCCTGTAAAACTGTACAAAGCCAGTAAATCATCAGGGGTATAGTTGGGGTTATAATCTGATAAAATTTCTTTTAAAGTATTGGTTTTAAATGCTTGTAGCTTTATGAAATGATTCGCTCTTCCGAATAAGGGTTCTTTATAATTTTCAAAAATTTTGTACATCAATGAAATTACAGAACCTGAAACTATTAGATTCAGCTTAGCTTTATCCTTATGCAAATCCCAAATCCTTTGCATATCGCTATAAACCGATGGATTTACTGTGAAAAACTCCTGAAATTCATCAATTATCAAGGTAATGTTTTGTTCATATGATAGCTGAACAATATATTCAAAAAGAACAGAAAACGAATTTACTTCTCCCAAAATAGGCGGATTTAATTTCTCTTTTAATTCTTGTAGAAAATCCTGGCATAAGATAACCTCTGATTTTTTTGCTACAAAAAAGTACAGAAACTTTGTATTGTCATAGGATTTTAACAAAAGTTGAGTTTTTCCAATTCTTCTTCTCCCAGTTACCACACTAAATTGAGCATTCTTTTTTGATTGCTCTTTAATTTCGAGTAGTTTTTTGATT
>CALAEK010000005.1 GCA_937890925.1 uncultured Riemerella sp.
AGTTTAGATAAACAAAAAATAGAACTCGGCGAAACGGCTGTTTTTAAAGTTAAAATAGAAAATCTAAACCAAAAAAATGTAATTTCCGCACCGAAAAATAGGCTTTTGCCGTTTAGTTTTGAGGAAACGAAAGATAGCATTTCCGAAAACCCAAACAGCTACGAACGAATTATAGAATTTACGATTTACGAGGAAGGGAAACACAGCATTCCTGCGCTGGAATTTAAAATCGGCGAGGAAATCCACCGCACCACACCTTATGAAATAGAGGTTATCAATCCTACCCAGCAGGGCGAGGAAATCAACGACATCATGCCAAACGAAGAGGTAAAACTCTCTCTTTCAGACTATTGGGAAATGTATAAAAACTATTTCTTCGGCGGACTTGTTATTTTAGGGGTTTTAGGATTTGTCTTTTTATTTATTTTAAATAGAAAAGTCAAAAATCTGCGTGTAGAAAATCCAGCTTTGAAAACCCTGAAAAAATTAGAACAGCTAAAGGGCAAAAACCTGATAGAAAAGAACGAATACCGACTTTTCTATGTAGAACTGATAGAAATCTGCAGAGGCTATCTTGCTGATAATAAACAAATTCCTGCTGACATCCTTCTCACAGAAGATTTGATAGATTTAATGAAAAGTAAACATTATATTTCGGATGAAGAAATAGAAGTCTTTGAAAAAGTGCTGACTCGCGGAGATTTAGTAAAATTCGCGAAGACCATTCCTGAAAAAAACACGATGGAAAGTGATTTTGACTCAATAAAAAACTTTGTATATTCTACTCTTATTAACCCTTACACCGATATAGACAATGTTTAATTTTGAGTTTCATAGTCCGTGGTTTCTGGCTTTGTTTTTATTATTTATTCCTTTAATTATCAAGGATTTAAAGAAAAGAAAACAAAAAGGAATCCTCATACCCTCTACCCAAAATATACAAACGAGCAATGGCTATTTTGGGGTAAATAAAATCCTCACTTTATCCAAATATTTTATCCTCTCTGCTCTGATTATCGCACTGGCAAGGCCACGCACCTACACCATTAAAAACAACTATGAACAGGGCATTGATATTGTTTTAGCAGTAGATATTTCGCTCAGTATGCTGGCAAGGGATTTTAGCCCAGACCGACTGACTGTGCTAAAAAAACTTTCCCAAGATTTCGTTTCACAAAGGGAAAATGACAGGCTCGGGCTGGTCATCTACGCCGCAGAAGCCTTTATGAGAGTGCCGCTGACCACCGACCACGAGGTGATTTCTACCGAAATAGAAGAAATGCAGCCTGGCGATGTAGCCCACGGAACTGCCATAGGCGAAGGGTTGGCTGTAGCCACCAAACACCTGATAAAAAGCAAAGCCAAGAGCAAAGTAATCATTCTGATGACCGATGGAATGAACACCACAAGAAACGCAATGCCTGCGGAGGTTGCCAGCGATTTGGCTAGAAATAATGGGATAAAAGTATATACCATCGGTATTGGGACGGATGGATACGCGGAATCTCCCGCTGTTGATGGTTTTGGGGATGTATATTTCGTTCCTCAAAAAGTGGAAATAGACGAGCATTTGCTCAATTCTATTGCAGAAAATACAGGCGGAAAATACTTCCGTGCCGATTCCAGCGAGAGTTTAGAATATATCTATAAGGAAATCAATAAGTTAGAGAAAACAAAAATCAAAGGAAAGAAAAACTACGAATACACAGAATTTTTCAGAGTTTTTCTATGGATGGCGCTGGGATTTCTTTGTCTGGATGCTGTTTTGAGATGGAAAATTTTTAGAAGTGTTCAATAATATTTTATTGTTTTTCAAAAAAATATTGTCCCTGCTCCAGCCTTGCATAAACATGCTGAAGTCCGTTGCTTAGGATAATTTGAGGGGCTGAAATTATGGTATTATATCTCGCTGCCTGCTCAAAAACGCTCTCGGTAAGGGCTATATGAGGGGCTTTGCATTCTAATAATATCTGTGGCTCGGTTTTTTCCGTTACGAGCAAATCTATCCTTTTGGTAATACCGTTCAGTTCTATTTTTCGTTCCATAATGAGTGAAGAGAGACTTTTGCCCTTTATAAAATGAAAATAATGCACCCAATGCTGCCGCACCCACTCCTCTGGGGTAAGAACTAAATAAGTCCTGCGAACCAAATCATAAATAAAAAATGTATCTTTGTCCTGCTTTATTTTAAAATCAAAATCCTGCTCAAAATTGAGCTTTGGTAATTGCATATTATGAAAGATTTAGAAATTATTTCCAAAAATATTAAAAATAAAGAATTTTCTCCTATTTATTTTTTCCACGGAGAAGAGCCTTACTACATAGACCTTGCCGTAAAACTCCTTGAAAACGGCATTCTTACCGAGGAAGAAAAAGCTTTTAATCAGATGATTGTCTACGGAAAAGATTCTTCTTATGCAGAAATACTTTCGTTGGCTGACCAATACCCTATGATAGGTGATTATCAGGTAATTATAGTGAAAGAAGCCCAAGATTTAAAGCTAAATGAAGAAGAACAGGATATTTTTTTAAAATATATAGAAAATCCCGTTCCCTCCACGATACTTGTTTTCGCTCACAAACAAAAGAAAATAGACTCTCGTAAGAAGTTTGCAAAGGCATTAGAAAAGGCGAAAATGCTCCACTACAGCGAGCCTGTGAAAGATTACAACCTTTCAAAATGGATTCAGCAGGAGTGCGCTTCCCTTGACATTAAAACTGCACCGAATATTCCTTCGCTCTTGGCCGAATATTTAGGAAATGATTTGTCTAGAATAGCCAACGAGCTGCAAAAACTAAAACTCATCTTAAAAGAAAACGAAATTTTAGATGAAAAACTCATCGAAAGACATATAGGAATCAGCAAGGAATACAATGTTTTTGAGCTGCAAAAGGCTCTCGGGACTAAAAATAGTTCGGTGGCGTTCAAAATCGTTTATTATATGGGCAAAAACCCTAAAACCAATCCACTGGTGCTTACAATAGGGAATTTGTACAACTTTTTTTCGAACATTGTTTTATACCACACTTTGGCGGGACAATCTCCGCAGGTGATAGCTTCCGAACTAAAAATAAACCCTTATTTCGTGAAGGATTTCGCTGAAGCGGCGAAGTTTTATCCTCTGAAACACGCTACCAGAGCCATCTCCATTCTCAGGGAATTTGATTTAAAAGGAAAAGGACTCGGCACCAACCAAACCGAAGAAAACGAACTTCTGAAAGAAATGGTCTATAAACTTTTGAACATTGATAAAATCAGCATTTAATTTATTTTTTCAAAAGTTGTAAAAAAATCTCCGAAGTGTTTCTTATATTTATCCTTTAATTCTAAAAAATATCATTATGAAATTTTTAAAAAATATTTTTCTCGGATTGTTTTTTGTAGGATTTTCGGTTCATTTGTCCTCACAACCGAGAACAGCTGATAAGATTTTTTCATCAGAAAGTAAGATTTTGGTCATTTCTGGACATCCTAATTTAGAAAAATCCAAGGCTAATAAAGCTATTTTGAAAGAATTAGAAAAACACTTCGGAAAACAAATCAGCATCCGCCGTCTGGATAAGCTCTATCCCAACTACCAAATCAATGTAAAAGCGGAACAAGAAGCCATAAAAAATGTGGATTTCATCATCCTGCAATTTCCTTTATACTGGTATGGAACGCCAGCACTTCTCAAGAAATGGATAGATGATGTGCTGTATGACTATTTCAAAGGCAATAGGCTTTCGGGTAAATTCAAAGATAAGGCGATAATCGCTTCGGTGACCATAGGCGGCTCAAAAGAACGATATTCACCACCGAACAAAACTGTGGAAACCTACCTTATTCCTTTACAAGAAACCTTTGAAGTCATCGGTGCTGGGTGGGCTTCTCCAGTGTATTCGTTTGATGCCGTTCCCTCTAATAAGAACCTATCAGAGACCGCATTTCAGCATTTTGTGAAACTTATTGATTTAATAAATGAGCACAAAAGTGTTGCTGACCAAGGGTGTTGGTAAAGGGTTTTCATCTTAAAATCATCATATGTATCAAGAACTTTTAACCATAAAAGAAGGCGAGCGAACGCTGTCCAGCAATATCACACGGATTAGTAACGACTGGGAACTACCGCCTTCATATCTTGATTTTACGAGAGAAGTGGGATTTGGGCGGCTTTTGGAACTTTTCCTTAGCTACATTCCTATGGGAGCAAACAGTCCTTTTTGTGATGCTTTGGAGCATCGTAACGCTTATTGGAAGAATATTTTTCAGGAATATGTAGATTTAGCCATATTTGACGAAGAGGAAGAAATGGAGCTGCTTGCGAATGCTCAGCCTTTTATGGTAAGTGAAAACGGAGAGGTTGTATTTTGGGATATTAGAAAATCTCAAAATGGCGAATATCCTATTTATCTCGTAGATTTTCCTGTGGGAATCTATTTCGTAGGGAATAATTTTCAGGAATTCATCACCAATCTGACCAGCGAAACCACTTACAAATCAATATTAAAATTCCGAACCGAACCGCTGCCGCCTACTTTTGAGCCTTTATCTTTTATTGAATAAATTATTGACTGTCAAACACATCTTAAAAAATCAATAATTGTTTTGTAGTTATAAAAATATATTGTACTTTTGCGCTGATAGTACACACCACGCTTCCTCTTTGATAGCGTACCAGGGTGTGTCTTTTTTTTAATATATATTCAAAATGTTTCAAAAACCAGCTACAACCATTGATTGGCAAATTGAAAAACTCATAGAAAGGGGGTTACAAATAGAAAATAAAAACCTTGCAGAACATTACCTCTCAAATGTTAGTTACTATCGTTTAGGAGAATATTGGTATGTATTACAAGCTGACAAAGTAAACCATACTTTTAAAGAAGATGCTACTTTTGAAAAAGTTGTTAATTTATATGAGTTTGATAGAGAACTAAAAATATTACTTTTTGATATTATTGAGAGAATTGAAATTAGTTTGAGAACTAAACTAATATACCATCTATCTCACGAATTTGATCCTTGGTGGTTTCAAAATTTTGATATTTTTACAGATAGTGCAGCTCTTATAAAAACTCTTTCAGGGATTGAGGAAGAAATATCTCGTAGTAAAGAAATTACTATAAAGGAACATTTAAAAAAACATAAAGATGATCTACGATTACCTCCTGCTTGGAAAACATTAGAACAAACTACTTTTGGAGCTTTATCAAAATTATATGGTAATTTAAAAAACACCATTAAATCAAAAGATATTATAGCTGAAGAGTTTGGAGCTGTAAACCACACTTATCTACCTAGTTGGTTACAAGCAATAGCTCTCATTCGTAATTATTGTGCGCATCATTCTCGCCTTTGGAACAAAAATCTCACTGGAACTCCTAAACTACTTTCAAAACCTCCTTTTCCTTGGATAACAGATGTACCTAAACAACACGAATTTCAGCGCTTATACATTCACCTTTGCATAATGAAATACATTTTGAATATTATTCACAAAGAAAATAAATTCACGATACAGTTAGCGAGTTTATTTGAAAAATATCCTAATGTAGATATAAATGCTTTAGGAATAAAACCTAATTGGCAAAACGAACCCCTTTGGTTAGTATCAAAAGAAAAATAATATACTAAAATCCCTAAATTTTGAACTTATAAAAGATGTTTATAAAATAGAGGAAGAAATGGAGCTGCTTGCCAATGGTGAGTCCTTTATGGTAAGTGAAAATGGTGAAGTTGTATTTTGGGATATTAGAAAATCTCAAAACGGTGAATTTCCTATTTATCTCGTGGATTTTCCTGTGGGAATCTATTTCGCAGG
>CALAEK010000006.1 GCA_937890925.1 uncultured Riemerella sp.
ACTTTATTATTTTACCTCTTTTACATGTTTGTATCTATTAAGAAAATTTACATTATGAATAAAAAAGAATTACTAAATTTGCCTCCCAAGTTATAATACTTTAATTGTGAAGGCAGAAATTTCCGAAGGTATAGAGTCTAAAAATCCTAGGATAATGATTTATCCTTCTTCTCGTGTTTTAAAATCAGAGGAGACACAAGCGGTTTCAGAAAAAATAAATAGTTTTTTATCAGACTGGACTACGCATGGCGAGCCGCTTTCGGCATCTTTTAAAATAGAAAGAAATCAGTTTCTCATCATCTTCATCGATGAAGAAAATGCAAAAGCTGGCGGATGCTCGGTAGATTCGCTTACGAGTATGATAAGGGATATCGACACGGAATTTGGGTTGGATTTTTTGAACAGAATGAAAGTTTCTTACATAGAAAACAAAGAGACCAAAACCATCAATCTTCTTGATTTCAAAAAAGGAATAAAAAACGGCTCTATCCCACAGAATATAGAAGTTTTTGACTTCGCCAAAGAAACATACAATGACTATTTATCTGGCTTCCTGCTGCCATTAGAAAAAAGCTGGGCTAAAATTTATTTATGAAAAATATAGTTTTTATCATCGGTTTTTTATTCGTTTCCTGCTCCCAAAGCACACAGGTCTACACGCCTGTGGGAGGAATGTCCAATGAAGAAATGGGCGTTTCCAAAAATAGAGCAAAACAGCTGAACACCATGGAAAGAGAACAAATCCAAGAATGGATTTCAAAACAGAAAGAGAAATTCTATCCTACCCAGCTCAACTACTGGAGCAATATAGAAAACCTAGAGCAAAGAAAGAAAAAACAAGATGGAGAATTGGTCTCTTTCCAATATGAGTTGTATGATTTTGATTTACAAAAATTCTACGAAAAACCTAAAACTTATAAAGATGCTCCTCTCGGAAAATTCGAGGAACTAGATGCCATAGAGGATGCCATTCGATATCTAAATCCTGATGAAGAAACCACCCTTCTCGTTCCTTCCGTTCTGGCGTATGGGACTTACGGAGACGGCGACCAAATCCCTTACGACATGCCTCTAATCATTAAACTAAAACTTATAAAATAATTTTTAACATTATGAAAAGAATCTTATTCTTATTGATTTCTGCTTTAATTTTAACAAACTGTAAACCTATTTATAAAAAAATGAATATAGACAAAGCACTTTACGAAAAACTTCCTGATGGAGTCTATGCAAAAATGGAAACTTCAAAAGGAGACATGATTATCCAGTTCTTCGACAAGGAAGCTCCTGTTACGGTAGCTAACTTCGTAGGACTAGCACAAGGAACTATAGAAAACAAGGCGAAAGGAAAAGGACAGCCTTACTACGATGGAATTATCTTCCACAGAGTGATTAAAGACTTTATGATCCAAGGTGGTGACCCTACAGGAACGGGAATGGGCGACCCAGGGTACAAATTTGATGATGAAAAAAATGATTTGAGACACGAAGAGAAAGGTTTCCTTTCTATGGCAAACTCCGGCCCTAATACAAACGGCTCTCAGTTCTTTATCACAGAAGTGGCTACACCTTGGCTAGATGGAAGACACACTATTTTCGGTAAAGTAATCAGCGGTCTGGAAACTATCGATGCTATCGCAACGGTAGAAAAAGGAGCACAAGACAAACCAAAAGAAGATGTGGTAATCAAAAAGGTAGAAATCTTCACTAAAGGTGACAGCTACAAATCTTATGATGCTGCAAAAATCTTCAACGAAGGTAAAAATAAAATTCAAGAAAAAAACAAACAAGAGCAAGAGAGAAAATTCGCTTCTCTGAAAGAAGGAATGCAGCAGACTCCATCTGGTTTGTTCTATAAAATAACAAAACAAGGCAACGGAAAACAGCCTCAGAAAGGAGATGTGGTTTCTGTTCACTACGCAGGAAGACTGGTAAACGGACAGGAGTTTGACAACTCTTTCAGAAGAGGAGAACCGATAGAAATCCCTATTGGTGTTGGTCAAGTGATTAAAGGCTGGGACGAAGGAATTATGCTTCTAAAAGAGGGCGATGCTGCTACTCTTCTTATCCCTTCTGAATTGGGCTACGGAGCGAGAGGCGCTGGCGGTGTGATTCCACCTAACGCTTGGCTGATTTTCGATGTAGAATTAGTAAAAGTAAAATAGATTGAAAAAGAGCTTCTACATTAGAAGTTCTTTTTTATTTTTGTCAAAATTATTGATAATCTCATCAAAATGACAATACAAAACCTAATAAAAGAAATCAACCAAATCATTCCTTTTCAGCAGGCGGAAGACTTTGATAATGTGGGACTTCTCTGTGGAAATCCAGAGCGGGAAATCACAGGCGTTTTAATCTGTCACGATGCCTTGGAAAGTGTCGTAGAGGAAGCTTTACAAAAAAACGCAAATGTGATTTTAACCTTTCATCCGATTATTTTTTCAGGATTAAAGTCCATCACAGGCAAAAATTATGTAGAAAAAGCTATCCTGAAAGCGATAGAAAACAAAATCGCCATCATCGCCCTTCATACGGCACTAGACAACCACTATTTCGGTGTAAATCATAGGATTTGCAAAGAATTAGGTTTAGACCAGCTTAAAATTTTAATTCCAAAAAAAGAAAATCTTTTACAGCTAATCACTTATGTTCCTGTGGATTACACTGAGCAGGTCAAAAAAGCTCTATTTGAGGCTGGTGCAGGAAATATTGGTTTTTATGATGAATGCAGTTTCAGCATCAGTGGCGAGGGAACTTTCCGCCCGATAGATGGTTCTAATCCGTTTTTGGGCAAAAAAGGAACAACTGAAAAAGTCAATGAAATTCAGCTTTCTGTGATTTTTGAAAAATTCAAAAAAAAACAGATTATTTCCGCTATGAAATTCGCTCATCCTTACGAGGAAGTTGCCTACCAAATCTATGCGATAGAAAACGAAAACCAATATTCTGGCTTGGGAATGTTTGGCGAATTGTCCGAGGAAATGGAGGAAAAAGAATTTCTGAATTTCGTGAAAGAAAAATTTGATTTAAAAATCATCCGCCACAGCAGTTTTACTGGTAAAAAGATAAAAAAAGTGGCTGTTTTAGGCGGCAGCGGAGCCAGCGGAATAAAAAACGCCCTGCAAAACCAATGCGATACCTACCTTACCGCAGATATGAAATATCACGATTTTTTCACGGCTGAAAATAGAATTTTGCTTTGTGATATCGGGCATTTTGAGTCGGAGCAATTTGTAGTTCAACAATTATATGAAATTTTATCAGAAAAATTCACTACATTTGCAGTTTCAAAATCAAGCATTAATACCAACCCTGTAAATTATTTCTTATAAGTTATGGCTAAGAAAAATATAGAAATCTCTGTTGAAGAAAAACTAAGAACCCTTTATGACCTGCAATATATCGATTCTAGGTTAGATGAAATTCGCAGTACCAGAGGCGAACTGCCGATAGAAGTGGAGGATTTGGAAAACGAAATCGAAGGTCTTAATAAAAGAATTTCAAAGTTAGAAACAGAAATTGAAGATTTCAACAAGGAAATCAACACTAAAAAAGAGGTAATCAATCATTCTCAAACTTTGATTGAAAAATATAAAACTCAGCAGGATAATGTAAAAAACAATAAAGAATTCGAAGCATTATCAAAAGAAATGGAGTTTCAGGAATTAGAAATCCAGCTGGCTGAGAAAAAAATAAGAGAATTCGAAACTAAAATCTCACAAAAAAATGAGGTTCTTTCTCAAAACAAAGAAAAAATAGAAGAGCTGGAATCTCACCTAAACTTCAAAAAATCTGAGCTAAACTCACTAATCACAGAAACTCAAAAAGAGGAAGAATTTTTAGTGAAAAAATCTGAAGAATTCGCAGCCCTAATCGACAAAAGACTGCTTTCTTCTTATAGAAGAATCAGAAACAACTCTGCTAATGGGCTTGCTGTAGTAGGTATAGAAAGAGGCGCGCCGAAAGGGTCTTACTTCACGATTCCTGCTCAGAAATTAGTAGAAATAGCACAGAGAAAGAAAATCATCATCGATGAACACAGTGGAAAAATCCTAGTAGATGATGAACTCGTAAGCGAGGAAAATGCTAAAATGGAAGAAATCATCAGATTCTAAATAAAAAAACCGAGAAATTCTCTCGGTTTTTTTGTTTTTTAACTTACCAAAAGGCTGCAGCCTCTGATATCCGAATAATCTATTCTTCCCAGAACTTGAAATTTTCCTTTGTGGATTTTCCCTAAATCTTGTGTCGCAATAAAGCTGCACGAATGTTTATTCACCAAGTCTATAATATTGATAGCCCCCGTCCTACCCTCTTCCATGTAGGAAAACGGGTCCTCTGTATTACGAACCAAAATACGCATCCACGCTGGACACAGATACTCATTGTTTCCCAGCGAATACGCCTGCGAAAGGAGTTCCGTCATGGAATATTCAGAGTAGATTTTTTCGGTTTGGAAGCTGGTTTTCAATATTTCCAAAAGCTCATCTTTGGTCATTTCTTCTTTTCTACCTTTCATTCCGCCCGTTTCTATGATAATCAGGTCTGGATTTTCAGCCAAATCAAAACCTTCGTTTTCCTTACAAAAATCTGCAAAATCCAACAACGCAAAACTAACCCCAAAGAGTATGATTTTCTTATTATTCAGCTTTTTGAGAAGGTCAAGAAGTTCTCTGTGATTATATAAGAAATAGCCATTTTCCTGATGCCCAGATTTTTTCATCAAGAAATCCACCATATAGATTAGCGATGAATTTTGGCGTTCTAAATAACTTGGCAGCAGTCCTAAAAACACGAAATCTTCCGGCTTCCCGATAAACTGCTCAAAACTCTTGTAAATACTCTCTTCATACAAACCAAAATCTGCAATCCAATGCTTGGAAAGCGTCTGAATATTAGTCGTCCCCGATGATTGGAAATAGTTTTCCTTTTCTTTATTTTTATCTAAAATAGTGTGGTTTTTGAACATTTCTATCGGCAGAAAAGGAATCTCGGAAATCTGAGTGATTTGGTCTGGATTGATATTTAAGAAATCAACAAATTTTCTATAAACCTCCACATTTTCATACTGATAGCGAAAAGTTTCCAAACATTTTTCCCTAAAATCCTGCTCCGTTTTTATATCAAAAATTCCTTTCATTTGTCCATTTATTTATATTCCAGCAAGTCAAATTTCTGCCCATCAAAAACACCATAAGTGAAATAAGAAATCCAGTCACCAAGGTTGATGTAGAGCGAACCTGTTTTATCCAAATCCAAAACCATCGGCAGGTGGCGATGCCCAAAAACGAAATAATCTATCTTTTCTGTTTTCAGTTTTTCTTTTGCATAAAGAATCAAAAACTCCTTGTCTTCGCCCAAAAACTGCTTGTCCTCCTCTCCTGAAATCAGTTTGTTTTTCGTAGAAAGATATATCGCCAGCCTCATCGCGATATCTGGGTGAAGCCACTTGAAAAGCCAGCGAGAGACAGGATTGGTAAAAACTTTTTTCATCCTTTTGTATCCCTTGTCCCCTGGGCCTAAGCCATCTCCATGAGCGAGGAGAAATTTTTTCCCATCAATCTCAAAATATTGTTTCTCAAAAAAAACAGGAATTCCCAGCTCTTCTTGGAAATAATCTTTCATCCACAAATCATGGTTTCCCACGAAAAAATAAATGTCTATTCCGCTGTCTTTCAGTTCAGCGATTTTCCCTAAAACACGCACAAAACCCTTGGGAACTACATAGTCCCACTCATGCCAAAAATCGAATAAATCTCCCATCAGGAACAGCACCTGACAGTCATGCTTTATCTCATCCAGCCACTGCACGAAACGCTCCTCACGAGGCTTGCTCTCGGCAGGCGTAGGCGCCCCGAAATGCTGGTCAGACGCGAAATAAATTTTCTTATAATTTTCTAAATTTATCTTTAGCATGATGTGTTTTCTTTTCTATTCTAAAAACTCAAATTCATGGAACAGCCCTACCCCAAATCTTCCATCAGCATTCTTATAACCTACAATAACTCCTTGTACACATTCCTCTATCTGTATAACTACTACATATTCAGAACCTTCATCACTATGCAATTTAGCAAGTTTGGGTAGTTCCATGTCATATGCTTTATGAAATTCTACATCAGTGTTTTCAATCACAAAAACTGCATTTTCATTTTTCACATCCTCTTCTTCGGCTATTCTACCCGTAACACATGGAGTGGCTTTCCAATCTGGGAAAAGTTTTTCAGCTTCTTGTTTTGTATTCATTTTATTTAATTATTATCCTCCGCAAACCATTCTCCGTAGGAATTTTCGGTTTCGTGGAGTTTTAGATATACTAACTGCACTTGGCTCGGTAGTCTTTTTTTGATTTTATCAACGATTTCGTAGAGCATATTTTCGCAAGTAGGCTGATAATCACAATAGATGACTTTATGCCCTTTCTGCTCCAATTCTTTCCCTAAATCCTTATGAGGAGACAGGGCATTCACCATCAGTCCGTGGTCCCATTCATCCACGATTTCTTCTTTCACAATGGCTTTGAGGTCGCCAAAGTCAAGCACCATTCCGTTCTTTTCGTTGTTAATATCATCTATCGGCTTTCCCTTTATCGTTACAAAAAGTTTGTAGGAATGCCCGTGTATATTCTTGCATTTTCCATCATATCCGTAGAGAATATGAGCTGTCTCAAAAGTAAAAATTTTAGTTACCCTAATCATAGGGCAAAGATAGTGATAATGATTTAAAACAAAACCCTGTTCATATTATGTATTTTTAACTAATTTATTTTTCTATATTTGCGCATATTTTAACTTTTATCTATGGAACTATTATCATTATCAATGCCAGATTTTGCAGATCCGCAGATTTGGATTAGTTTATTAACATTGACCTTCTTGGAGGTGGTTTTGGGAGTGGACAACATTATTTTCGTTTCCATTTTGTCCAATAAACTCCCTGCTCAGCAGCAAAATAGAGCCAGAAATATCGGGCTGTTTTTTGCGATGATTTTCCGTGTGGGATTATTATTGACCATCAGCTGGTTAATCGGGCTGAGCGACCCTGTTCTCACATTAGATTGGTTCAATGACCCACAAAACCCTGGAAATGCATTGGCTTTAAGCTGGAAAGACATCATTCTACTCTGTGGAGGGCTTTTCCTTATCGTGAAAAGTACGATGGAAATCCACCACAAAATGCAGGGTGACGAGCACGAAGAATCTAATACATCCAAAGCCTCTGCGGCGATTACGATGGTTATTGTGCAGATTATTTTAGTGGATATGGTGTTCTCGCTGGACTCTATCCTTACGGCTGTAGGGCTTGTTGATAATGTAGCGATTATGATTGCAGCTGTGATTATCTCTATGACGATAATGATGCTCTTCGCTGGAAAGGTAAGCAGCATTATAAACGCTCATCCGAGTTTGCAGATGCTCGCGCTTTCTTTCTTGGTTGTAATCGGTGTATTACTCGTTGCGGAAGGTATCCACCAGCACATTAGCAAAAATATTATTTATTCTTGCTTGGCATTCAGTTTAACAGTTGAGTTTTTAAACATCAAACTTCGTTCAAAACAAGAAAAACAAAAAAAAGCGGAATAATTTCCGCTTTTTTATATTAAAAAATGAAAACTGCACACCTATAATGATAAATAAGAAAAAAGCACTCAAGATTTTTTCTATATCTCTATTAGTACAGAATGATATTCATAACTTTACATATCAAATTTAACAAAAAAATGAATTTATGTATAAAAAAATATTCCAATATGCAATAATACTTATCTATATAGTTCTTATTGCAGTTCTTTTAATAGATATTTACAATATAGCTACAAATGCACAAGAATATCCACTAAACTGCAATACTTGGTCATATTGTTCTGTAAGAAACTATATCATAACAAATGTATTCTTTATATTGTTTCTTATATCAGGGATTTGTCTCTATTTTATGAAAAGAAATAAGCTCCTATTTTACCTGAGTTTTTTAATATCTATCTTATATATTCTCTTTTTTGCAGAAAGAAATTGGTAATATTTATATAGAGAATTTTTCTTATAGAATACAAAATGAAAACAGCCAAACAACTCATAGAAGACGAACTTCAGAAAACAATTCATCAGCTTAAAGAAGTTTCTTTTTTGCAAGTAGAGAAACAAGCACTTATAAGCTATAAAAAGGAGTTAGAACAACTGTTGTTCCTCAAAAAACTTTCGGATACTTATCATTTGGAACCCATAGTTATAGAGAAGATTATAGTGTTGCCGCCGCCTCGTACAGATTTTGCTAATTTTCGCATAGTAGATGATGCTGAAACAGAAGAAAAACAATGGTGGGAGGAGTTAAAGATAGAAA
>CALAEK010000007.1 GCA_937890925.1 uncultured Riemerella sp.
TTTTATTTCATTTAAATTAATTTTAAACTTTTCAAAATTAATTATAGTTAATTTTCTTGTATAATAAAAATGTTCATCTGAGATAATTATTTTTTCTTCACTTAAAAAATAATTACATATCTTATACATTTTTTTTACAAAAAGATATACTAATAAAGGTGAAATAAATATTAATAATAAGAAAAGTAAATTAAGATAACGAGGCCAAGATAAATTGAACAAAGATGAAGTGTTCAAACGCTTTCCTTTTAATTTTTAATTAAAAATCAAATGTATTCTGCCAATTTTTAAATTAAAAAGAAAATATCATGTTTGAATTTTTTAGCAACATATCAAAAATTAAATTTGTAGGTGAGCTGACTGTGGATGTTGTTTTTCTACGACTTCTATTGGCTATCATTTTTGGAGGGCTTGTCGGCATCGAAAGAGAAAAGAATCATAAACCCGCTGGATTCAGAACTTACATTCTTGTGTGTTTCGGTGCAGCGATAGTTTCCATGGTGCAAGACCAACTAAGACTGAATATCTATGGCTTTGAAAAAGATTTCCATGGTCTTGCAGCAATTATGAAAACGGACTTGGGGCGTCTTGGGGCACAGGTTATCAGTGGAATAGGCTTCCTAGGTGCTGGGAGCATCATCAAAGAAAAAGGCGAAGTAGGCGGACTGACCACCGCGGCTGGAATCTGGGCAACTGGCTGTGTGGGATTAGGAATCGGTTGGGGATTTTATAACATTGCACTCATTGCCATTATTTTTATGCTCATCATCATGATAGCACTTAAAAAAGTAGAAACTGTTTTCATGAAAAAATCTTCTAATCTGATTTTTGAAATTGAAATCGATGAAAATGCTGCTGTTTCAGAAATTATTTCCGAATGCTATGCTGTTTTTCTACAAAAAGAAATAAATATCAATAAAGTTGATAAAAACCTGAAAAACAACATTATAACATTCAATGCAACCACCGAAGAAAATAATAATAATATCTCCGAAATCGTGATGATTCTTTCCTCAAAAAATAATATAAAATCGGTAAAAGATATGAGTTTTTAATATTCAAAAAAAAGCGAACCCTAAAATTTAGAGTTCGCTTCTTTTTTATAACTACAATTATTTATTAATAGCTGATACTCCTGGAAGTTCCAGTCCTTCAAGGCTTTCCAGCATCGCTCCACCCCCTGTGGATACATAAGAAACCTTATCTGCGTAGCCAAACTGCTTCACGAATGCTACACTGTCCCCTCCTCCTACGAGAGAAAATGCGCCAGCCTTAGTAGCCTCTGCTATGCTGTCTCCAAGAGCTTTAGTTCCTTCAGCAAAATTAGACATCTCAAAAACTCCCAAAGGACCATTCCAAAGAATAGTTTTGGAACTCATAATCACATCGTTATTTATTTTCTGTGACTCACTTCCTACATCCAGCCCCATCCAGCCGTCAGGAATTTCATTTGCTGCCACTTCTTTTCTTTCGGCATCATTGTTAAACTCCTTCGCTGCGATAACATCCACAGGAATATAAACTTTAACATTCTGATTTTTAGCCTTTTCTAAAATTTCTAAAGCCAAATCCAGCTTGTCGTCTTCCACTAAAGAATTTCCTACATTTCCGCCCTGCGCTTTGATAAAAGTGAAAGCCATTCCACCACCAATAATCAGATTATCCACCACGGGCAGAATATTTTCTATAATAGTGATTTTAGTAGAAACTTTAGAACCTCCAAGTATCGCTGTAATAGGCTTTTCGCCAGAGTGAAGGACTTTATCTATCGCTTCTAATTCTTTCGCCATAAGCAGCCCGAAAAACTTAGTCTGAGGGAAAAATTCAGCGATAACTGCCGTAGAAGCGTGTGCTCTGTGAGCCGTACCGAAGGCGTCATTTACATACGCATCGCCTAATTTAGCTAACTTTTCTGCAAAGGCTTTGTCTCCTTTTTCTTCCTCGTTATAGAATCTAAGGTTTTCTAATAAAAGGATTTCTCCACTTTTCAGCTCAGAAGCAAGTTTTACCGCCTCTTCACCAATGCAGTCTTGTGCGAATTTCACAGATTTACCCAAAATCTTTTCTATTTCAGGGAGAATGTGTTTTAGTGAGTATTTATCATTTTTCTCTCCTTTTGGCCGTCCAAGGTGGGTCATCAGGATAACCGAACCGCCATCGGAAAGAATTTTTTCAATCGTAGGTTTCACAGCTGTGATTCTGGTATTATCCGTTACCTTTAGGTTTTCATCCTGAGGAACATTGAAGTCTACTCTTACCAAGGCTTTTTTACCAGAAAAATCAAATTGTTTAATTGTTTTCATATGTATATATTTTTATTTGATTACTTTCTGCAAAGTTAAATTATAAATTCGTCCAATAAAAATTTTAGCCGACAAAAAATTCCCCAATCAACACACTATCATAATATTCATTTTTTCTATTTAATTTAAAAAAGATATATGATGTATATTGTTATAGAGCTGAATTTAGTGGATAAATTTTTTATGAAAGTTTAGCACAAATATTTTAGCTGAAATTCATAGATAATTCACATCATAAAGCATTGATTTTAAATTTATAAAAAGGCTTATCAACATTCGTGAATAAGTCTGAAATAAAGACAATGTGACCAAGTGTAATGTGAATAAGCCCATTAAAAAACAAAGGTTTTTATTTGAAAATAATTCTTGACTGGTGGGAAAATTTTTCTCATTAGAATTTTATTTCGGATTTCAAAATATTTTTTCTTGGAAGTTTTCCACATGGAATAAAGGTAGTTTTTCCTCATTAGCCACAGACATTGTTAATAAAAAAATCAGATTCAGTTTTTGAGGCTGAACCTGATGAAAAGTACCTATTTGGCTTGTTTTTTATTTCGTAGTAATTGTTATAAAAGAATCATCGTTTTTGAATTTAAATCCTTTTTTCCTTACATCATCTATATTAAACTTTATTTCTACCGTGTTGTTATTTACTTTTCTTACTAAATCATGTTTTCCTTCTATTTTCTTTATATCCGAATTGAAATGGAAAGTTACCCGATAGTCTTTAGTAAATATCATCCAATCTAAATCAGATTCTTGATCTTTATTTTTTTTGATGAGCATATCATTTAATACAGAAGTGTTTATTTTCAGGGTTTTTCCGTCCCATTCATTTCTGGAGAACAAATCAAGAATTGGTAAGGATTTTTCCTCTTTTTTATTGAACATAATGGACAATTCTTTATTAGTCAGTTTCTCAGTTTTAAAGGAAATATCTGTCAGATCATCCTTATCATAGCTGCCTTTAACATATATTTTTTTCATTACTGCTATGGTGTCTGGAGCGGTGATTCTTTCTTTTTTATCCTTTTTTAGGTTCATCTCATACAAGCTGGTCCATTCTTTTGGGAGGTCATCTTTATCTTTCTTACCCTTCTTATTCTCATCTTTAAAGATTTTCGCTGCTTCTTTCCCATCGATGTCCATCACTATACTCTGTGTTTTGTCTTTGTGCAGGGTAATATCAGCGGTTACATTACACGAAACCAAGGTCATCGCTAGACCTATCATCCAAAAATAAATCTTATTTTTCATTGCAATAAATTTTTGTCTAAATTTAATAAAAAAATTGGAACAAATTCATATAAAATTCATCCCAATTTTTACTTTCTTATTTGTTGTAAAGTTCCTCTACTTTGTCCCAGTTAATCACTTCAAAAAATGCACTGATGTAGTCTGGTCTTCTGTTTTGGTAATTTAGATAATATGCGTGTTCCCAGACATCTATCCCTAGAATAGGCGTTCCAGAGCAGCCAGCATTCGGCATCAGTGGGTTATCCTGATTCGGAGTGGAGCAGATTTCTACTTCGCCGTTTTCTTTCTTACACAGCCAAGCCCATCCAGAACCGAATCTTGTCTTAGCAGCCTCCGAAAAATCAGCTTTGAATTTCTCAAAACCTCCATAATTTTCTATTGCTTTTTTCACATTTCCCACAGGTTCTTTAGCTCCATTGGGAGTTAGAATTTCCCAGAAAAGAGAGTGGTTGTAGTGTCCTCCTCCATTGTTTCTCAGCGCAGGTGCTTCTGCCGCCTTACAGATTTCTTCTATGCTTTTCCCTTCTAGGTCGGTTCCCTCTATGGCTTTATTAAGATTATCTATATACGCCTGATGATGCTTCGTATGGTGGATTTCCATAGTTTTAGCATCTATTATAGGTTCTAGTGCATTGTATGCATAATCTAGTTTAGGTAAGTTAAATGACATAATATTCTATTTAAAAATTCCGCCAAAAGTAAATAAAAATCAAATATTATAATCAATTTTCCCAAGAGATTTTATCAATCATTGAAATATATGCATTAACTTTGAGATAAATTTTAAGTAGAATTTTTGTGATTTTTTTTTAAAAATAAAATTATATTTACATAAACAATTAGTCAAATGAAAAAAACAGCAATAGGAATTATGGCAGTGGCGGCTTCTATGATGCACGCCCAGTCCAAAGAGTATTCTCTGAATTTTGATTCAGAAAAATACACCATAAAAACGGCTCAGGTAGCAGGAAAAGAAATTTCTTTCAGAGCTTACGAAGATGTAGTCTATGTCAGCCATCCTGTGGATGTACGATATCAGAGTATGAACATTTATATCCCTGTGGAATACTACGAGGGAAAAAACATCAGAAAGTATAATGCTGATACAGCGCCTATTTTCCTCCCAAATGATGTAGGTAGATATATGTCCTCACAAGCAGGAGAGCCAATAAAAGACCGAATAACAGGCAAGGACAATGCTATCCTTGTCGCCCTGTCCAAAGGCTATGTAGTGGCATCTCCAGGAGCAAGAGGGCGTAAACTTACTAATGATAAAGCACAATACATTGGCAAAGCTCCTGCTGCGATAGTAGATTTAAAGGCGGCGGTGAGGTATCTTAGATTTAATGATAAAATAATGCCGGGTAATGCCGAAAAAATCATTTCTAACGGAACAAGCGCAGGCGGAGCCCTTTCTGTGCTTTTGGGAGCGAGTGGAAATCAGAAAATTTATCATTCTTACTTGAATGAATTAGGCGCTGCTGCTGTGAGAGATGATATTTTTGCGGTCTCTGCCTATTGCCCAATTACCAATCTTGACAATGCTGATGCAGCCTACGAATGGCAGTATGGACATGTGAAGGATTATAAGGTAATAAATCTTGTCCATCCTGGTTATATTGAGATATTCACAGAAACCTTGACTGAGGAACAAATCGCTGTTCAGCCCAAACTGGCTGCTATGTTTCCTAAATATGTGAATTCCTTAAAACTAAAAGATGAAAACGGAAAAACATTGACGCTCAATGAAAAAGGAGAAGGAACATTCAAAGAATATATAAAAAAATATGTGATAAATTCAGCTAATAAAGCCATCTCGGAAGGAAATGATTTGAGTAAATATTCTTGGCTTGAGTTTAAAAATAAAAAAGTAGTAGGGCTGGATTTTAAAACTTATTCCAAAGAATATCTTTCTAGAAGTAAATCCGCTCCTGCGTTTGATGCCTTGGATTTATCCGCTGGAGAGAATAATTTGTTTGGTAGTTTAACGGTTGATAATAAGCACTTTACAAAATTTTCTTTTGATAATAATACAGCCAAGTTTTTCATAACGGAATATCCTGTCGAAGGTGGAGCCAGAACATATGAATATACAAAAGCCCAAATGGCGGATGCGGATATCGTAAAAATGATGAATCCGATGAATTTCATTAAAAACACATCCACTCAAAACTGGAGAATAAGACACGGCGCCAAAGATGCAGATACTTCCCTTGCGATTTCTACAATTCTAGCGACTACTCTTAGAAATCATAAAAAAGCTGTAGATTTTGCTATGCCTTGGGACATAGTACACAGAGGCGACTATGATTTGGAAGAACTTTTCGAATGGATGGACAAAATCTCAACAAAATAAAACTCCTAAAAACGAAAAACCTCGGAATTTCCGAGGTTTTTTTATTTGTTCATAGACATTAGGAATTCTTCGTTGTTCAGAGTTGCTTTCATTTGTTTTTCTACAAATTCCATAGCTTCTACGGGATTCATATCGGAAAGATATTTTCTCAAAATCCACATTCTCTGCTGAGTGGTTTCATCATGCAGCAGGTCGTCTCTTCTCGTGCTGGAAGCCACCAAATCCACTGCAGGGAAAACCCTTTTATTAGCGATTTTTCTATCCAGCAGGAGCTCCATGTTTCCTGTTCCTTTGAATTCTTCAAAAATCACCTCATCCATTTTAGAACCTGTATCTATCAGAGCTGTAGCGATGATGGTCAAAGAACCGCCGCCTTCTATTTTCCTAGCCGCTCCGAAAAATCTTTTTGGTTTGTGCAGTGCATTGGCATCTACTCCACCAGAGAGGATTTTCCCAGAGGCAGGAGTTACCGTGTTATAGGCTCTTGCCAGACGAGTGATAGAATCTAATAAAATCACCACATCATGTCCGCACTCTACCATTCTTTGGGCTTTTGACAGAACCAGATTGGCTACTTTTACATGTTTTTCTGCCGCTTCATCAAAGGTAGAAGCAATTACTTCTGCATTCACACTTCGCTGCATATCAGTCACTTCCTCTGGCCTTTCATCTATCAGAAGAATCATCATATAGGCTTCTGGGTGATTTGCAGAGATGGAATTGGCAATGTCTTTCAGGAGCATGGTTTTCCCTGTTTTAGGCTGGGCTACTATCATTGCTCTTTGTCCTTTTCCTATTGGAGCGAATAGATCTACTATTCTGGTAGAAAGAGTGGAATTTTTTCCAGTTAAATTAAATTTCTCTTGTGGAAATAGCGGAGTAAGATATTCAAAAGCTACTCTGTCTTTGATGAAATGCAGGTCTCTGCCATTTACTTCCAATGCTTTTTGGAGCGAAAAATATTTTTCTCCTTCTTTTGGAAGTCGGACAATACCCTTCACAGTATCACCAGTTTTTAAGCCATAGTTTCTGATTTGGTTGGTAGAGACAAATACATCATCTGGGGAAGAAATATAATTGAAATCCGAAGAACGGAGGAATCCATAGTTATCAGGAAGAATCTCTAAAACACCCTCTACGATTACGATATTGTCAAAATTAAATTCCTTTTTAGGAGGATTTTGCTCTTCGTTTTCGGGTTCTTTATTTTCAGGTTTTTTTGTGTTTTCTTTTTGTTTGGTTTTCTTTTTTAGAGGTTTTTCTCCTTCATTGTTTTTCTCTTCCGAAATATTTTCCTCTACTGCTGCCGAAGCTGGAATATTAGCTTCTTTTTCTTTTGTATTTTTAGGAGATTTTTTGGCTTTTGGAGTAGTTTTTTTCTCCTCTTTTGCAGGTTTTTCGGTTTTTGATTCTGTTTCTTCTTTTTTATCCGAAATATTTTCTTCTGCTGGTTTTTCTACTCTTTTTCTTTTAGTAGTTTTTTTCTCTGGAGTTTCGTTTTCAGTGGTATTCTCAGGTTTTTCTTCGGTTGCATTATAGTATTCTTTTGCTACTTTGGGATTTGCAGCTTGAAAGTCAAGAATAGCGAAAACCTTATCATTTTCTGTGCTGTTTCTTGCTACTTTAATGCCTAAATCTTTACAAATTTTAGTCAATTCTGTTGTAGATTTTGACTGTAGGCTTTCAATGTTAAACATATAAATATTTAGTAAATGTAATTAAAATCAATGTAAAATTAAGATGTAAATTAGGAACAAATGATAGAAGTTCACTGCTCCTTTAATCGAAAAATATGCTGCAAATCTACACTATTTTTGATAAATACAAAAAAATATTTTATTTTTGCACCATGTTACAAAGAATACAGACTATATTCATTCTCATCGCAGTGCTTGCCACTGGAGGACTTTTTTTGACATCAAAAGATGTTGAAATTCCAGGATTTTTGGGCGGAGTAGGATTTTTGGGTCTGGTGGAATTTATCTGTATTTTTATGTACAAAAATAGAGGAAGACAAATACTGCTGAATAATTTCAGTATTGTTATAAACGCTTTGTTGATAGGGTTATTGGTTTATTGGTTACTAAATTTACCTGGAGGAATGGATTTTCCTGAGAAAGGTATTGAGCCAGTATTTCCACTGATTTCTATTGTGTTTTTATTTATGGCAAATAAAAATATCCGTAGAGATGAGAGGCTTGTAAAATCTGTAGACAGACTCCGATAGCTATGCAACGATTTATTTTGAGTGAAAAACCAGTCTTTTGGGCTGGTTTTTTTGTATAAGAAAAAAAATTGTAATTTGGTCAGTTGAAATTTTTATTGAATGAATCCTTATAGAAGAATTTTGGCATTTGCCAATCCTCATAAAAAATATATTTTCGGAAGTTTATTTTTTAATATTCTTTATTCCGTTTTCCAGATAGCATCTGCGGGTACGATACTTCCTGTTTTAGGGATGCTTTTTGGAACTATTAATAACAAAAAACCAGCTGTAGAGCCTGTATATAGCGGGAATATGTCAGACTATTTTTCCTATTTGAAGGATTATGCATACTATCTGGTAGAGGTGAATGCAAGAGAACATGGAGCTTTGACAGTTTTGGCGTGGTTATGTGTCATCACGGCGTTTGCGTTTTTTGCAAGAAATATTTTCCGTTACATAGGTTCTTTGATGCTTATTTATTATCGTGTAGGTGTAGCCAAAGACCTTCGTACTTCTATGTATCAAAAGATTTTGACGCTTCCTGTTTCGTTTTTTACAGAACAGAGAAAAGGAGATATGATGTCCAGAATGTCTAATGATGTTGGAGAAGTGGAAGGAAGTATTTTGGGTAGTTTAGTAGAGTTGGTCAATTCTCCTTTTATGCTGATAAGTACGCTGATTACTTTGTTTTATCTAAGTCCAGAGCTTACATTTTTCACATTATTAGTTTTGCCAGTGATGGGAACTCTGATAGCGCTGATAGGAAAAAGCTTAAAAAAACAAGCCCATGAAGCCCAAACCGAAATGGGAAATATTTTTTCTATCGTAGATGAAACCCTAAAGTCTGCCAAGGTTATTAAAATTTTTAATGCAGATAAATTACTAAACAATCGTTTCACAACTTCTATCAATAAGTGGCTCAATGCTGCAGTAGGCGTAGGTAAAAAAAGAGAACTTGCCTCTCCGATGAGTGAGTTTTTGGGTTCTATTACTTTCCTGATAATCACATGGTATGGAGGGAAACAAATCATTGAAAACCAAAGTCTTTCGCCTGAGGAGTTTTTGGTTTTTTTAGCGATGTTTTTCCAAATCCTGCCACCAGCTAAAAGTTTAGCCAATTCCATTTCTACCATACAAAAGGGAGGGCCAGCGCTGGAGCGTGTGATAGAGATTCTGGATGCAGATATCAAGATAGATGAAAAAGAAAATCCTATTCCTATCCAGACATTAGAAAACAGCATAGAGTTTAAAAATGTAGGATTTTATTATAATGAAGAAAGAACCATACTGAAAAACTTTAATTTAACTATTCCAAGAGGCAAAACAGTTGCTTTGGTGGGACAAAGTGGAAGTGGAAAAACTACGATTGCCAATCTTTTAGCCAGATTTTATGATGCCACAGAGGGAGAAATCCTGATAGATGGGAATAATATAAAAGACCTAAAAGTAAGGGATTATAGAAAAATGATAGGTATGGTTACTCAGGAGTCTGTATTGTTCAATGACAGCGTTTATAACAATATTCTCATGGGTAAACCAGATGCAGATAGAGAAGAAGTAGAAGCAGCCGCAAAAATTGCTAACGCCCATGATTTTATCCTCAATCTTTCGGATGGGTATGATACCAATATAGGAGATGATGGGAATAAACTCTCTGGTGGACAAAAACAAAGAGTTTCCATCGCCCGCGCTGTGCTGAAAAATCCTCCAATTATGATTCTAGATGAGGCAACTTCCGCGCTGGATACCGAGAGCGAGAGATTCGTGCAGGAAGCATTAGAAAAAATGATGGAAAATAGAACCTCTCTGGTTATCGCCCACCGTCTTTCTACAATCCAAAAAGCAGACTGGATAGTAGTGATGGAACGAGGAATGATACTAGAACAGGGAACTCACAAAGAGCTTATAGACAAAAACGGAGCTTATAAAAAGCTCGTGGAATTACAAGATTTTGAATAAAAAATATTAAAACAAATAATATAAAATGCAGAACATAAAAAAGTTTTTACTTGTTTTTTTTAGTTTTATCATTACGGGTTTTTATGCTCAGATAAAAGACCCAGTAAAATTTAAACTAGAAGTCAATAAATTAGGAGAAAATGAATACGAAGCTATCCTCATCGCAAAACTAGAAAACGGATGGCATATCTATTCTAAGGACATTCCTGAAGACAGCGGTATTCCCACAGAGATGAAACTTCTTGGGAAAAATATAGAACCCATAGGAAAGGTAACCGAGGTAGGAAAAAAAATAGATGAGTTTTCGGAGGCGTTTGGTGCTAGAATAGTCTATTATTCTAATACAGTGTCTTTTAAACAAAAATTCAAACTAAAAGATGCTAAAAAATCTACCAATGTTTCAGCAGAAATCACTTACCAAACCTGCGATGACAGAGTTTGTCTTGCTCCCAATACCATTGAGCTTCAGCATCAAATAAAGATAGAGGGAAGTGACATAAAGGACGAAGAAATTTTAGACAAGAAAGAAAATTCCGAAACTCCCAAAGATGCATCCACAGATGAAACACAGGCTTCGCAGACATTGGCTGAAAACCAAAAATTAGACACGAAAAACCTAAAAATACAAGGGCTTGATTATAAAAATCCTCTTGTTCAGTGTGGTACAGAGCAGACTGCAAATACAGATGAGAGCTATTGGACTTATCTATTTTTAGGTTTTGTAGGAGGGATTATTGCTTTGCTTACGCCATGCGTTTTCCCTATGGTGCCTTTGACGGTTTCTTTCTTTACCAAAGGAGCAAAAGACAAAGCGAAGGGCAGAAGAGATGCTGTTCTCTATGGATTCTTCATTCTTTTGATTTTTACTTTGCTTAGTTTGCCATTTCACTTGATAAGTGGCGTTGCTGGAAATATTTTTAATGAAATATCTACCAGTGTATGGCTTAACTTGGCATTTTTTATCGTGTTTGTTTTCTTTGCGGGAAGCTTTTTCGGATACTATGATATAGCTTTACCGAGTTCCATAGCCAATAAATCTTCAAAGGCGGAAGAGGCAGGAGGAATTTTAGGAATATTCTTCATGGCACTTACCTTGGTGATTGTTTCGTTTTCATGTACAGGGCCTATTCTAGGGTCATTGCTGGGAAGTGCAGTTACGGGTTCGGCTAATGTTCCTATGCTGCTGACTTTTGCTTTGGCAGGTTTTGGTTTTGCTTGGGCGATTGTTTTCGGATTGTTGGCGCTGTTTCCACAGGCATTACAGTCTTTACCGAAGTCAGGAGGCTGGATGAATACGCTGAAAGTAATGCTGGGCTTCATAGAGCTGGGATTGGCGCTGAAATTCCTTTCTAAAGCCGATTTGGTGACAAAAACAGCATTTTTAAAACGAGAATTATTCATCGCTATCTGGGTGGTGCTTACCATTGGTTTGGTATTGTATTTATTTGGATTGATAAGATTCCCTCACGATGATAAAAAACCAAAAATATCCCTTACGAGAAAATTATTTGGAGCGGCTGGAATAGGCTTTTTGGTGTATTTAGTTCAAGGATTGATACCGAGCGACAGACCGAAACTTTCTATGCTGAGTGGAATTTTGCCGCCGCTTAATGTGAGCTATTTTCATAATGAAAAGGATGGGATTTTGGGAATACACCTTATTCATGACTATTTCGAAGCGGTAGAATTAGCAAAAAAAGAAAACAAACCTATCCTGATAGACTTCACAGGTCACGGCTGCGAAAACTGCCGAAAAATGGAGGAATTCGTTTGGTCACAGCCAGATATTTTACCGATTCTTCAGAATGAGGTGGTTTTGGCTTCTCTTTATATAGATGATAAAGATGAACTTCCACAAGACCAGCAGATGAAAATAGACATGGGAAATGGGCAGATGAAGAAGATAAAAACAATAGGAGACAGATGGAGTATGTTTCAGCAGATAAATTTTGAGAACAATTCCCAGCCGCACTATGTTCTGGTAACACCTGATAATAAGGCGATTAATACGCCTGTCTCTGGATATATGAACAAAGAAGATTTCAAGAAATTCTTAGAATGCGGGCTGAAACATTACAAAAATCATAAAAAATAATTTGTCTCAAACCTTGCTAAAATAATATTTTTGCAAAAAGAAAAATAGATATGATAAACATAGCAATAGCATCTGACCATGCAGGTCATGAAATGAAAGATTTTCTAAAAAGAAAACTAAAAGCAGATTATAACATGGTGGATTTTGGGACATTTTTCAAAGAAAGTGTAGATTATCCAGATTTTGCTCATCCAGCCGCTACTTCTATCGAAAAGGGAGACTGCGTTTTGGGAATTTTAGTATGTGGAACAGGAAATGGTATGCAGCTGGCAGCCAATAAACATGAAGGTATCCGAGCTGGACTGGCTTGGAACCCAGAAGTTGCAGCTTTGACAAGACAGCACAATGATGCTAATATGGTGGCAATTCCAGCAAGATTCGTGAGCAATGAAGAGGCTTTGGAAATTGCAAAAGCATTCCTTACCGCAGAATTTGAAGGAGGTAGACACCAGCTGAGAGTGGATAAAATAAAACCATAGGAAAATAACGATTTTTGTTTTTTGTAATTCAATCCCCCTTCTTATAAAAAGATGAAGGGGGATTTTTGGTGAAAAAAGCATAAATAATGCTATATTTGAAGAACAAAATTTTTAAGAAAAACATTTATGAAGAAGAAAAATAAATCACAAAAACAACAATACAAATTGGAGAGTATCGGAAGACTCATTCTCCGATTTATGAATAAGAAAAATTCAAAAATATACAATTACAAACAGATAGCAGACGGCATAGATTACAAAAACCCGCGTCAGAGAGAGCTGGTCATCCAGACTCTGCACAAACTGAGAGCTCAAGATAAAATAAAAGAAGTAGAAAAGGGCAAATATATGGTGAACCTGCAGATAAAAGAAACGCTGACAGGGACAATAGATTTTGCGCTTAATGGAAATGCCTATGTAAGCGTGGAGGGACTGGATGAAGATATCTTCATCCATCAGAAAAATGTAAAAGATGCTTTGCAGGGCGATAAGGTCTTGATTATCACTTATAATTTCAAGGGGCGAAAGCTGGAAGGCTCTGTATTGGAGGTCTTGGAGAGAGCCAAAGACTCTTTCGTGGGAACATTTGAGTATGTGAAATATAAGGATTTTGGGTTTGTGATTTGTGATAAAAAGGTCATTAATACCGATATTTTCATTTCTAAATCTAAAATCAATGGAGCCAAAGACGGCGATAAAGTAGTCGTGAAAATGCTCCAATGGGATATCAATTCCAAGAACCCAGAAGGCGAAATCATCAAAGTATTAGGAAAACCAGGCGAACACGAAACGGAAATACATTCTATCCTTGCCGAATATGAACTTCCCTACCATTTCCCTGAGGAAGTAGAGGATTTCGCGAATAAAATCAGCCGAGAAATCACTCCCGAAGAGCTGAAAAAAAGGAGAGACATGCGGGGGACACTTACTTTTACCATAGACCCGAAAGATGCCAAGGATTTTGATGATGCACTATCGCTGAAAAAATTAGACAGCGGAAACTGGGAAATAGGCGTACACATTGCCGATGTATCCCACTATGTGCAGCCAGGAACGCTTTTGGATGAGGAGGCATACAGCCGTGCGACTTCCGTTTATCTCGTGGATAGGGTAGTTCCTATGCTCCCAGAGATTCTCAGTAACGACCTCTGTTCGCTGAAACCAGAGGTGGATAGATACGCTTTTTCGGCGGTGTTTGAGATGAATGACAGGGCAGAGATAGTGAAGCAGTGGTTTGGGCGTACAGTCATCCACTCTGATAGAAGATTTTCCTACGAAGAAGCCCAAGAGCGTATAGAAACGGGAAAAGGAGATTTGGCGGAGGAAATACTGGCATTAGACCACTTGGCGAAGATTCTCAGAAAAGATAGATTAAAGAAAGGAGCTATCGCCTTTGACCGCAGTGAGGTGAGATTTAACCTTGATGAAAATAATAATCCTATCGGGGTTTATTTTAAAATCAGTAAAGATTCTAACCACCTGATAGAGGAGTTTATGCTATTGGCAAACAGAAAAGTTTCCGAGTATGTATCTCTTTCCAGAAAGGGCGAACCGACGCATAATACCTTTATCTATCGTATCCACGATGACCCAGACCCAGTCAAACTGGAAGCACTGAGGGATTTCGTGCAGACACTCGGCTACAAAATGAATATTTCCAATTCCCAAAAAATAGCCGAAAGTATGAACAAACTCCTAAAAGATGTCGCAGGAAAAGGCGAGGAAAACATGGTAGAAACCCTAGCGATGAGGAGTATGAGCAAGGCAGTCTATTCTACCGAGAATATAGGGCACTACGGACTAGCATTCCCATATTATTCGCACTTTACTTCGCCTATTCGCCGTTATCCAGACCTTATGGCACATAGACTGCTCCAGCATTATCTGGATGGTGGAAAATCGCCAAATAGAGAGGAATACGAAGAATACTGCAAACACTGCAGCGATAGGGAAAGACTGGCTGCCAATGCAGAGCGAGACTCTATAAAATACATGCAGGTGAAGTTCATGGAGGACAAAGTAGGGCAGGATTTCATAGGCGTAATTTCGGGCGTGGCAGACTATGGTTTCTGGGTAGAAATACCTGAAAACGGCGCCGAAGGCATGATAAAACTGAGAGACCTGATGGATGATTCCTACTTCCATGATTCGAAGGCGCATTCTATTGTCGGCACCAAGTCAGGCAAGATCTACCGCCTCGGTGATGAGATAAAAATACAAGTAGTAAAAGCCAACCTCATCCAGAAACAATTGGATTTTAAAATAGTAGAATAACAGCAATAAAAAACTCCCTTTATTAGGGAGTTTTTTGTGTTATTTGTTGTATTCTATTATAGTCTGACCGCGGTCTTTTGCATAAGTTCCAGAAGAATTACTTCTATAATATTCTTGTTCTTTAATAGGGTAATTATTGGAATTGGTGGTATACTCATGTTTTGTTTCATATACATTATTTGTAACAACATTACTACCTCCATGATACTGAGTTACTTTAGATTCTTCTTTCATATAAGAAATAGTATTTGTGAAAGCTTCATCATCATGATCTGTAAAGTCTGAATAATTTAATTTATCAAAACCAACTATATTTTTTAGTGGACTATGATGATTAGCATATTGAATAGTAGTGGTTTTATTTTCTTGAAAAGTAATATTTCCTGTTGTGTCTTTAGTTTCAGAAACTTCCACACTTTTTATTGGTCTTTTCTGTGTATCTAATGTGTAAGTGATGGTAGAAGTGGTTATAGAAGATAGAGTTCCGTCTCTATAATCATAATCTTTAGATATCTTTTGTGCTGTTACAGTAGAACCATTGATAGTGTATGTTATATCATCTTCTGAAGTTTTAGTAGAATTACTAAATCTTTTTAATTTTTCAGATGTAAGATTACCATTAGAATCATAACCAAATTCACTGGACATTTTACTATTTATAATAGAGGTAATTAAATTTCCATTATAACTAACATTAGATACATCTCCATCATTATGTATTAGTTTTGTTAGTTTTGTTCCATTGTATATGAAGGTTATTTCTGCACTTAGTTGGTTAGATCTATCATCATAATAAGAATACTTCACAGGAAGAATTCCTATTTCATTGGTTGCAGGTGTCTGAGGCGTTGTAGGATTAGTGTTGTCATTATCCCTGCTACACGAAATCATCATCGCTCCCACAAGAGCTGAAAATAAAAGTTTTTTCATTTTTTATTGAATTTAAAATTAGTTGGACAAAGATAAGGATAATCTTTTTATGCTAAAAGAAAAAAACTCCCTTTTTTAGGGAGTTTTTGTGTTATTTGTTGTATTCTATTGTGTAATAAGAACCGCCATCTTCAAATTCTCCTGTGGCATAATATTTAGTTTTGTATACTATTTTCTTAGGATAGTTGTTAGTGTTTAAGGTATATTCTGCCTTAGTCTCATATGCAAAATTTTCATCGAAAGAAGGATTGCCAGAACCATCATAAATAGTTGCATTTGCTTCATCTTTTGTATAAGAATAAGGAAATACCATGCCGCTAATTTTTTTTAATCCAATTGCAAGAGATGAATAGTAAAGTTTATCCATTCCTTTTATGTTTTTTAAGAAACTATGATGATTAGCATATTCGTAAGTAGAGATATTATTATCTTTTTGAGCGATATTACCTATCGCATCTTTCTTTTCAGAAACTACTATTTCTTTTATTGGTCTTTTCTGTGCATCTAATGTGTAGGTGATTGTAGATACAGTTGTATAATTTAGCCATCTACCTGAAGAATCATAATTTTCGGATGTTTGTTCTGCTGTTATAGTAGAGCCATTGATCATATATGTTGTACTTTTTTCATTAGTTTTAACACCTTGGTTATAAAGTTCTTCGTATTCATGCATAAGATTTCCATTAGCATCATAACTAAACTCAAGGTATTTATCATTAGACCTTACAGAAGTAATAAAATCTCCTGTATAAGTGTAAATTTCATCTTTGTTATCAAAGGTAATTTTTACCAACTTATTTCCATTATAACTAAAAGTAGCTACTCCTTCTTCACCAAGTAGAAAATAGGTGAATTTGGTTGGAAGAATACTTGGATCATCAATTGTAGGTGTTTGAGGTGTTGGATTAGAATCATCATTATCCCTGTTACACGAAATAATCATCGCTCCCATAAGAGCCGAAAATAAAAGTTTTCTCATTTTTTATTGATTTTTAAGATTAACTATACGAAGATAAGAAAATATATTTAAACCAAAAAGAAAAAACTCCCTTTTTTAGGGAGTTTTTGTGTTATTTGTTGTATTCTATTCTATAATAACTATTATCTCTATTTTCAAATTGTCTATTGATGTGGTTTTTAGCTTTAGGTTGTATTTTAATAGGATAGTTGTTAGCATTTACAGAATATTCTACTTTAACCTCGTTAATATAACTTTCATTATGAGGGCTGCCACCAAAATGATAATAGGTTCTATTGATATCCTCTTTCATATAAGAAACGATATTATGAGGAAAATCCTCATTATTAGAAAGAAAATCAGAATAGGTCAATTTATCAAAACCAACTATGTTTTCTATTAAACTATGATGATTTGCATATTGGTAAGTAGTAGTATTATTATTCGTCTTTTCAATAAGATTTCCTATTGAGTCTCTCTCTTCAGAAACTTCCACACTTTTTATTGGTCTTTTCTTTGCATCTAATGTGTAAGTGATGGTAGAAGTGGATATAGAAGATAGAGTTCCAGTTATATCATCATAATTTTTAGATATCTTTTGTGCTGTTACAGTAGAACCATTGATGGTGTATGTT
>CALAEK010000008.1 GCA_937890925.1 uncultured Riemerella sp.
CACTTATTTGGCTGAGTATCATTTGGGAAATGTGTTTTTTAAATTTTGAAGAAAATGAAGAAAATGAAGAAAATAGACATCATAGTTCCATGTTATAACGAAAGCGAAAATATTATTCCGCTGTATGAGGCCATTAAGGATGTTTTTTCTGAAAAATTGCCAGAATATTCATATTCTTTGATTTATGTAAATGATGGAAGTTCAGACAATTCCCTTGAAGTTCTAAAAAAACTAAGCAACGAAGATAAAAATGTAAAATATATTTCATTTTCACGGAATTTTGGGCATCAGCTGGCAGTAAAAGCAGGACTAGACCACGCTTTTGGTGATGCAGTTATATCTATGGATTGTGATTTACAGCATCCGCCTGCTCTCCTTCCTGAACTTATCCAGAAATGGGAAGAAGGCAACCAAGTGGTAGCCACACTGCGGACTTATCCTGCTGAAATTTCGAAGAAAAAACAGCAAACATCACAGCAGTTTTATAAAATTCTAAATTTACTTTCTGATATTGAGATAAAAGAAGGTTCGGCAGATTTTCGTTTGTTAGACCAAGCAGTGGTAAAGGTCATCCGTTCAATGAACGAAAATGAACCTTTCTTGCGTGGAATAGTCCCTTGGGTAGGCTTTCAGCAGGTATATTTGCCTTACACAGCGCAGGCTCGTTTTGCAGGACAGACCAAATATACGATGAAAAAAATGCTTCATTTGGCTTTGGCGGGAGTGACAGCTTTTAGTGTGAAACCCTTGTATTTTGCAGTGCTTTTAGGCTTTTTCTTTTCATGTTTATCTGTTTTATACATTCCTTATGTGATTTTTGCTTTTATCAATGGCTCTGAAATATCAGGCTGGGCATCTCTGATAATGACCATCGTGTTTTTTGGAGGTTTGCAGTTGATTATTTTAGGAATTATCGGAATTTATATCGGAAAAATCTTTAAACAAACCAAAGAAAGACCAAGTTATATCATTCAAGAAGAAAATTTGTAAATAAAAACATATAAAAATGAGAAATATAATTTTAATGTCGCTAATGTTTTTCAGCTCATTTATTCAGGCGCAAGAAAAATATCAATTGTCAAGTCATATTTTGGATATTTCACAAGGAAAACCTGCTCCAAATGTAAAAATAAGCCTGTCCAAGCAAGATAAAAATCAAAATTGGGTAGTGGTAGACGAAAAATACACGGATAATAATGGGAGAATTAAAGAATTTTTGAAAGAGGAATCGGGAAAAAATAATAACGGAGTTTATAAACTAACTTTTCATATTGTCCCTTATTTTGAGCGATTGAAACAAAAAACTTTTTACCCTTTTATAGAAGTAGTTTTTGAAATAAAGGATACTCAGCATTACCATATTCCGATTACCTTATCTCCCTATGGCTATTCTACTTACAGAGGAAACTAATAATTACAAAAATGATTTACCTAAGTTTTGATATAGAAGAATTTGATATGCCGAAGGAATATGGCTATGATATTGATTTTCAGAGGCAAATAGCGATTTCTCGGCAAGGATTGATTTCCATTTTGGATATTTTGAAAAAGCATAATGCAAAGGCGACTTTCTTCTCGACAGTTGTTTTTGCTCAGCAGGTTCCAGACCTTATAGAAAGGCTCATTTCAGAGGGACACGAGCTGGCTTCTCATACTTATTATCATTCTGATTTTGAGAACGAACATCTAAAAATGTCCAAGGATGCTCTTGAAAATCAGTTTAATGTAGAAATAAAAGGCTTACGAATGCCGAGGTTAAGAGAAGTGGATTCCGAAGAAGTGAAAAAAGCTGGTTTTGAGTATAATTCTTCTGTAAATCCTACTCTTTTACCAGGGAGATACAATAAACTGCATGTTTCCAAACGATTTTTCAATGAAAACGGCTTGTGGCAGATACCAACGGCAGTGAGCTGGTTTAGAATTCCGCTTTTTTGGCTTTCGTTTCATAATTTTCCGTTATGGATTTATAAATTTTTATTAGCAAAGTGCGTAAAATCAACGAGATACGCAGCCTTGTATTTTCATCCGTGGGAATTTACTGATTTGCACCAAAAGGAATTTAATTTTCCAGCTTATGTAATGCGAAATTCAGGCGAAGAAATGATATGGCGCTTTGATGAATTATTGAAATTTATCAACGGAAAAGGTTGGAAAACAGGTCTTTATAGAGATTTAATACAAAACGAAAGCAAAAAATAATGAAAATAGCATTTGATGCCAAAAGGTTTTTTCACAATACTTCTGGGCTTGGGAATTATTCTCGTGATTTGGTAAGGATTTTAGCGAAATATTCGCCAGAAGATGAGTTTGTCCTTTTAGCCGAAAAACAAAGCCAAAGAGGGAAGGATATTTTATCCCTTCCTAATGTTTCCTATGCTTCCGTTTCAAAGGGAATGCTCGCAAGACAGCTTAAAATGGGCGTGGATGCACAGAATTTGGGAGCGAATATTTTCCATGGACTTTCGGGGGAACTTCCTCTAAAATGGAACGAAAAACCGATAAAAAAAATCGTGACCATACATGATTTGATTTTTGTGCGCTATCCAGAATTGTATTCATTTTTTGACAGGAAAATTCATTTTTGGAAGTTTAAAAAATCGGTAGAGATGGCAGATTTGGTCATCGCAATATCCGAGCAGACCAAAAGAGACATTATAGAGTTTCTGAAAATTCCAGAAGAAAAAATCAGGGTGGTTTATCAGGGCTGTCATCAGGCTTTTAAGGAAAAATATTCTGAAGAACAACTGAAAGAAATAAAACAAAAATTCGGTCTTCCAGATAGATTTCTTCTAAATGTAGGAACTATAGAAGAGCGCAAAAACCTGCTTTTGGTGGTGAAGGCTCTGCAAGGGACTGATATTCCGCTGGTTGTGGTAGGAAAAAAGACAAAATATTTCCAAAAAATAGAGCAGGAACTTGCAAAAAATAAAGTAAAAGCCTTGTTTTTGGAGAATGTTTCTATGCAGGAGTTGGCGGGAATTTATCGTTTGGCGGAGATTTTCATTTATCCAAGTTTATTTGAGGGCTTTGGTATTCCTGTGATAGAGGCTTTGTTTTCGGAAACGCCTGTCATTACGAGTAATACGAGCTGTCTTCCAGAGGCAGGAGGAGAGCATTCTCTTTATGTCAATCCGCTGGATGTGGAGGATATTCGGTTTAAAATCAAACAGTTATGGGATAATCCCGAAGAATGCAGATTCCGAGCAGAAAAAGGACTTGATTTTGTTCAAAAATTCACTGATGAGCAGATTTTCAGGGATTTGATGAAAGTTTACAACAAGCTGGGAAGTTAGGTTTTGGAGTGAAAATTTTTTATAAATAGGAAAATAAGAAAATGTGGTTTAGCCTATAAATTAGAAACAAAACTATTGGAAAACTCAAAAAAATGTAATGAATTATGTTAGGAAAAGATATTATTTCGTATAAAAAATGCGAAAATGAAGATAAAAAGATGGATTTTTTGTCTGATTATGATAATAATCCAAGCGATGAATTCATTAAATTCCTATTGAATGAATTTGATAATGAAGAAGATGAATTTCTTCAAGTAGAAATAATTAAATTTATAGCAATACATGGACAAAAATCCAATGAAATAAAAGAGTTTTTTCTTCCTAAGGATTTTGACAAGTTTTGTATTGGCTGTTGTAATTGCTTTATAAAGGGAGAAAATACCTGTCCTCATT
>CALAEK010000009.1 GCA_937890925.1 uncultured Riemerella sp.
GAAGATTCATGGTAAGATATATGCTTACTGATTCTTTTGTCCTATAATTAAAATTTCTGATTATTTTAAATTTAAAGAATATTAAAGTGTCTTTTCCAGCTCCACGCTTACGCCCTTCATTTCGCCCTGCATAGGCGGATTGGTTTTGGTGAGTTTTATTTTGATGTAGGTGATTTGTGGGAATTTTTCTTCTAATTTTTGGATAATTCTCCCGATTACCCGCTCCAAAAGCAGCGATGGGATTTCCATTTCTCTATGGATGATATCGTTGATTTCGGCGTAGTTTATCGTGTCTTCCAAGTGGTCGCTCTGTGCCGCTTTCCATAAATCAGCATGAATCTCAGCATTCACGAGATAATAAGTCCCAATCGTTTTCTCCTCTGGCAAAACTCCGTGATAGGTGTAAATTTTCAAATCCTCGATAAGAATTCTGCTTTTTAGATTTTCATTTTTAATATCAAAATCTTCGGCCGTCAGTCCTATGTTTTGGAGTTTTGTGAAACTTGGAACAGGGAGATTGGTGTTGTCTTCTTTTTTCATTTTTTTGTAAAATTAGAGATGATGTTTTCTATTTCTTTTTTTGCAGTTTCCAAATCATCATTTATCAAAACTTGGTCAAATAAATGCTGATAGCCAAGCTCTTCCTGAGCCTTGTTCACGCGGGTTTTTATGGTTTCTAAACCGTCTGTATTTCTTTTGATTAGGCGTTTTTCAAGTTCTTCTATGGATGGCGGAGCGATGAAAATACTCATTGCTTGGTCTCCGAAAATCTTTTTTAAATTAACTCCACCAACCACATCCACATCGAAAATCACCGTTTTTCCGTTCTTCCAGATGCGCTCTATTTCAGATTTCAGCGTTCCATAGAATTTGTCAGTATAGACTTCTTCATGCTCCACAAAGGCATCTTCGGATATTTTTTTTCTAAACTCATCAGGCGTTAGGAAATAGTAGTCTTTTCCATGTGCTTCGCCTTCTCTTGGCGCTCTTGTGGTGGCAGAAATAGAAAATTCTAAATGTGGGAAATTCTCTAAACTATGTTTTACTAAAGTGGTTTTTCCGCTTCCAGATGGAGCCGAAAATATGATGACTTTGTTCATTTTATGTTGATTTTGAGTTTTTAAAATAGAATCAATGTTCTGATGAAAATTTTTTATAAAACATTGAGTGTCTGTTCTTTTATCTTTTCTAAATTGTCTTTCATCATGACTACTATTTTTTGGATTTCATGATGATTGGCCTTTGAGCCCAGAGTATTGATTTCCCGCCCGATTTCTTGGCTGATGAAACCTAATTTTTTTCCATTAAAATCCTCATTGTTAAGGACTTCTAAGAAATATTTCAAATGCTGTGTAAGACGGACTTTTTCTTCGGAAATGTCTAATTTTTCTACAAAATACGCCACTTCTTGGTAAAATCTGGTTTCGTCCAGCTGCTCAAAATCCTTTAAAGAAGAGAGATAGCGCTCTTTTATAGTAGAAATTCGCTCCTCCTCAAAAGGCTGAACCTGTCCCAGTAGTTCTTCGATATTTTTGATGTTCTTGGTGAGTTCTTCTCCTAAAATTTCTCCCTCGGTTTTTCTAAAATTAGAAAATTCTATAACTGCCTTATTTATAGTTTCTTGCAGGAGATTCCATTCGTTGTCAGAGAGTTCTTCTGTTTTGCACTGGATGGTTTCAGGCATTCTTATTGCCATTTTAAGATATTCAAAATCAGGAGCTTCTGGCGAACATTGGCGAAGCTGCTCCATATAGGATTTTATAATTTCTTGGTTGATTTTCACATCATTCGCGCCATCCAAAGATTCACAAGTGATGAAACAATCTACTTTTCCTCGTAAAAGCTTGTCATTCAGTGATTTTCTGATTTCAAGTTCTTTTTCTTTAAAACGGAGAGGGAGTTTTATGCTGAGGTCGAACGATTTGCTGTTGAGAGATTTGATATCAACATTTATTTTCTTACCTTCAAAAATGGCTTCAGCTCTTCCGAAACCAGTCATTGACAATATCATAAATATCTTATTTTATGCACAAATATAAACTATTTAAGAGAAATATTTTTAAAAATCTACGAAATAGAACTAATTTTGCAGATATATTTAAGGATAATGCTTTATATTTTTGCATCGGTTTTAATAATTTTCCCTGTATTGATGGGCTTTGGGCGCCTTTCTCAAAAGATATTTGGAGCGTTTTGGGAAGGGCTTTCCGCACAGCTGGTCTTAGGGATATTATTTTTGATGACTATATGGAGCGTTTTGTCTTTTTTTGTTCCGTTAAGTATTGATTTAGAGCGAATTACTGTTAGTTGTGGTTTTCTCTTGTTTTTTTATTTTCAGTCGTATAAAGATTTTTTTAAAATAGACCGAAAAAACTGGCTTTTGTGGGGAGGTTTTAGTTTGGTTTCTTTGGTGGTGGGCAGTGGCTTTCCCTTTATTTTAGACCATTTTGGGTATTATGTTCCTACGATTAAGTGGCTTTCTGAGTATGGGCTGGTAAAAGGAATTACGAATTTGGACTGGGTGCTGGGGCAGATGTCGCCATGGCATGTTTTTCAGGCAGGATTTTCGCATTTTTCAGATGAATTTCTGAGGATAAATGTGCTTCTTCTGATGGTATTTTTCTTGTACATTATTGAGAAAAAATCATGGGTAATGCTCTGTTTTTCGCCTGTTTTGTTCTTTTTTGTGCAGTCGCCGAGCCCAGATTTGCCAGCGATAGTTTTTTCTTTAATTATTTTAAATGAAATTTTAACTAAAAATAAAGAATTTGCCCTGCTTTTTGCTTTTTCGGTTTTGGTTTTCAGTATCAAACCTACGATGCTTTGGCTGCCGATTTTGGCTTTCCTTTATCCGATTTTGATTTTCAGAAAAGGATTGAAATTCATTTGGTTAGGAAGTTTGTTCGGTGTTTTGTACTGCGTGAAAAATATTTGGACTTTCGGTTATCCTTTTTTTCCGATTCAGTTTTTGGATTTGGGTTTTAGCTGGAAACCATATGGAGAGTTATTCGTTTCATCGAGCGAAGTCGCTGTTTTAAAGACTTTTGATTTACAATATTCTTTGGAGGAAATTTTACAATTTTCAGCGGTGGAATATTTTGTAAACTGGCTTTTCTTGGATGGGATAAAGGGCGTTATCAATGTCGGTTTGATATTGGTTTTGCTGGTTTTTGGGATTTTTTCATGGAAACAAAAGGATAAAATCACAGGAATAATTTTTCTCTGTATCTTGGTCAAAAGTATTTTTGTTATCTGTTTTTCAGCGCAGTATAGATTTTTCATCGATGTGTTTTTTGTGTTTTTTGTGGTGGTTTTTAGAGAAGTTTTTTCTAAAAAATGGTGTTTGGGAATTTTCTCTGGCTTGAGTGTTTTGGTTGTCAGTATTTTGGCGTTTCCACAGATTTTGCAGGAAAAAATTCCAAGTTTTAATTTGGGATTTGTGATGAGAAATTTCGAAGCGAAACAGATTTATAAACCTTTGTATTACTCTCTAAATAAGCACGATACATTTACTGTTGGCAATCTGAAATTTAATGTTCCGAGGGATTATGTCTTTGGGTTTGATACGGCTTTGCCAGTCCTCACACCGAGCCAGTTGGAGGAATTTTACAAATTGGGAATTTTTCCTCAGAAAATAGGTGAAAATCTTGACCAAGGTTTCGTTTGGAAAAAACTAAATTTTCAGGAAAAAAAGCATTTGAAAAGTATCATTGAAAAAATTAAAAAATAAAATTCTCATTTCTTAGGAATTTGTATATTTGTAGGATGTTTGGGACATTGGGCAATTATCTGACTTTTTCTTCCTTTGGCGAGAGCCATGGGGAGGCTTATGGCGGAATTTTGACCAATTTTCCAGCAGGTGTGAAAATCGATTTTGATGAGATTCAGCATCAGCTAAATAGAAGAAAACCAGGGCAGTCGGCTATCGTCACACAGAGAAAGGAGGCGGACGAAGTGAGGTTTCTTTCAGGGATTTTTGAAGGGAAAACCACAGGAATGCCGATAGGTTTTTTAGTTGAAAATGAAAATCAAAAAACAAAAGATTATGAGCATTTGGCTCGTGCCTATCGCCCATCTCATGCAGATTATACATATGACCAAAAATTTGGTTTTAGGGATTACCGAGGCGGCGGGCGTTCTTCTGCGAGGGAAACTCTGAACTGGGTAGTGGCAGGGACTTTGGCGAAACACCTGCTGCCAGAAGTTGAGATTTATTCTTATGTTTCATCGGTGGGCGAAATATCTTGTATAAAGCCATATCAGGAGCTTGATTTTTCAAAAATAGATGAAAATGAAGTGAGATGCCCAGATGAAACTACCGCAAAGCTCATGATAGAGCGGATAGAACAAGCGAGAAAAAAAGGCGATACAATAGGAGGAACGATAACCTGTGTAATAAAAAACGCACCGAAAGGCTTGGGAGAGCCTGTTTTTAATAAACTTCACGCCGAATTAGGAAAGGCGATGCTTGGCATCAATGCTTGTAAAGGTTTTGAGTATGGAGCAGGATTTGAGGGAGCAAAAATGTCTGGCTCGGCACAAAATGATATTTTTAATGCTGATGGAACTACCAAAACCAACCATTCGGGCGGGATACAAGGAGGAATTTCTAATGGAATGGATATTTATTTCCGAGTGGCGTTTAAGCCTATTTCTACGCTGATGATGCCGCAGGAAAGTATAGATAATGCAGGAAATATTATAAAATTAGAAGGAAAGGGAAGGCATGACCCATGCGTGCTGCCGAGAGCGGTTCCTATCGTGGATACCCTTTCAGCGTTCGTTTTAGCGGATATGTATCTCATTGATAAACTGAGAAAAATTTAATAAGAAAACAAAATGAAAAAATATTGGGAAAAAGGGATTTCTTTTGAGGAATATTTCAAGAAAACAGAAGAAATTGTCAATAAAGACGAAGAAAAACTAACTCCAGCAGAAAAAGAAATGCTGGAATATTATAAACTGGGAATGCAGAGAATGAGCAGAATGATGAAGGTCTATAAACCAGATGAGGAGCAGGTAAAAACTCTTGAAAATAAGAATTTTAAAGGAAAAATTCTGATTATTTCCGAAGGTTGGTGCGGAGATGCAGGGCAGACAGTGCCAGCGGTTTCTCTATTTTTCAAAGGAAAAAATGAAGTGAGAATTGTCTATCGTGATGAAAATCCAGATTTGATAGACCAATTTTTGACCAACGGAACGCGTTCTATTCCTATCGTGGTTATTTTAGATGAAAATGATGGAGTGATAGCGCACTGGGGGCCGAGACCAACCTATGGAACAGAACTATTGAAAAAATACAAAGCAGACCCAGAAAACTACCCTAAAACTCAGTTTTACAATGATTTACAAGTCTATTATGCGAAAAATAGAGGGTATGATGTAATCACTGAAATATTAGATTTAATTTAAAAATAAAGAAAAATTATGGCAAATACACCTTCAAATATGCTGGCATTAGGGACAAAAGCTCCATTTTTTGAGCTGCCTAATCCTGCGAAAAACAACGAGTTACAGAGTTTAGAAGATTTAAAGGGAAGCAAAGGAACTTTGGTTATTTTCATGTGTAACCACTGTCCGTTTGTGATTCATGTAATAGAAAAATTAGCTGAACTTTACGAAGATTATAAAGGGAAAGGAATAGAGTTTATCGCGATAAATTCTAATGATGTGATAAATTATCCAGCCGATTCGCCAGAGCTGATGGTGGATTTTGCGGAGGAAAAAGGTTTCGCTTTTCCGTATTTGTACGATGAGAGCCAAGCTGTGGCAAAGGCCTATGATGCGGCATGTACGCCAGATTTTTATTTCTTTGATGACAAATTGGATTTGATTTATCGTGGTCAAATGGATGATTCCAGACCTGGGAATAATAAGGAGATTACGGGCGAGGATTTAGTCATTGCTTTTGAAAATCTTTTGGCAGGTCAGCCGCAGGAAGAACTGCAGAGACCAAGCCTTGGTTGTAACATTAAATGGAAATAAAGACCGATGAAAATCACTTTAAATAGAATAAATGACAATTTTCTTTTCGAATGTGCGAATGAAAATGGTCAGAAAATCTTGCTTAACAATGTAGGTGAGGACAAAAACAACGGTGTGAGCCCTATGGAGGCTCTGCTGATGTCTGTGGCGGGCTGCAGCGGAATAGATGTAGTCAGCATTCTAAAAAAACAGAAACAGCAGATTACCAAGTTTTCGGCAGAGGTAGAAGGCGAGAGAGTAGTGGAAGGAGAAGCGAAACCATTTAGAAATATAATGGTAAAATTCTATGTGGATGGAGATGTAAATCCTGAAAAGGCAAGAAAAGCAGCAGACTTATCCTTTGCGAAATACTGCTCTGTTTCTAAGACACTTGAACCCAATGTAGAGGTAGGGTATCAAATATATGTGAATGGTATAAAAGTAGACTAAAGATGTTTAGAATTTCTGAAATAGAAACATATTTTCCAGAAAAAAAAGTAACAAACGAAGATTTACAAAAGGAGTTTCCTGAGTGGGGCCCAGAGAAAATTTTTAATAAAGTCGGTGTAAAACAGCGATATACAGCATCAGCAGAGGAAACAGTGCTGGAGCTGGCGGTGAAAGCTTCTGAGAAACTATTAAAAAAAATAGATAAAAACGAAATAGATTTTATCTTGTTTTGTACGCAAAGCCCTGATTATCATCTTCCTACTACGGCTTGTATCCTGCAGGACAGATTGGGTTTGAGAAAGAACATAGGGGCTTTGGATTTTAATCTAGGGTGTTCGGGCTTTGTCTATGGTCTTAGCATAGCAAAAGGGCTTATTGCAACAGGTGTAGCCCAAAATATTCTATTGGTAACAGCAGAAACTTATACCAAATATCTTAGAAAGTCTGATAAATCTAACCGAACTATTTTTGGAGATGGGGCGGCAGCGACTTTGATACAAAAGGATGAAACCAAAGAGAATTTTCAATTCATTTTAGGGACAGATGGCAGCGGATATGATAATCTCATTGTGAGAAATGGCGGAGGTAGAAATCGTATAAATAAGGAAGATGAGGGTGGTAACTGTCTGTATATGAATGGACAAAAGATTTTTCTTTTTACCATAGAAAAGATTCCAGAGTTGGTAAAAGAAATGTTGAAGAAGAATAATTTAACTAAAAATGATGTAGATTATTATATTTTTCATCAAGCAAATGCACATATTCTGCGAAGACAGCGGGAAATTTTGGAGATTACAGAGGAAAAATTCTATATCAATTTAGAGAAATATGGGAATACAGTTTCTTCTACCATTCCGATTGCACTGAAAGATGCACTAGAAACAGGAAAAGTAAAAAGAGGACAGAAGATAATGTTGATAGGCTTCGGAGTGGGACTTTCTTGGGGAGCAACAATAGTAGAATTATAAGAAGAAATTGATAAAATATAAATAAAAAAGCAGCAGAGTATGAATATACATTTACTGGAAAGAGTAACCTCATCGGGGAAGATTATAAAATATATTGATGGGCTGAGATTTATAGCTGTTGCAAGTGTTTTTATTTGTCATTTCTTGGCTAATCATGAGGTAAACTTTCCTGAGATAAAGGAACATAGGTATATTTATCCTTTTTTTGGAAATGGGATGGGATCTACAGGAGTTTTTCTATTTTTTGGAATTAGTGGATTTATATTATCACTTCCTTTTCTAAAACAATATGTGTATGGAGGCAGGGAAGTCTCTATAAAGGATTATTTTTTGAGAAGGCTTACTCGGCTGGAACCGCCTTATATCGTACATTTAGTATTGTTTTTATTTATTTCAACAGTTTTAGGAACTAAGAGTATTCAGGAATTATTCCCAAACTTTTTGGCATCGCTGTTTTATGTGCATAATATTGTTTTTTCAGAAGAGCGCTATCCATTGATTAACATTGTTTTATGGACATTAGAAATAGAAGTTCAGTTCTACATATTAGCGCCACTTCTTTCGCTGGGAATTTTCAAACTTCCTAAATGGATAAGAAGAGCTTTGATGCTTGGAATTATTGTTTTATGGCCACTTTTAGGGATTAATACAGGATTTCATAGTATTTTGAATTTTTTGCATTTCTTTATCATTGGTTTTCTAGTGGCAGATTTATCTCTTGAATATTCGGATAAGATAAAGTCTTCATATGTTTTTGATATTCTGTGTGTTATTGCATTTGTGATATTTTGGCAGGGAAATGTTTGGCGGGAATTTCAGTGGTTGTATATTTTCATTTTGTTGTTTTTTACGCAGTTTTCTATTTTTTGGAAAAAACTAATGGAGTTTCGCCCAATGTATATTATTGGAGGAATGTGCTACACGATTTATATGCTGCATCATAAGATAATATATGTGTTTTTTGGGATGTTTTTCAAAGGGAAAGAGTTTTTTGGTGATCCGATTTACAATCTTTTTACAAGATTTATCATCATATCTATTATCACCCTTCTGATATCTGCTGTGTTTTTTGTCTTTGTGGAGCGTCCGACTATGAAAAAGCAATGGTGGAAGTATAGAGATTTGAAGAAACTATTTTTTGAATAAAAATAATAAAGAGACTCTAAAAAGTCTCTTTATTCTATTTCACATCCTAGGTTTCTGTATTGATTTTTAAAACATTCTACCCATTTTCTGAATTCTTGGATATTGATTTTTTCTTTGATAAAAGTTTCAAAATAATCGGTAGAAAAGTCTTTTGGGAAATTTTCTAAAACATCAAACTCGCCTGCAAGCCAAGCCTCATTGATAAGGTGATTAAATAGATTCACATCAAAATCAAATCCATACGAATGGTAGGAATTGGTAGCGGAGGATTGGAATGTGGTTTTCATGCTTTCTTTTTTTAGGTGAGCGATGAAATTGCGATTGTTTCTATGTTTTCGGTAGTATATAGATGCGTTTCTTATTTGTTGTTTTTCATCTACTTTACCAAAAGAATCTTTCCAAACATAGAGCCAGTATTCCTTTTTCCAAAATCCCATAAGGATGGAATTTAATGCCCAATATTTCAGAGGGGTTTCATTATCAACCTTTTTTAGTTTAAATAATAGTGAGAAAAATTTAAACTTATTGTAGAAAAACCAATCCATAACGAGCAGATTAGATAGGAATAAATCTTTAGGATAAATGCTGTCTAGTGTATCATTGATAGACTCTTTATCTACCCATTGCAGGTCTTTGGCGTTGCCTAACCAACCCAATTTTAAAAGGCTGATGTTGTGTTTTTGGGCGTTTTCTCTTAGTTGGTCTATATCCACATTTTCGGCAAACCAAACATCATCTTCTGTCATGATGAAATACTCTGAAGCCTCTTGAGCAGCATTCCTCCATAATTTGGTTGGAATTTGAAAACCATTGATTTCTTTTCCTTGTTCCAGATTGTCTTTTATAGCCCTCTCTTTATCCTTGTAATTTTCAGATTTTAGAATGGTAACTTCAGGATGGAGTTCTTGTATTTTATCCAAATATTTCTGTGGTGTTCCATCATCAAGGATAGTAACTTTATAATTACCAGTCACATAGGTCTTAATACTTTTAAGACATCTGTCAAGATAAAAAGCTCGGTTGAAGGATTTTATGAGGATGCTGGTTTTCATTTGATCAGATTTTTTCAGAAGACATTTATTTGATAAAATATTATCAATAAGGAAAAAATTCAAAACAAAAAATCTTGTATTTCCTTATTTCATCTTAATTTATAATGATTTTATTAAGGCTTTTAGCTTGTCAATGCAACCGAGTTCTTTCCAATTTTTTTCTCTAATAATCTCAGAAAAAGATTTGGAATATAGCATGGCTTTGATGTATTTGTTTTTATGGTTTTTCAAATTATTTTTGACAGTAGAATTGTCTTTAAAATGTTCAATTAATCCATCAAACATTTTGAAAATATTTTCATAATTGATTTTTTTTCCACTCCATACTCCTACATTTTGTCTGTAAACAGCCATTTTATTTTCAAAATATTTTATTTTTCCTTTTTGAGCAATCCATAACATGAGAGGGTAATCACCCAAAGGAGAAGAGAAGAACCAATCAGGAAAATTTATATTAAAATGGCGGTATACAACTGATAGTGTAGGCACTATATTTCTGCATGCAAGATCATCCAAAGTGTAGGTGTCTTGGGTATTTTCTTTGTCATAGGGACTTTCTGAAGATAGGGTGTCTCCATTTAGGAGAAATACATTATGACATGAAATAGAGTAATCAGGATTTTGTTCTAAGAAATCTACTTGTTTTTGCAGTTTATTTTCATCTGTCCAATAGTCATCACCTTCACAGATAGCAATATATTTACCTTGTGCTTGCTGATAAACCCAAATAAAGTTGGGAATCATCCCTTTATTGATTTCGTGTTTAGTGTATTTTACTTGGATATTAGGGGGAGATTTTTTTATGATTTCTTTTACAATTTCATCTGTATTGTCAGGTGAGCAGTCGTTAGCAATGATAAGTTCTACAGGAAAATTAGTTTTTTGTAAAAATACTCCCTCTATTGCTTTCTGTATGTATTTTTCCTGTCCATAAGTAACCATGGTGACACTTACTAAAGGTAGATTATGCATAGCTTTACTATTTTATGATTTTATTAAGTAGGTTTCTTAAAATGGAAGAATGAATTGATAATAAAAATAACTGTCTAAAAATTTCTTTTTTTGAGTTTCTGAATTTATGGCGCTTGGTATTATTTATAATTTCATTTTTAAAATTAGCCAATTTATTATAGTTTTGAAGTAGGAAACACATGGATGCTAATGTGAAATCTTCATCCATATCAGAAGAATCATAATCTTTGTCAATGTTGTATTTCCGAATTTCATAGATAGTTCTGGTGTTAAGATATTTTTTAATAACACCGTTAGGGCGTGAAGTGGTATTGGAAGTAATTCTATAAACAGCAGTGTAATCTTTTAAAAAATGTATTTTGTATCTCTTATTAATTAAAAACCATAAAGGGTAATCTGCAATAGTCCAGTTTTTGGTGTTTAGAAGGTGGAAATATTCCTCTATGACCTGCTGGTCGTTCCTAAATAAGGTGGTAAGAGTAGGGATGATATTTTCTGGTAATAAATATTTATATTTAGAATCATCAGGATGGATATTAATGACATTTTCATAAATATCATTATTGTTTATGCGTTTAGAATTTGTGAAAACAAGTCCATAATCGTGATTTTGTTCTAAAAAATCAGTTTGTTTTTGTAGTTTGTTTTCATCTATCCAGTAGTCATCTCCTTCACAAATAGCAATATATTTTCCCTCACACTGCTCAATACAAAACATCCAATTTTTAATTACACCAAGGTTTTTCTCATGGTTGAAATATTTAATTGAGATATTTTCATTATTAACCTTGGATTTTATAATGTCTTGTATTACGCTGTCTGAGTTGTCTGTTGAAGCATCATTAGAAATGATTATTTCGTAATGAAAATTAGTTTTTTGATTAATGATGCTCAGTAAAGTCAGTTCTAAGTATTCACTTTGGTTATAAGTAGGAACAATTATACTAACCAATATTTTCTCTTTCATTTGTAATATTTAGTGATATATAGACTTTTTCCTTGGTTTCAGGGTCAATGAAATAGGCATTCTTGAACTCAAAGTGAGTCAAAGCTCTCAGTCTGTTGATAAAATCTATAAAACGCCCTTCTTCGTTCAGGTCAATATTGCAGAGATTATTAAAATCCTTTTTTAGGTATAAGTTTCCAGCGTTTTCAGGTATGATAGTTTTATAATTGTTTTCTATAATGTTATCCAGGTTTTTATCTAATAATTCTATTTCCAATTTTAAAATCTTGTTATAAAGTGTCCCTGAGGTATCGTATATATGCGCATTTACAAAATCACGGTCTATTATAGGCCCATGGTCTAGGAGGTTATCTATTTCGTGGATAGTTGCTCCTATTTTATTATCATTAATGATAGCAAATACCTGAGGATACCACCCTCTGTTAATAGGATTATACCCAGGGTGAACATTTATACATTTCACATTGTTTACCAACTGTTCAGGGAAAATCTGCTTACAATGTATGGATATCACAAGGTCATAAGTTTGGATAATTTTATTTAAATCATCTATATTTTTTAGATTAAAAACAGATATCTTCTCTTTCAGTTCTTTTTCAAAAGATACAGCATCAGAAAAAGGACTACAAGAAAAATCCACAGAGATGTTTCTTTTCATGAAAAGGTTTTTAACCTCTTTGCATAAAGATAGATTATCAGATACAATTAATATTTTGTTATACATAATATAGAAACATTTAAAGTTTTTGTTATTAGTCTTTTTTACTGATGTTAATGTCTTTCACAAGAATATTTTTCACAGAGTTTCCTCTTTTTTTATTCAATTTTAATTATTTTGAACTCTCAGTATTAGACGACAAATATAATCAATTTCTTCTTCTGTCAAATCAAAGTACAACGGAAGACAAAGCACTCTTTTTGAAATATCCTCTGTGATAGGAAATTCCACCTTTGGAAGGTATGGCAGAGAAGATGCTAAGCTCGGATAAAAATACCTTCGAGTAAAGATTTCATTAAGGTCTAGCTCCGCTTTGATTTTTAATAAAAGCTCCTCCGATTCTAAAACCACAGGATAGTAGGCGTAGTTTTGGGTCGCATCCTTATGCCAAGCTACTTTTCGTGCTTTCAGGTTTTTTAGATTTTTATCGTAGCATTCAGATAGTTTTTTGCGTTGGTTGTGGATTACTTCGGTGTGTTTTAGGTTTGCTAATCCCATAGCGGCGTGAAACTCAGAGTTTTTGCCGTTAATTCCCAATTCCGAAAACGAATCAAATCCAGCAATCCCAAAATTACGAATAGACGCCAGTTTTTTAAGCAAATCAGGATTTTTGGTAATAATCAGTCCGCCTTCCACAGAGTGATAGAGTTTAGTGGAATGCAGGGAACAAGTGGAAATATCACCATATTCAAAAACAGACTTGCCATTTACTTTTACCCCAAAAGCATGGGCGGCATCGTAGATTACTTTTAAATTATGTTTTTTAGCAACCTGCTCTATTTTAACCACATCACAAGGGTTTCCGTAGACATGCGTAGCCAAGATAGCTTGGGTTTTCTCTGTGATGGCAGCTTCTATTTTGTCAGCATCTATGCATAGAGACTCAGGGCAAATATCCACAAATACTGGCGTGCAGCCTTCCCACACAATAGAACTTGTAGTTGCTACAAATGAAAACGGCGTGGTTATAATTTCTCCCGTTATATCCAAAGCCTTGATAGCCATTTGGATAGCCACGGTTCCATTGGTTACGAATAATAAATGCTGGACATCGAGGAATTCTTTCAGTTCCATTTCTAGCTGACTTGCCAGAGGCCCCATGTTGGTAAGCCACTGGCGGTTCCAGATTCCATCTATATATTTTAGATATTCCTCTTTTGGAGGGAGGAAAGGTTTGGTTACAGGTATCATTATCAAATATTTTTTACGATGTGTTCTTGTTTATTGATTATCATAGAGTTAGCTGGTATATCTTTGTGGATAATACAATCCGCCCCGATGATTACATTATCACCGATGGTTACTCCTTTCAGTACGATTACATTGCTCCCGAGCCAGCAGTTTTTCCCTATTTTGATGGGAGCAGAGTTGAATTTCTGATGTTCCACTCTAAATTCTGGCGAGGCGCTATACTGGTGGTTGTGGTCATATAGTTTTACACCCTCACCAAAAAGCGTATTTTCTCCTATTTCTATTTTTTCTAAACAGTTGATAGAACAATAGTTGTTCATAAAAACATTGTTGCCAATGTGGAGTTCTGCATCATTACTCACCAAAATATTACAATAGTTTCTTATACTAAAACCACTGCCGATGCTTATTTTTTTAGCATTAGGATAAAAAGAAAAATTACAAAAATCACCAATTTTTAGATTTCCGCCTATGTTACTATTAGGACCGCTGCTTAACTTTTTTAAGCTGCTTTTTTTCAGTAATTTTAGAATAATTTTGGATAGAAAATACATTTTTGCTCTGTTATGGGACAAAGATATAACTTTTATGATAAAAATAGTTATTTTTGTGCGAAAGAAAATAAGAGAAAATGTTGCCGTTAGTTACCATATCTATTCCGCTTTTTAAATGTGAAGAGTTTTTAGAGAAATGTCTGTTATCCGTTGTTAATCAGACACATAAGAATTTAGAAGTCACCTTGATAGATGACAAAACTCCTGATAATTCCGTACAGATAGCAGAAGATTTTATCCAAAAACACAATCTCCAAAACTGGAAAATATACCATTTGAAGGAGAATTCTGGGCTTTCTGTCGTGAGAAACAAGGGAATAGACACTGCGCAGGGAAAATATCTTTTTTTCCTAGATAGTGATGATGTCATTACGCCAGACTGCATAGAAACTCTTTTAGAAATAGCCGAAAGAACACAGGCTGAGATGACCATGTCCCAGCTGGAGTGTGAAGAATTGGAAACGGGAGAAAAGTCTATGCCGATAAAAATAAATTCGGATAAGGATGTAATCGAAGGGAATGATAATATTTTGCGTGAATTTTCTAAGGGAAATCTGGTGACTTATGCAGTGAATAAGCTGTTTATAGTAGATTATTTACGCCAAAATAAATTGTATTTTGTGAAGGGACTTTTTGCTCAAGATGAGCTTTGGACTTTTCATTTGGTTTTGAAAATGAACAAAATAGCCCTGCAAAAAGGAATAACATACACTTATTTTCTACATGCGAAATCGGTGATTCATAACAGAACCAAACGAAATTTTGACAATTGGTTTACCATCGGTCAGCATATAGACCAAGAGCTGAGAAAACAAAAAGGTGAGAGGAGAAATTTAATCCTGAAATATCTCGTGGATTACGAAACGCTGACACTTCAGATGAACTGGAAAGCCCAGCAGAATGAGGAGCTTTGGAAAGAAAGCCACCGCAACTATCAGACCTTGTCTTCCTTAGGGATTATGGATTATTTTTCATCTGAATTCTCAAAAGAAACCAAGAAAAAAGCCATAAAATTAGCCCTGCCTACTTCATTGGCAATGTGGCTGTTTAAGAAACAATACTACGGATAACCGCCCATTTATAGGGCGTAGTTCTTACATTCTTTTGTGGAATGAATATAAAAATTTAAATTTGTCACTATATTTTAATTCATGGATTTAATAAAGCAAATCAGTGAAAGCATCCATTTCTTTGTGAGGGATAATTTTCCTGATGGAACCATACTTTTTACACAAATAGCACTAAAATCTATATTTTTTGTCTTAGTTATTTTTTTGGTGGATTTTGTCATCAGAAAAATAGTAGGCTGGGCACTGAAATTCATATCAAGTAAATATGATAATGCATGGGTGAAGGCGATACTTGAAACCGAAGTGCATGTTTCTTTTGTGCATTTTATACCATGGGTTTTTGCGGATTTCTTCATTCAGGAAGTTTTCTGGCGACATCCCAAAAGTTATGAGCTTTTAGATTTTGTCATTGGTGTTTTTGGAACTTATGTTCTGATAAAACTGGTTGATAAAGTCCTGAAATCCATAGAAAAATACTACATTTTCAAAAGCAATCAGTATCGTGTTACCATGTTTCGTGCGATATATGGTATTCTCAAATTATTGGGCTATCTATGTATTGTGCTGATTGTCACTGCGAAACTCATGGGCGTTACCGTTACTGCTATTTTAGGCTATATCGGAGCTTTTACAGCATTGATTTTATTGATATTTAGAGATACCATTCTAGGACTTATTACAGGACTTCATGTTTCTATTTCTAAAAACCTAAAAGTGGGTGACTGGGTAGGAATTAAAAAATATGACATCGAAGGTAATGTTCAGGAAATCAATCTTTTGACCACTAAGATTAAAAATTTTGATAAGACCGTTTCTACGATTCCGACCTACGACCTGCTCAGCACCGAGATTAAAAACATTCAGGTGATGTATGATGGAAACCAAAAGAGAATAAAAAGGTCTATCTATTTCAATATCAAGTCGTTCAAGTTTATAGATGATGAGTTTTATGAAAGACTCAGAGATATTAACCTAATTTCCGAATATCTAGAACGAAGATATACCGAGATAAAAAAAGAACGAGAAAAAATCCCTAACGGACAGCGGGTAATCAATGGAAAACAGCTTACCAACATTGGTGTTTTTAGAACATACACGCTGAACTATCTGAAAAATAATCCGAATATTTCTCAAAACGATTTGCTCTTGGTGCGTCAGATGGAAATCAGCCCAGAGGGAATGCCGCTAGAAATCTATTGTTTCGCTAATAAATCTGGAATGGCAGATTACGAGCAGATACAAGCGGATATCTTTGACCATATTCTCACTGCCGCTGCCGAATTTGATTTGGAAGTGATGCAGATGACTTTTATTAAATAAATCTTAGTTAAGATAAAAAAGGGCTTAAATTATATTTAAGCTTTTAATTTTTTCCTCCGAAATTTATCTCCTGCATACGCTGCATGTTCCGCCTTCTTTGTGGCAGTGTTTGCATCCAGAGCAGTTTTTACAAGCGGTGCATGTGCCATTTGGTTTGCATTTTCCTCCTGCGATATGCTCATAAAATGTATAAATTCCAGCGCAAAAAACTAAACCTAATAAAACAAGTAGAATTTTATTTCTCATAATTTTAAAAATTTTAAACGAAATCCAAAATCACGAAAAAAAGACCGAATATTCTCAATTTGTTTTATCTTTGTTCCATGACTACGAAAGAAGACAAAAGGCTCTATCTGATAGATGCTTATGCAATGATTTTCAGAGGGTATTATGCCTTTATTAAAAACCCAAGGCTGTCCAGCAAAGGGCTGGATACCTCGGCGATATTTGGTTTTACAAACTCACTTATTGAACTCATAAAACGAGAAAACCCGCCGCATTTGGCTGTGGTTTTTGATGTCGGTAAAGCCAATGTCCGCACCGAAGATTTTTCCGAATATAAAGCCAATAGAGCCGAAACTCCCGAGGCGATAAAAATTGCTGTGCCGTATATCCACCAGATTTTGGAGGCGATGCATATTCCTATTTTGGGAATGGAGGGCTATGAGGCGGATGATGTGATAGGAACTATCGCTGTGAAGGCAGAAAAACAAGATTATCAGGTCTTTATGGTCACGCCTGATAAGGATTTTGCACAGCTCGTTACCGAGAATATTAAAATTTACAAACCAGCCAGTAAAGGTGGCGGTGTGGAGATTTTAGGAATTCCAGAAGTTTTAGAAAAATACGAAATACAAGACCCTAAACAAGTGATAGATTTCCTTGGAATGATGGGCGATGCAGTGGATAATATCCCTGGGCTGGAAGGCGTAGGAGAGAAGACCGCGAAGAAATTCCTCCAAGAATTTGGTTCTATGGAAAATCTCTTGGCGAATACCGACAAACTTACAGGAAAACTCCGCGAAAAGGTAGAAAATTCGGCAGAGAGAGGGCTTTTGTCAAAGAAACTGGCGACCATTCTTACGGATGTTCCAGTGGAGTTTGAACACGAGAAATATCATTTAGAAAAGCCTGATTTTCCGAAGTTGAAAGAGATATTTGATGAAATAGAATTCAAACGACTGTACGAAAACCTGTATAGAATTTTCCATTCTGAGGCGGAAAGCCAAGCATTGGAAACAGAAAAAGCGACGCCGAAGGCAAAAAATGCTGGTCAGGAGGCTGTTCAGCTGGATCTTTTTGCTAATTATGAGGATTCGCAGGAGGCATCTCTGTTTTCCTCTTATGCAGGGATAGAAAACACGGATCATCTTTATCAATTCATTGATAATGAGAAGGCTCAGAGAATATTGGTGCAAAATTTATTGGGACAAAAGGCGGTTTGTTTTGATACGGAAACGACTTCGCTCAATGAGTTTGAGGCGGAACTTATCGGAATGAGTTTTTCTTACCGAAAGGGCTTGGCGTACTATGTTCCCATTCCCGAAAATAGAGAGGAAGCCCTCGCGGTGCTGGATATTTTCAAGCCGTTTTTTGAGAGTGAAGAAATTCTGAAGATAGCGCACAACTTTAAATTTGATTATAAAATCCTTGCGCAGTATGGTGTGGAGATTAGAGGAGCGCTTTTTGATACGATGATTGCTCACTATCTTCTGAATCCAGATGGAAGGCACGGAATGGACTATTTATCAGAAATTTACCTAAAATATCAGCCGATTTCCATAGAAAGTTTGATTGGTAAAAAAGGCAAAAACCAAAAAACACTGAGGGAAGTCAGCCTTGAAACTCAGACCAATTATGCAGCGGAGGATGCCGATGTTACTTTCCAGCTTTATGAGGTTTTCTCTCCACAGCTTAAAAAGGAAAATCTGGAAGAACTATTCCATAAAGTAGAAATGCCGCTGATGAAAATCCTTGCAAAGATGGAGCTGGCGGGTATTTCGCTTGATACGGACTGGCTTTCTAGGGAAAGTGTGGATTTAGAAAACGACCTTAAAGAGCTGGAACAGAAGATTTTTGAACTTTCTGGCGAGGAGTTTAATATGAACTCTCCCAAGCAGTTAGGCGAAATTCTTTTCGAGAAATTAAAATTAGACCCAAAGGCGAAAAAAACCAAAACAGGGCAGTATTCCACATCGGAGGAGGTTTTGCAGAAACTTGCTTATAAACACGAGATTATTCAGCACATTCTGAAATACCGAACTTACCAAAAACTAAAATCTACCTATGTAGATGCGCTTCCATCAGAAATAGAACCAAAGGATAACAGGGTGCATACCACATTTTCGCAGACTACGGCGGCTACGGGAAGGCTTTCCAGCTTAAATCCTAACTTGCAGAATATCCCTATCAGAACAGCCAGAGGACAGCAGATTCGTGGAGCTTTCGTAGCGGAGGAAGGAAAGAAAATAATTTCAGCCGATTATTCGCAGATAGAGCTGAGGCTGATAGCCGAACTTTCTGGCGAGGATAATATGATAAAAGCCTTCCAAAACGGCGAAGATATCCACGCTTCTACAGCTTCTAAATTGTTCAAAATTCCACTTGACCAAGTAGATAAAACCCAGCGAAGCCAAGCCAAAACCGTGAATTTTGGGATTATCTATGGGCAGGGAGCTTTTGCATTGGCAGAGCAGACAGGACTTTCGCGAACAGAGGCTAAACAGATGATAGATTCCTACTACGAAAACTATCCGAAACTAAAAATCTTCATGACTGAACAGGTGGAAAAAGCACGAAAAAACGGCTTTGTGGAGACTATTTTAGGGAGAAAAAGGCATTTGAAAGACATTAATTCTAATAATTTCGTGGTGAGAGGACACGCTGAGAGAAACGCTGTAAATGCGCCTATCCAAGGGAGTGCGGCCGATGTTATAAAAATAGCGATGATAGACATAGATAGAGCCCTGTCCGAGGGCGGTTTTAAAACAAAAATGCTCTTGCAGGTTCATGATGAGCTCTTGTTCGAGGTGCCAGAGGAGGAAATAGAACCGATAAAAGCTCTGATAAAAGAGAAAATGGAATCCGCAATGAAGACAAAAGTTCCTTTAATCGTGGAAGTGGGCGTAGGGAATAGCTGGCTGGAGGCACATTAGAAAAGATGAGGTTTGGATTAACTTAAAAATTTTATATTTTTGAAGAAATAAAATAGATTATGAAAAAGAGTTTTTTAATTTTTGTGATGTTTTTCATGTGGAATTTATTTTCGGCACAGAAAAATTTTTTAGACCAGCCTTATATCGAGGTATCAGCCTCAGTAGACACGCTGGTGGTTCCTGATAGGATATATGTTTCTATTACCCTGAACGAAGCCGATTCTAAAAATAAAAAGTCGGTAGAGGAGCAGGAAAAACAGTTAGAAACGATTTTAAAGAAATTAAAAATAAATACAGACAAGGATTTGTCAGTTTTGGGCTATTCTAGTGATTTTAAGAAATATTTTTTAAAAGGGCAGAGTATTTTAAAAACTAAAAAGTTTTCTCTTCTTGTAAGAAATGCCTACACTTTGGGAAATGTCCTTATCAGCTTGGAGGAAGCAGGGATTTCTAATACGGAAGTAGAAAAAGTAGAATATTCTAAATCTAAGGAACTTTTATTAGAATTAAAGTCAGAAGCAGTAAAAAGATCAAGAATAATAGCCCAGAAACTTGTAAAACCCCTTAACCAAAAAGCAGGGAAGGCATTATACATTTCTGATACAAATTATGGAGGAATAGAAGATTATGAATATGCAACAGTTAGAGATCTTGCCCTTCAGGAAATAGAATACAAGAAAGAAGGAGCTTCAGAAGAATTTTTAAGAAAGCTTGATTTTCAGAAGATAAAATTCTCTACAACTGTTTATGTAAAATATCAATTAGACTAAAAATCAAGAAGAAAGGCTGTTCTATAAGGAAACTCTTGGGAGCAGTCTTTTTGTATGAATTTTTTTCATGAAATTTTTAATCATCATTCCCACACATAACGAGGAAGAAAATATTCTCCTCACGCTAAATTCTCTGAAATCACAAGGGTTTCAGGATTTTACCTGCGTCATCGTGAATGACGGCTCTACGGATAGAACGAGGGAAATGGTAGAGGGATTCATAGATAAGAAACAGTTTCAGCTCATTAATTTAGAAAAATCTGCCCATTCGCCCGGCGCAAAGGTGGTTTCTACATTTTACAAAGGTCTTTCTTCTCAGAATTTAGATGATTTTGATGTAATCTGTAAATTTGATGCCGATATTATTTTTCCTGAGAATTATTTGGAGGAAATCAACAAGATTTATGAAGAAAATCCAAAAGCAGGAATGGTTTCGGGCTTAGTTTATATTAAAAAAGATGAAAACTGGATTTTTGAGAATATTTCCTCTAAAAATCATGTGCGAGGTCCGATAAAATCATATCGCAAGGAATGTTTTTTACAAATGGGAGGTATTCGGGAAGTTTTGGGCTGGGATAATATCGATGTGATGCTCTGTCAGATGCATGGATATCAGGTGATTACGAATAAATTCCTTTGGGTAAAGCATCTGCGCCCTACGGCATATAAATACAAAAACGCAAAAGCAAAAAAACTTGGCGAATATTTCTATAACATTGGGCTAGATTTTCCTCTGGCATTCATCTCCTCGGCGAAGTCTTCGTTTAAGAATAGAAGTCTTTCGGAGTTTTTTATCACGATGAAAACTTTCCTGAGCCAAAAACAAGAAAGAAAACTCTCCCGTGAGGAAATAAAATACATAAGAAACCTGCGATGGAGAGAAATTTTAAAAAAATTCTAAAAACTTAGTGAAAAAACAAATTGCCTATATAGAAATAGATACTCACGCCGAGATTGCGGAAAATTTTGCAGAATTAACCAAAAATTCAGAGAAATTTTCTGTGGATTTTTATTTTTCAAAAAAAATCTTGGGTAGACTAAATTCTTCTGAAATAGAAAACATTATAGAAACCGAGCCTGAAAATCTTTTAGAAAAGCTGAAAGGGAAGTCGTACGATTTGGTGATAATAGGAACGGCGCACCGCTATTTTCATATTTTTAAACGAATTACAAAAGATTTTCCTGCGGCGATTATCTGTCATAATCTTAATTTTATAGAAGCTCTGCGAAAAGTTTTGCTGAAAAATATCTTGGTGAAAGATTTTACTTTTAGAATGAAACTGCTTCTGAAAGAAGGGCTTTTGTCCAAATCGGAAGTTTATAAAAACGCAAAATTTCTCTGGGTTCTTGATGAAAATTTAGAAAAAACCTTGAATATAGAGCAGTCAAAAAGGGAAACACATTTTCTGCCTGTTTTCTTTGGCGAAAAGCTGAAAACTACTGAAAAATCACAGGAAAAGCTCATCGTAATTCCTGGGGAAGTTTCCCAAAAACGAAGAGATTATTCTAAAATAATGGAACAGCTGAAAGGATTTAAAAAAGATATTCCGTACAGAATCGTTTTCCTCGGAAAGGCAGGCGAGGAGGAACTCGCGAAGATACAGGAATCTGAAAAACAGCTACCACAGAATATAAAAATAGAATATTTCCGAGAGAGAATTCCTAAAAATATTTTTGAAAACTATCTGGCAAAGGCGGATTTCCTCTGGTGTCCTCTGAAAATGAAAACTTCTTTTTTCGGTGTGGAGGAGATTTATGGAGAAACGAAAATGTCAGGAAATATCGGCGATGCGGTCAGATTTATGAAACCTGCGGTGTTTCCTGCGGGATACTTGTCTCGCTGTCCTTTTATCATTAAAGAAAACGAAAATATAGAGCAGATTTTTTCTGATTGCACAAATATTTCTGAAAATTCTTTTGAAAACTTCACAAAAGAGAAAATAGTTTTACAGTTAGAGAAAATTATTTTAAATTCGCTAAAATTTAACGAAAAATAATGAAAGATACTCAATCTGGTGTTGCACTGCTTCCGTTCTTGGTGTTTGTGATTATATTTTTGGGAAGCGGAATTATTCTTGATGATTTCTATGCTTTTCCTGCTTCTGTGGCGGCACTCTGCGGGGTGATTTCTGCATTTTTACTCCCAAAAGCTGGTTTTCAGGAAAAACTAAAATTCTTCATGAAAGGCTGCGGCGAGGAAAGCATCATCACTATGTGCATTATCTATCTTCTTGCGGGAGCTTTTTCGGCGGTGTCCAAGGCGACAGGGAGTATAGACGCGGTGGTTTTCTTCGGGTCGCAGTATTTTTCTGCGCAGTATATTCCTTTGGGTGTGTTCCTGATGGCATCATTTTTATCCGTTTCGGCAGGGACTTCTGTGGGGACGATAGTGGCTCTTACGCCGATAGTCATGGGGTTTGCTGAAAATACACAAACGGATATCAATGTAGTGGCGGCGAGTCTGCTCTGTGGCGCTATGTTTGGGGACAATCTTTCTTTTATTTCGGATACGACTATTGCGGCTACGCAGAGTCTTGGCTGTCAGATGAAAGATAAATTCAGAACCAATATTATGATTGCCTTTCCTGCGGCGGTAATAGCGGCGGTGATTTTCATCTTTTTGGGTGGAAATTCTTCTTCTTCGGTTTTAGAAAACCAAGCTTCAGGGAGTCCTTCCATTTGGCTTATTGTTCCATATTTATTGGTCATTGTGCTTTCGGTTTTGGGTGTGAATGTTTTTCTGGTGCTGCTTGTGGGAGTTCTTCTCAGCGGAATCATCGGCATCTCGACTGGAAGCCTTTCTTGGCTGGATTTTTCCAAGAAAATCTATGAAGGTTTTTTGGATATGAATGAGATTTTTCTTTTGGCGTTACTGACTGGCGGACTGGCGGGAATTGTAGAAAATATGGGCGGAATTACATTCTTACTAAATAAAGTGAAACAAATGGTGCGCGGACAAAAATCTGCTTATTTCGGAATGGGATTTTTGGTAAGCCTCATCGATGCGGCGATTGCGAATAATACCATTGCGATAGTTCTTTCAGGAAAAGTTGCAAAGAATATTACCGAAAAATACAATCTTAGCCCTAAGTTTTCGGCATCTGTATTGGATATTTTTTCTTGTATCGTTCAGGGAATTCTCCCTTATGGAGCGCAGGTTTTGATTTTAATAAAACTCAGCGAGAATAAAGTAAATTATTTAGAAATTATGCAAAATGCTTGGTATTTGCATTTTCTGTTTTTCTTTGTGGTGTTTTTCATTATCATTAAAAATAGAAAACAAAATCAAATTTCATAAACTAAAAAAGTCCTCATATTGAGGACTTTATAATTTAGTTGTTTTCAGCTTCAGCAGTGTTTTTGTCTACAATCTTCACTTGTTGGTTCAACTGATCTAAACGACCTTGCACTTTAGCGATTTCTTTTTCTAGTTTATGAAGTTTTTTCTCGCTAGATGCCAAATCTCTGTTTATTTTTTCAGTTTCTTTTAGAACCTTCATCGTTTGTTTTGCATCTTTAGCGGTAGCTTTTGCATCTGATGAACTGAAATCTGTAGTTGCTGTGTTTGCTTGTGCGTTTACAGCTGCTGCTTTATTTCTCAAATCATCAGTTGATGCCTTTTCTTTTTCGTAATCGATTTTTAATTTAGTAAGTTTTGTTTTTAGCTCTAAAGCCTCTTTTTGTGCTTCTAATTCACTTACTCTTGCGTTTTGTGTTCCACAAGATACTACTAATACAGCTGCTAAAGCTGATGTTAATAATGATTTTTTCATAAATTTCTATTTTTATTGATTAAACTTTACATAAATCCTGTCTCTTATACACATCTGACGC
>CALAEK010000010.1 GCA_937890925.1 uncultured Riemerella sp.
CATACTTTTCTAAAATAGATCCATATTTAGAATATAAAACCTCCATAATTGCTTTCTCTTTATCCATTTGACATGATTTTTTGAATTTATTTACAAACGAATATTGACTATTAAAATTATCTAAATGCGCTGTATGTCGCTAAAATCATACTTAGCTGGGATGTGTAGTCCTCTATATATTCCATAGTAATTTCATCTCCATACTGCTCAAAACATTTCTTTCCCAGTTCTACATCAAGGAGATAAATATCCTTTTTTTTCAGCCAAGTTTCTTTGCTGATGGAGCATAATTCCATAAAGTTTGGCTCTTCTTGTAATTTACGAAAGGCTTTTAAATTGGTCAGTTCCCGCATACCGAGATACTTTGCTTTTGGTGCTTCTGTGGAAATATCGCTCAGATTATTCATTTCCCTAATGACAGCATCTTTTAAATACCCTGCACTTGGTAATAAATTAGTAAGCCGATTGATATAATCATCAAAGAAACCTGTCCCTAACTCCCAGTTTTTTGCTAATGGAATTCCAATTGCTAACGGATTCCCTGTCCAGCCATCATCGTTATAGCGTGGCGGTGAAATAATCAGGTGTCCGCTTTGGCTTTCTTCCTTATGCTGGCTGATATAGACATACATATAGACAAGATTTTTGCTGTCTAATTCTTTCACCCATGAACGCATTCCGCGAAAGTCCATAGGAACAGCCAAAAACCCTTGTTCTATGAGAAATTTCTCTAAATTTTTGATTTCATTTGAAAAACTTATTTTCATTTCAATTTAAATGATTTTTATTTGGCTTGAAAAAAATCAGCATGGCAAATAGCATGATTTATCATCTCACGCTCTTGGATAAAATGCTCTTGACTAGCTTGTTCTGCTAATATAGTATAAGAAAAACAGCATATAGCGATTTGGGTGTCACTGATGGGAATAGTAATATCCCAAAAATCAATTTCTAATATTTCACCATTTTCTTCAGATTGTTCGCGTTTAAAAGCGCATGGTAAACCATTTTCTAATGCGATGGTGCTAGATTCTGCTAGTTTTTGCTGTATTATTTGCTCGGTATTTTGTACCGAAAACAAAAGCGTCTTCACTCGCAAAGTGGCAGAATCGGGCGTGTCTTCATAGAATAGAGTAAAGTCTCCATCTTGCTCACTTATCCAGTTTTCAGGGATTTGAAAATGAATTATGTTATTTAAATTGATTGTCCTCATGTTTTTTTCCTTTTAGGAATTATAATTCAGATATTCTTTTATAAAACCTTCAAAGCTGTCCCAATGTCTGCTAAACTCCTTGTTTTCAATAAAATTTTGAATAGCATCAGCCTCCACAAAGAAAACTTCATCCGTATTTTTATCGTACAAAATATAGTCATCCAGCTCATCGTGCAGTAATGAGAAATAATTATCAGCCAAGCCAAGATTTTCTCTTAAAGCTTCCGTTTGGCTGCTTGGTAAGTCTTCCAAATCCATTGCTAAATCAACCAAATAGCCGATTTCTCCATAAATTTCATCACTGTATATACACCAAAATTCAACAAAGTCTTGATTCACTTCACCAAATCCTAACTTTTTGAACATTTCACGGTATTTCTCCTGTTGTTCTGGCATTATTCTACCAAACTCCTCATCAAGATATTCCTTAAAACTATTATCCAACATAATATGATTATTATTTTTTTGTATTTTAATCAAAAATAAATCTTTCCAAAGCAAATATCCTAATTTATAATGATATTTCCATTAGAAAGATTTTCCCTATTAAACAAGATTTTTCTTTTGTCAATCCGAAAAGTTATTTAATCTAATTTTTGAATGAATAGCTTTTCTGCAAATATATCAATATTCCCTCCGTTGTCAATCAATATAATTTCCCAGTGCTGATGTTTTTCTGTTTTCTCTTTACACCAAATAGACTGGATATACAGGCTGTCGCCAAAGTAGCAAAGAGGGTTTATAGACTGCTCTCCAGCTTGGATTTTTATATTAAAACTACTCGTGTGTTATTAAAAACTAACTGATACCGTTCCAAATTAGCATTCAGTTTACTTACAGAAATCACCAAATCCTGTGGCTGTGTGGGATTATCCGCATTAAAATTAAAATAGATGGAATGGATTTTCGCATCGGATAGATTGTTTACGAGTTTATTGTTCTGTATGTCAGTGAGTTTCATGAATTGTTTTTTTAGTTGGTCTGAAAACTGCAGAATTGTTTATTTTCGTTGTAGAATCCGTTGTTTAGCAGTTTGTTGGTAATCTTTCTTACCAAAAATTAAATCAAATGGACTAAATAGTTTGCATTCGTTTTTGGTAACCATGTTATCGTATTCAAACAAGCCTTGTACCCTTTCATCATCTAATGATAACAGGTTTTTTTCTATTATCAATAAAGCAACCAATGCCGTATTGAAAAAACAAGAAGGAAATCTTTTAATGTAATGCAGTAAATCAGGCGATAAGACTTCTGCAGCTTGAATAAACTTAAAATGGTTGGCTTGCAAATTCCTTAAAATATCATTAAAGATAGTAGTACCCATTTCTGGATATAGATGTCCAGTATCATCATTAGTCATTATTGGGAATCCATAATAGTAGTGCGAAATTTGGAAGGAGTTTTGTACAAAAAAAAGATTACGGAACTCCTTTGATTCGTCTTCTAGCATCTTTAAAAAAGCATTACCCATCTCTTGCTCAAAAAAATCACCTACTTCCTTGTTATAAGACGCTAGTTGTAAATAAAATCCCTTATAATTTTGAGAATAGTCAAACCGCATTTCTGTATAGGAATTTTTGTTTATACCAAACCGTATTTTATTTTTAAATATTTTAGGGTGTAATTCGCTAGAATTATCAGCAATAAAAGCAATTAGTTTTTTTAAGAATTCATCTTTGTCCATATAAGTAAAATAAGGAAGTAAAACTACAATGGATTTGTGGTTTGTAAAATATAATTTTGAAGCATTTCCATTGATATTGTTGGGAATAGGGTACTTTTTTCTCTTCCCCATAAAATACCAGTTTTAACATAGTTAGACAACTCTTCATGTATTTTATCTGCTGAACCAGCCATACCAAAAGAGCTATATTTGTAAATCTCTTGAAGATTATTTTGTTCATTAAGTTGTTCTATAACAATTTCATAATCAGCGCTTTTGTATATGTTTGTTCGTTTAACCAAAGAAACATATTGATTAACATCACCTCCATTTTGTAGTCCTTTCAAAAGATAATGAAATGGATGTAAATAGATGGTTTCTATTGCTCTGCTATTGGGTATTACAGAAGTAATCTCTTTTACAAAAAAGTCCTTAAATCTATCTGCAGCACAGCTTTTTGTGAATAAAATTTTTGTTTCATTTAGGTCTATCTTTCTCTCCTCATTGAAATCAGGGAAAAATACATCAAAAAATTCAAAAAATGAATTTCCTCGATGCTGACAAATAGAGTATAAATCATCTGTAATCTTAATAAGATATACATTATCTATGTTACTAATAAAATCTTTCTTTAGTTTTAGCATATTGTTATCTTTTTGTAGTTTATCTGGTTTTGTTGTTTTTAACATTAAGGATAAATTCACTCTTTTTTCGGATTTCCCTGCAAGTCCATGTAGAATTTCTTTTTGCCAAGATGCGCTTCTATAGAGCCTCCACAGCTATTAAAAAGATTAACCCAGTCGTATATAATAGGAATTACTTCCTTGCCTTCTGTATTTACAAAGCCCCACTTTTCATCGCGTTTTGCTTCACAAAGCCCCTTGAAAATATAATTTCCTAATTTGTCATATATTACAGGAATCACCTCCTTACCTTGGGTATTGATGTAGCCCCATTTATCTCCGCGCCTTACTTTAGCAAAGCCATTTTCAATATCAGAAAAAGAATTAGAAAAATACTCTGCTTCATCATACACAAAGGGAGCTATTATTTCATTTTTTTGGTTGATGTAGCCCCATTTACCATTATACCGCACAGGGATTATTCCTTCTCTGAAATAAGACCCTTTAACAGCTTCATATTTACAAGGAATTATTTCTTCTCCTTGGGTATTGATAAACCCAAATTTGTCATTGAGTTTCACCAAAGCAGTTCCCTTTTCAAATCGGCTCACATAATGATGAAAAATAAGCCACATGGTTTCATATTTCGGAGAAACGAGTATTTCTCCTGTTTCCTTTATGTAGCCTATTTTTCCATCTTTAAACACTACATGGATACCTTCTGTAGGTGGAAAAATATTAGCGTATACAAAGGGAATGATGATCTTATTATTCCAGTCAATGACACCCATTTTGCCATTTTTCACTGCCCTTATTTTATCTTTGGGTTTTGGATAATAATCATCTGTGCGGATAGCATCATACTCAAAGGGAATGAGTGTTTTACCATCTTTATTAATAAATCCCCACAGTCCATTTTTCTTGGCTTTGGTGTAGTCAGTATTGTAATGGAAGGATTCAGCTTCTTCGTATTCTGCAGGAATCAGCATTTTGCCATCTTTATCGACAAAACCCCACTGCCCCTTGAATTTTACTAAAGCCCTTGAAGAGCTGAATTCCTGCGTTTCTTCATAAAGAAAAGGAATGACATTTTCTCCTTTGGTATTAATGCCGCCCCACTTATTGTTTTTCTTTACCCAAGCAATTTTTTCAGGATAGCCAAAGCCTTGGGCATCATCATACTCTATGGGCGTTACTTTCTTATTATCAAAGGTTACATATCCATATTTTTTAGTTTTTTTGTCTTGGACAATGAGTATATCTACAAGATTACTTTCCTTAATTGAAGAATATTGCTCCCTCCACTTTGCTGCGAACTTGCGATGGCTCATCCCTCGGAAATCCACTCCGCTTGCCATTATCTGAAAATCTTCATGTATATGCTTTACACGAGCCCTATCTTGAGCAGGAAACAAGCCGCCCAAAAGAAATAATAAAAGTAAAAAAACTAATTTCATGAATTTATTATTTTTATTTCTTTCAATAAATAGAATTTTTACTTTTTATTGAAAAAATTATAGGTATCGTTTATGCTCTTTATGCTTTGAAAATCTCTTTATCAAAGGCATTATCCAAGATTTGTATTTCTCTACATCTAGGATTTGTGAGTCTGTATTGGCTTTGTAAGTTATCCAAATACTGAAAGGCAGGAATATAAAATTCGGCAACCAAGCAGCGATATATGGGTCCATTTCACCCTTCCAAGCCATGTTTTCAGCAGAAATATTGAGAACGAAAAATATGATGAATATGATGATGGAAAGAAGAATCGGCATTCCTATTCCGCCCTTTCTTACGATAGAACCGAGACTAGTCCCTATCAGTAGGAATAAAACACTCATCACCGAATACGCCAAAATCTGCTGCTGGTGCATTACTACTTTTGCATAAAGTTTGGCATGTGAGAGCATTTCTTCGTTTTTTGTTTCAATGTTTTTCTGGATGAGGTCTATTTTCTCATGTGCATTGAAGAGTATTTCCATCTTTTTTTCTTGGTTTAAAGAATCTAAACTAAACGGCGCTTGAGTTTTTTTATCTTTATTTTTGTCTTTGTTTTTATCTAGAATTTCTATAAAAGAACTGCTCTGAGAAACCAAATCTGAAGAAATTTCAGAGTATCTTTTTTGTTTTTCTGCTTTTACGAGGTCTACAGTAGAGTTGAGCTGTGCATAGTTTTGGAACTCGTAGCTGTCTGTGATTTTTTCACTCTCGATAGCCTTGTCAAGAAGCTCACTGATGTCAAAATGAGACACCAAAGAATCAAACTTAATGGTCTGATTTTCCTGTCTAAAACGGTCTTGGTAGTTTGGCTTAGCGAGATTATCTTCGAAAATATATCCATCATAAAGCACCATTCTCAGATAGTTGCTCCCTTGTTTAGAAACTATTTTTCCTCTTTTAGCGATGATGGTTCTTTGGTCATCAAAGCTACTGGCTGTTTTGTTAATGAAAACGCCCTCTATCAATTCATCATTTTCTCCATAAAGTCTATCAAATTTGATAGTTGTCCCTGGGAGTGAGTTGATAAACTGCCCAGGCGTGAAATTCAGTGCAGGTTTGGATGAAACGATGTTGTATAGCATATTTTTCGCTTTTCGCTGAAAATCAGGAATTACGAAGTTGGAAAACAAAAATAAAATAAACGCTAAAACTAAACTCGTAAGAAACAAAGGTCTTATAATTCTAATCAAAGGAGCTCCAGCAGCCTTCATGGCAGCAAGTTCATAGCGCTCTCCGAACCCTCCGAAAGCCATAATGGAGGCGAGTAGTACAGTGAGCGGGAGAACCATCTTTATGACTCCCACGCTCAGATAGTAGAAAAGTTTGGTCAGTTCCCATGTTGTCAGTCCTTTACCTCCAAGGTTAAACATCTGTATCCAGATGATATTCACCATGAAAATGAAGAATAAAATACTGAAGATGAATATGAAAGGACCTAAAAAGGTTTTTATAATGTATAAATCTAATTTTTTTAACATTATAACTCTGTGATTAGATAGTTTTTATAAAGGTTTTTATTAAAACTAAAAGTGGAAGAATCTACCTTTAAGTTTTCTTTATACTGGCTGATGCTTATCGTTGTAATATCGTTGTTATCAGCGTATTGCTCTATTTTTTCTATTTGTTTTTTTGCTTTATTGATATGCAGGAAAACATGCTTGATGCCATTCTTTTTTGTAGGCGTAAGTTTTATGACTTCTAGATTGTTTTTATTTCCTGTATAGCTTATGTTGTAATCTTTCTTGTAAGAATCTAGATAATTGATAGGAGAGAGCATTGCCTCGGATCCGTTTGGTTTTGCGATGGTCACTTCCATATCTTCAGCATTGATGTTGTATACTTTATTTCCATCAAATATCTGCTCATTACCCATTATTTTGAGTTTGTATTTATTTTTTGAAGCGTAGAAAATCCCTGTTTGGGTTTTAGAAACCTTGCCATTGCTTCCCATTCCATATGAGAATTTAAAATACATCGTGCTTTTGGATTTATAATTGGCTGAGGTTTCGTCCAGTATGTTTTTGGCTTTGGTGTCTACTTTTTGAGCAGCAGCCAGACTTACGATTCCTAAAGATAATATCAGTAAAGTTTTTTTGAAAAAAGTCATAATTTTAGATTTAATGAAATTAATTATTTCTAAGGCTCTCCAAAAACTGTTCCAAATGCTGAATATCAGAAATCAGCACTTCTCTAGCCTTCGCTCCGTTGAAACTTCCCACTACTCCTGCATTTTCCAGTTGGTCCATAATTCGCCCTGCGCGGTTGTAGCCCAGTTTTAGCTGTCTTTGTAGCATGGAAGTAGAGCCCTGCTGTGTATTTACTACGATTCTGGCAGCCTCTTCAAACAAAGCATCCTTTTCATTCGCATCAAAATTTCCTGAGCCAGCGCTTTCGTTTTCGCCCACATATTCAGGGAGTTCGTAGGCATTTGGATAGCCTTTTTGTTCACCGATGAAAGTTACTACTTTTTCCACTTCTGGAGTGTCTATGAAGGCACATTGAATTCTAATCATGTCATTTCCATTAGAATACAACATGTCACCTTTTCCTATCAGCTGGTCAGCACCTGTGCTGTCTAAGATGGTTCTAGAGTCTACATTAGACATAACTCGGAAAGCCACTCTGGCAGGGAAATTGGCTTTAATCATCCCTGTGATGACATTTACAGAAGGTCTTTGTGTAGCGATGATGAGGTGGATTCCTACGGCTCTTGCAAGCTGTGCTAGGCGGGCGATAGGGTGTTCCACTTCTTTACCAGCAGTCATGATTAAGTCCGCAAATTCATCCACCACCAGCACGATGTACGGCAGGTAGCGGTGTCCATTTTCAGGGTTTAATTTTCTTTCCTTGAATTTTTTATTGTATTCTTTCAGGTTTCTACAAAAGGCTTCTTCCAAAAGCTTGTAGCGGTTATCCATTTCAATACAAAGTGAGTTTAATGTATTGATAACCTTTGAGTTGTCTGTTAATATAGCTTTGTCCGTGTCAGGGAGTTTAGCTAAATAGTGTCGTTCGATTTTAGAATAGATAGAAAGCTCCACTTTTTTAGGGTCTACCATCACAAATTTCAGTTCGCTAGGATGTTTTTTATAAAGAAGTGAAGTTAATATCGCATTGATACCCACAGACTTACCCTGTCCTGTAGCTCCCGCTATCAGTAGGTGAGGCATTTTGGAAAGGTCAGCCATGAAAATTTCATTGGAAATGGTTTTTCCAAAGACTACGGGTAGATCCATGTCTGTGGAGTGGATGTTAGATGCTTGTAGAGCAGATCGCATAGAGACCATTGCTGGAGTCTGTCGTGGAACTTCTATCCCTACGGTTCCTTTCCCAGGGATAGGAGCTATTATCCTGATACCCAGTGCAGAAAGGCTTAGTGCGATGTCATCTTGAAGCCTTTTAATAGTAGCAATACGGGTTCCAGATTCAGGGACAATCTCGTAAAGTGTCACTGTAGGGCCTATGGTCGCCTTAATTTTAGAAACACCGACATTGAAGTTTTTTAGAACTTCTACGATTTTGTTTTTGTTTTGTTCAAGTTCTTCTCTGTTTATAGTGATTTCTTCGTTGCCATAGTCTTTTAGCAAATCAAGGCTCGGCATCTGGAAGTTAGCCAAATCTAGTCTTTGGTCATAGAGTCCGTGTTTTTCTACCAATTCATCAGCTTTTTTGTCTGGGTCTGTGATATTATTAGCCGCAGGTGAAGGCTCTATGGTGATTTCGATATCATCATCTTTTTTAGGTTCGTTATCAATGATGATTTCTTCATTAGTTTCGTTTTCAGGTTTTTCATTAGATGAAGATTCTTCCTTTTTTTCTAAAAACTCATCATCTATTTCCACGCTGATGGTTGAGGCTTTTGTAGGTTCAGTTACTTTTGTTTCTACCTCTTCAGTAATAGGGTTTTCTTTTACATTGTTTTCGATGACAGGTTCGGCAACAGAAACAGCATTGGTGTTTATGCTTTCTTCTTCATCTTTTTCTTGTGTCCCTTGCATTTCTTGGATTTCCTCTTGGATGTCATCTTTTATGGATTGGATTTTTTCTTTCACTGTAGAGACTTTATCAGTGATATTGCTCAAACTGATATTAAATTCCAAAATGAAATACAGAGCAAAACTTAGAATAATACAAGTCCAAAGCCCAAAACTCCCTATAATGCTGGAACCATAATCATAAATCTGATAGCCGAAAACACCGCTTAGAATACCATTTCCTTTAGTGACAGCTCCTATGAACACAGGCAGCCATGCCAAAAAGAAAAAACTATGGGAAATAGTTTTCCATGGTTTGAATAGTTTAAATCCTAAAATTAAAGTCCCGAAAACAAAAAGCAGGAAAGCAACGATAAACGCAGAAATTCCAACGCTTTCGAATATAAAAACATTTCCCAGCCAGTCGCCCACCTTACCAAAAATATTGGTGGATTTGATTTCCTTGTCTAGGAAATTCCCTATTTGGCTTTGGTTTTCTCTCCAGCTCATTAGGTAAGAAATAAAGGAAATAATGAGTATTACTGACAGAAATATAAGTGTGAAACCAAGTGCTATTCTTGGTTTTCGGAATTTTTTTGTAGGTGTGGTATTATTTTTCATAAAAAGAATAAGTCGCAAATTTAATAATAAATTGTATAAAAATGAATAAAAAAAAGTAGCCAAGTTTATTTAACTTTGTGAAAAATTAATCTCATGGAATCCAAAAACAAATTCTTTTTAGAATCTTACAAATTAGAAATCATTAAATTCGGGAAATTTACCCTGAAAAGTGGAATAGAAAGCCCTTTTTATGTGGATTTGCGCCCGTTGGCATCAGACCCGAAAATTCTGAAAAAACTAGCAGAGCATCTTTTAGAAATTTTACCAAAGGATAATAAATTGGATTTGATTTGTGGAGTTCCTTATGCGGCACTTCCGACGGCGACTGTGATGTCTCTATTGTCCGAGATTCCATTGATAATGAAGCGAAAAGAAGCCAAAGGCTATGGAACGAAAAAACTGATAGAAGGCATCTATAAACAAGGGCAATCTTGCCTCTTGGTGGAAGATGTGATTACATCTGGAAAATCTCTCTTGGAGACAATAGCAGAGGTGGAAAAAGAAGGGCTGAAAGTATCTGATATAGTGGTGGTTTTGGATAGACAGCAGGGCGGAAAGGAGCTTCTAGAACAGAAGGGCTACAGAGTTCATACGCTGTTCACCATTACAGAAGTGGTGGAAATCTTACACAAAGCGGGAGAAATAGACAATGAGCAGGTTGCAAGAATCCATGATTTTTTGGTAGGGAAACAAGTGAAATTTGAGGAAGAAAAAAGACTTTCTTATGAGCAAAAACTAGAAATTACAAAGCATCCCACAGCCCAAAAACTTTTGCAGACAGCAATCAACAAAAAATCTAATCTGATTGTCTCTGCGGATGTGATGACTACTAGTGAGTTACTGAATTTAGCGGAGAAAGTAGGACCTCATATAGTTGCCCTAAAAACGCACATAGATATTATAAAAGATTTTGACCACGATAAGACCATTCTTCCGCTGGTAGATTTGGCAAGGAAGCATAATTTTCTATTGATGGAGGATAGAAAATTTGCGGATATAGGCAACACACAGGAATTACAGTTCTCAAAAGGAATTTATCAAATCTCAAAATGGGCGGATATGGTGACATCACATCTTATAGCAGGGAAGAAATCTTTGGAATGTTTTAAAAATGTGGGAGTTATAGCGATTTTGGGGATGTCTTGTGAAGGAACACTTACAGATGCTCATTACCAAGAGGAAGGACTTAAAATTGTGGAAGAACAGCCTAATATAATGGGCTGCGTGGCTCAGAGAAAAATAAACAAAGAAATGTTGCTTTTTACTCCAGGGATTAGTTTAGAGCAGGCTGGCGATGACAAAGGACAGCAGTACAATACGCCAGACCACGTTTTCCATAATCTGCATACGGATTTTATCATCGTGGGGCGTGGAATTTATCTAGCAGAAGATGCTGAAAAATCATCAAAAAATTACAGAAAAATAGGCTGGGAAGCTTATGAAAAATCTTTAAAATAAAAATTAAAAATGTTACTTTTGCAAGGTGCAGATTTTACAAGACCATTTGAACGAGCTGGAATTTCCTAAATTATTAGAGGAAATCACGCCCTATGCATACTCGCCGAGAGTAGCCGAAAAGATATCAAACATACAGCCGCTTCCACAAAAAGAAGCGGAATTTTTGCTGAAAAAAACTTCGGAATATTTGTCTTCCTATGAGAGTGAAAATTTCATTCCCTTTGATGAGTATGAAGATATAGAAGAGCCTCTGAAACTGATGCTTATAGAAAATTTCAGATTAGAAGCATCTGCTTTTTTGAGAATCCGAAAAATTACCGAGCAAATAGGAAAATTACAATCGTTTTTCCCGAAATTCTCTGAAAATTTCCCGAATTTAGAAGAGGAAATTAAAGGTCTGGAATTTAGAAAAGAGATTATAGATAAGATTTCGGCAGTTTTTAATCGTTTTGGAGAGGTTAAAAACGAGGCATCGCCACTTCTGAAGGAAATTCGCGAAAGTATTTCTATTGCTAAAAAAAATATTCAAGAAAACTTTAATAAATCCCTGAATCACTATGCCCAGCAGGATTTCCTTGATGAAATCCGCGAAAGTACGATAGAAGACCAAAGGGTTTTGGCAGTGAAATCAGGCTTTAAAAAACGAGTTTCGGGGCGTGTTTTAGGAATTTCTAAAACAGGCTCTATCACATACATCCAGCCTGACAGCGTCGTAAGGCACTATCACCAGCTCCGCGAAAGTGAAGAGGAGCAGAAAAAGGAAGTGGATAGGATTTTGAGGGTGCTGACATCAGAAATTGCTGAATTTCATTCTCAATTATCAGATTATCAGGAATATCTCTATAATCTTGATATCACAAGAGCTAAAGCAAAATTTGCTGAAAAAATCAATGGAGTTTTACCTAAAATCAATACTCATAAAACGCTGAAACTTATCGATGCCTATCATCCGCTTCTTTGGCTGAGAAATACGCAGGAAAACAAAGAGATTTTCCCTCAGACTCTGCAGCTTTCGGAGAAAAATAGAATTATCTGTATATCAGGGCCTAATGCAGGTGGTAAGTCCATCACTCTCAAGACTTTAGGACTACTTCAGCTGATGATTCAGTCAGGAATTTTGGTGCCTGTTCATCCGCGTTCGGAAATGTTTTTCTTTGATAAACTGATGACGGATATAGGTGATAATCAGTCCATTGAAAACCATCTTTCTACATATTCATCAAGGCTGAAAAAAATAAGCCGAATAGTGAGGGAGGCGGATGAGAATACACTATTATTGATTGATGAATTTGGGACAGGATCAGACCCTGAGCTTGGCGGAGCGCTGGCGGAGGCGTTTTTGGAATTTTTTTACGAAAAGGAGAGTTTTGCGGTGATTACGACCCATTATACCAATATAAAACTAGTAGTGGAGCAGCTTCCTCATGCCCAAAATGCGGCGATGCTCTTTGATGAGGAAACTCTGGAACCGATGTATAAACTAGAAGTCGGTCAGGCGGGAAGTTCCTTTACTTTTGAGGTTGCAGAGAAGAACAATATCCCAAGATTTATCATACATTCCGCGAAGAAAAAGATAGAAAGAGATGTGGTGAATTTGGATAAAACGATTGTCAAACTTCAGCAGGAAAAATTTGAGGTTGAAAAACTAAAATCCGACCTTACCGAAAAACGAGAAATTACCCAAAACAAACGAGAAAATCTCCAAAAGTTAAACGAACAGCTTCAGCAGAAACTTTATAATTTTCAGAAGCTCTATGAGGAGGAACATAGAAAATTACAATTTGGGACAAGGATACAGAGTTTCATAGATGATTATGCAAAAGGGAAGTCCCGAAAGGATATTGTGAAAGATTTTATCAAAATTCTGGAGCAGGAGAAATTTAGAAAAAACCAAAATACAGAGAAAATAGAAGCTGAAAAACTGAAAGTGGTAAAACGAAAAGTAACACAAGAGCTGAAAAAAGAATCTGTGATACAAACCATAACAGAAACTCAGGAAAAAATCCAAGAAAGAGAAAGAAAGGAAAGAGCTCTTTGGCTGAAAGTGGGACAGCGAGTGAGAATCATAGGAAGCACAAGCATAGGAACGATAGAGAAAATAGATTCCAAAACCAATAAAGCCACGATAAACTATGGACTTTTCAAAACACAGATAAGTACAGATGAATTGGAAAGAGTGTGATTTATTCCTTTGATAATTAGGTTTTTATCGAACGAGAGGTTTCCTTGTAGACACTTTGTAGACACTTGATTTTTTCTTTGAGAGAATGAAAATTATAGATTTGCATCAATAAAAAATTAGTATTTAATCATGACTTGGACAGAGATTTTAGCTCCGATAAAAAATACAGAATATTTTACTACACTTTGGGAAAAAGTAAAAGAGGAATATCAGACAACAAAATGTTTTCCTCCTAAAGATCAGATTTTTAGGGCAATAGAGCTTACGCCCTTTGATGAGGTTAAAGTGGTGATTATTGGACAAGACCCGTATCATAATGATAATCAGGCGAATGGGCTTTGTTTTTCAGTTTCGGATAAAGTTAAAGCACCGCCATCGCTTAAAAATATTTTTAAGGAGCTGGAAGATGATTTAGGAATAAAGAAAACCTCTAACGAGCTGGAAATGTGGGCTAAGCAAGGAGTTTTACTCTTGAATGCTACGCTGACAGTACGAGCTCATGAGGCGAACTCGCATAAGGATTTGGGGTGGGAGAAGTTTACAGATTTCATTATTAAGGAAATTTCGGATAAAAAGGAAAATGTGGTTTTCGTGCTTTGGGGGGCTTTTGCGCAGAAAAAAGCAGGATTGATAGACGCTAGTAAGCATTTTATCATTCAGTCTGCCCATCCATCGCCTTTTTCGGTGCATAAGGGCTTTTTTGGGAGCCGTCCTTTCTCTAAAATCAACCAATTTTTGGAGGAAAAAGGCAAAGAACCGATAAATTGGTAAATTAAATATAAAATATTGAAAATTAGATAAAAAAATAACATTATGACAGAACAGCAGATTTTAAAGAAAATAGATGCTTGGGATGAGCAGGATAAAATCCAAGCGATTGTAGATTTTGTGGAAGGGCTTCCTGTGGAGCAGAGAACTACGCAGGTTTTGAGTGAGCTGGCTCGTGCTTATAACAATCTCTACTGGCTTGACCAGACAGAAGAAAACAAAAACCACCTTAGAAAAGCGATAGAGGTGTTCAAATATCTGGAAGATGAACTTTCTGAAGAGGCAGCATGGAACTACCGTATCGGTTATTCTTATTTCTTTTTGGATGATAAAGCCAATGCTAGAAAGCACTTCGAGAAACATGAAGAACTGGGTGGATGTAACAATGCTTATGAATTCCTAAATTGGCTGAATATTGCAGAAAAAAAAGGAATTCCTACATATGATGTATATACAGGAGGAAAAGGCGAGGTGGAGTATGATTTAGAAATTTTTGTAGACCTTCTAAAAGAAAAAGCGCCTAAAATGGCTGAAAAACTAGGAAATCCTGCAACAGAAGCAGAAATTTCTGCACTGGAACAGAGACTAGGTTTTGAGCTTCCAGAATCTTTCAAACAACTGCATAGAACTTTCAGCGGACAGAAAGAAGATGTGCCGTTTTTCGCAGTGGGAGAAGGGCAGAGTTTTGTAGGAATCAATGAAGTAGAGCAGGTTCAGGAAGAAATTATTTCTTACTTGAAAAAACATTATGGAGAAAACTGGGCAGACCTAAAACTTCCAGAAGAGAATTTTGAGGATGATTACCTTGTTAAAAATGCACTTTATACCCGTAAATGGATTCCTATTTTGAAAGGAAATGACCTTATCTGTATGGATTTAGACCCTGTGGAGGAAGATGGACTTGCTGGGCAGATTATCATCATTTCCCTTGCAGAAAATATAGAGGACTACTATGTGGGACACATTCAGTTCAGAATGAGAGCTTGGATAGATTATATGAATGATTCTATTTCATCTGGACGATTGAGCTATGATGAAGAGGAAGATATCATGAAATTTGAAGGAAGAGATTCTGGACTTCCAGCTTATTATGATGAGGAAGACAGAACGGCTTTGGAGAAATATATCGCAAAGGAATTTGATGAGTTTAATGATGTGTTCCATGAGCTGGAATCTCCTGATATTCACTGTGATGTATATATTATAGAACCTACACCAGAGGCTAACTACTATACACTGGTAACGGGTGGAATGGGCGCTCATAGAATGAATGTACCTGCGGACTACCCATACACGCCATACATGGAGCTGGCAATCAACCTGCCGCCAACTTGGAATGTAAGAAGCGAAGAAGAGAAAGATTATTGGCCTATCCGTTGGCTGAAAATGTTGGCTCGTCTGCCTATCAATCACAATACTTATTTAGGAAATGGACACACTATTCCATCTAATGAAGCTTTTGAGGGAACTAATTTCAAAGGTGTGATTCTCGTAGCGGCTCAGTCTAATGAGAAAAATGAGGATGGAGAGAACCTTCCAGCTATTGTGGAGCTTCCAAGTGAAAGAAGAGTTGAGTTTTTCTATATCCAGCCGTTGTATCAGGAGGAAATGGATTTCAAATTAGACCAAGGAACGGATGCTTTGTTTGACAAGTTTATAGAGCAGGATGTACCATATCCGCCGGTAGTGGATGTAAACAGAGTAAATGTCTGCGAAGGCTATGCACCAGCAGAAAACCCAAATCTTTTGGATAATGTGGCATGGGCGTTTAATGATAAAATTTACGAATCTTTACAGAATTTCTGGATGGCTGTCTATGATTACAACGAAGATATAGACAATAATCTGGATGATTACGCACCGCATTCTACAATTTTCAACTCTAAAAAAGTGAAAGTAATGTATGAAGCCTATATCAAGGATGAAAAATCGCTTTGGAAGTATGAAAAACTTCTTAATCCAGATACTTTCGATGAAGAGCCTGAAAATGACGGATTATATTATGCTGAAATCATGGCAGAATGCGAGGCTTATGAAGACCATTTCGGAGCAATAGAACTATTGCAGTGGATTCATAATTCATTGGCTAGTAAAGAATTAGGAGATCATATATTCTTTGAAGGCTTCAGTATCGAGGGCTACGAAGAAGATGGAACGCCTGTAATTAGCTTACACTTAGGAAGTTAATAATCAGTAATTGATAAAGAAAATCCCTTTGAGTTTTCATCAAAGGGATTTTTTATTGATAAATTTAAGCAAAGTCAATATCTATATAAGAAATATTCTGATTTTTAAGTAAGTCTATTGTTGCATTATCAAATGGTTTTTTGCAATCTAAAACCATTAAATGTTCTAAGTTTTTAAGATTAGCCAGTTCATTCACATTTTTAAGGTTAAAACAGGAAACTAAGTCTAAATAGCTTAAAGAGGGCAAATGAGTAAATAACTCACAATCTACTTCAGCCTTTTTGATTCCATTCAAAGCAATGTACCTTAAATTTTTAAATTCTTTCAATTTCGAAATTGAAAAATTCTGCCCTGAAAATCCAACAAGATTAATTGACTCCAATAAATCAGAGCTTATATTTTCTAATATATTCAATGATTTACCATGATGAAAGCTGGCATGAATTAGTTTCTTAAAGTTTTTAATTTCATCAAGTTGTTGGATGTTTTTATACTTTGAGATATTGCACTGTAAGTAACTGATATTAGGGAAATTATTTGCCTTAATTCCAAATAAACCATTAGTTTCACTTCTTGATATAAATGCTGAAAGATTGGGCATTTCCAGACTTGCTGGTATTTCAAATTTTTCATCATCCCATTCTCTTGGAATGAAAAAATACAATGTTTCTAATGTAAGCGCAGAATTTTTTATGGTATTTTCTAATTTAGAAAAACAAACATATGGAAAAGCCAAAACTTTCAAATTACTAAGCGTATTTATCCAATCTGGCAAGTCGGATATATCATACTCACCAGATTCTGGCTCCTCAATAATCAATGCTTGGATTTTTGACAACTCTTCTGAAGAAGGGGTTTTATCCCATGTCAGAAATTTAATATTTTCAAACCTGTCATAGTCATCCTGTAAAGTCTCCAGTTCATCATCATCTGCCGCTAAGATATAAGTGGTCAGATGCGGCTTTATCCACTGACTTAATTCAATATTTTTAAAAATAAACATACTCATATTTTTTTTACTCATTTTTTAAAACAATTCTTTTGGGATTTTGCAGACTGGGATAGGGTTTATTTTGTGCTGGGTAGCCCTATTTAGTCGGTCATATATCATAAAAACTTCTTTTTCTCTGCCAGAGAAGTCCTCTGCGGAATGGTCTTGGTGGACGCTCATAGCCCATTCCAGCTCTGGGTAGGTGGCGCCTATCTGCTGTTCATCGGTTCGCTCCGTGTCCCAGAGACCATCGGTAGGCGCTGCTTTTTGGATGCTTTCAGGGATGTTCAGTTCTTTGGCTAGTTCATAGACTTGGGTTTTGGTTAAATCTCCAATCGGTGAAATATCCACACCGCCATCTCCGTATTTTGTGAAAAAACCGATACCGAAATCTTCTATTTTATTGCCTGTTCCTGTGACTAAAAGATTATGAATCTGCCCAAAATAGTACAGCGTAAGCATTCTGAGCCGAGAGCGGGAATTGGCTAGGGAAAGCTCTCTATTCTGCGTAGTGGAGCTTTTGCTGATTACATTTTTTTCAAAAACATCAAAAGTTTCTGTCAAATCTATTTCCAGACTTTCCACATTTTGAAAATTGTTTTTCAGAAAGGAAATCTGCTCCTGCGCCCGCTGCACTTGGTCTTTCTTTTGGCGTATGGGAAGTTCTATGACTAGGGTTTTTAACCCTGTTTTAGCGGCAAGGGTAGAAACCACCGCCGAATCTATCCCGCCAGAAATTCCGATAACGAAACCGTTCATTTTGGCTGTTTCTGCATAATTTTTGAGCCAATTTATAATGTGTTCGGTTACTTTTTGTGTCTGCATTTTATATCTAAAAATTTTCTATTTTTGCGAATTAAAAATTGGAGTTAAAGATAAATAAATTTTAAATAAAATGAAAAAATTAAGAAATATTCATTGGGTATTATTTTTGTCATTGTGTTTGGTCGTTTTTTCTTGTAACAAAAACCAAGAAGAACTATGGAAAATAGAAGTGAAAAACACAGAAAAAGTAGAAATTTTCGACATTTCTGGTGAGTTTTTTGACCCAAAAGTTTCATTAAAGGAGTTTAAAGAAAAATATCCGATGTTTCAGGGTTCTATTCCTGATGCAGAATACGAAATCAGAAGAAAAGATACAGCAGAAATCCGTGTTTATCAGGAGGCTGTAAAGGGAATTGATAAAACAAAACTGAAAAACGAATTGTCAGAAATGTTTTCAAGGGTGAAACATTATTTCCCTGCTTTCAAAACGCCTAAGGTTTATCTTTATTCCTCGTTTTTGGATAGAGAAAGCGTGATAGATCCTATCTTTTTCAGAACGGATGAAGGGATGCTTTTCGTGGATATTTCTGCATTCATGGGAGAGAAAAGCAAAAACTACCAAGGGCTGGACGAGTATCATAAAAAAATCATGAATCCAGAGAATTTGGTGCCGAGAATTACAGAAATTGTGGCCGAAACTTTCTTGATTTCTAATCCACAAGAAAATAAATTTATAGACCAAATCATTTTAGAAGGAAAAATAAAAACGCTTCAAGACGCCTTTCTTCCGAATACTCCAGATTATTTGAAAATGAATTATTCTGAGACTCAGCAGGGATGGGCAGAGGCTAATGAAGTTAATATTTGGAACTATTTTGTGGAAAATAATATGGTGTTTAGTGATGACCCAAAACTATATGAGCGTTTCCTTTCAGTGGCGCCGTTTTCTAAATTTTATACCGAAATAGACCAAAAATCTTCACCTCGTGTGGGTAGTTTCATCGGCTGGAGAATTTGTAAGGCTTTTTATGCCCAAAAACCAGAAACGAAATTATCAGACTTTCTAAGGATGAATGCCACAGAAATATTTAACCAAAGTAACTACAAACCAGAATAATGGAAAAACTGCTGGAAGTCCTAAAACAGGGCGGAGTTATTCTCTATCCTACGGATACCATCTGGGGGCTGGGATGTGATGCTGCCAATCCTGAAGCCATACAAAAACTGTTTTCCCTGAAAAAAAGAGAACAAGGAAAATCGGCGATTATTCTGGTGGAAAACGAACAAAGACTGCAGAAAATAGTGGATGTTCCAACTATGGCATGGGAAATCATAGATTTGAGCGAAAAGCCTGTTACCATCGTTTATGACAACCCAAAAGGGCTTCCCAAAGAGCTTTTGGCGGAAGATGGAAGCATAGGAATTCGTTTGGTGAAGGATGATTTTTGTAAGAAGTTGATTTCCAAGCTTAATAGTCCCATCGTTTCTACTTCGGCTAATTTCAGTGGAGAAAAAAGTCCGATGAGTTTTTCTGAAATTTCGCAAGAGCTTAAAAACCAAGTAGATGCCATAGTGGAAGAACGCCAAGACCAAAGGGCAGAGTGGGAAGGCTCATCGGTGATTAGGATTTGGGAAGATGGAAGAATAAAAGTCATCCGAGAGTGATAGATTTTAAATAAAAAAATCCTATTTTTGTAGAAATAAAAATATTATTTTGAAATTAAATAAAATCACTTCAGCTCTTTTTCTGAACCAAAATAATGGAATAGAGTTTTGTGCTGAAAATATACCAGCCGGCCAGCCTTGGGGTTTGTCGGCTTTTTTATATCTGAAATTTAACTTTAAATAAAAAAATAAACTATGAATAACACTTACAAATCTGCAGGAGTAGACAAAGAAGAAGGCTATAAAACCGTAGACAAGATAAAGTCCGCCGTAGCTGAAACTCACAATAAAAATGTACTGAACAATCTTGGAAGTTTTGGGGCGTTTTATGCCATTGGAGAGTATAAAAATCCAGTTTTAGTGAGCGGAACGGATGGTGTGGGAACGAAACTGAAAATCGCTTTGGATACCAAAAAATATGATTCCATCGGGATTGACTGCTTTGCGATGTGTGCCAATGATATCCTTTGCCATGGCGCGAAACCTTTGTTTTTCTTGGATTATCTGGCTTGTGGAAAATTGGATTCTAATGTGGCATCAGAAATCGTTTTAGGAATGGTAAAGGCTTGTAAAGACAATGAATGCGCCCTTATCGGTGGGGAAACAGCGGAAATGCCAGGGATGTATCAGGCGGGCGACTATGATGTAGCCGGTTTCTGTGTGGGAATCGTAGAAAGAGACGAAATTATTGATGGTTCAAAAATCAAAAAAGGCGATAAAATCATCGCTATTCCGAGTTCTGGTTTTCATTCCAATGGATTTTCTTTGGTGAGAAAAGTGTTCCCTGATTTTGAGGAAGAATTTGAGGGAAAACCGCTTTATGAAACCCTCCTTGAACCGACAAGGCTTTATTATCAGCCTATTCATCAGCTTTTGAAAGTGGTGAGTCTTAGCGGAATAGCGCATATCACGGGTGGCGGACTGATAGAGAATGTTCCGAGAATCATTCCGAATGGACTTTGTGCAGCTATTCAAACGGAAAAAATCCGTATTCCGAGCATTATGCTTGAACTTGAAAAACGAGGAAATGTAGACCGAATGGAGATGTTTGGTACATTCAATATGGGCGTGGGAATGGTAGTTGTTGTAGATGAAAAGGATGCAGAAAAAGTGCTTTCTACGCTGAAAGATGCCTACGAAATCGGAGAAATTACAGAAAACGAAGAGAAAATCAATTTAATATAAAATTCATTTTCATGGTTTTAGAAAAGGAAATCAAATTCATCTTAACCCTTGATGCGCTGAAAAATGTGCAGCGCAGGAATTTTAACCACGATGACCAAAGGAGGGAAAACTCGGCGGAGCACAGCTGGCAGATTATTGTTTTGGCTCAGATACTTTTCCCTTATGCCAAAAATAAGGAGAAAATAGACCTTCTTCGCGTGATTAAAATGCTGTCCATTCATGATGTGGTGGAGATAGATGCAGGCGATACTTTTATCTTTGATGAAAAAGCGATGGTCGGCAAATACGAAAGGGAACTTGCCTCTGCGGAGAGGATTTTTGGTATCCTTGAAGAGCCGATGAGTAGTGAGTTTCTTGGTTTGTGGAAAGAATTTGAAACGGAGGAAACGCCCGATGCTGTTTTTGCCTGTGCCATAGACCGAATAATGCCTTTTCTGCTCAATACGCATTCCTCTGGTAGGAGCTGGACAGAGGCAGGAATTACAGAAAGCCAAGCCAGAAAAATCATAGAACACGCCGTAAAACGCGCATCGAATGAACTGGGAGAAGTGTTTGAAATCTTGATAAATAAAGCCTTGGATGAAGAAAAACTGAGAAAAAATTAATACAGATACTAATGAGAAATTTTAAATTGAAAAAAATAACTGTTCTTGTTTTAGCATTTTTATTTTTGGGTAATATTCTAAATGCTCAGAAAAAGCCTGTTTCATCAAGAAAAAAACAAGCAAAAGATTCTTCCAAAATAGCTGAAGTAGCAGCAACAGTAACTGGGCCTGTTGTGGCTATTGGATATGATTATGACAAGGAGGAAGAGGATTTACAGCCCAAGCTCATCATATCGGAAAAAAGATTGGAGAAAGATACTTCCAGAGCAGGAATAGATGGGCCGTATATCTTTTATTCGGGTTTAGGTCGGTCGGTCGTGAAGAGTATTAAGGAAGAAAATGGCGTTCCTACGCCAGTTTATAAATGGTATGAAGAAAATCAGGAGCTAAAATCCTATATCACGGATAAGGATTTCTTTTCTTTCAAGCTGAAAAAGGAGCTAAAAGAAGAACCATCGGTTTATCCGATGCCTAAAAAGCTGATAGCCATTTCGGATATTGAAGGGAATTTTGAGCAGTTTAAAGAATTTCTTATCAATAATAAGGTGATGGATAAGAATTACAAATGGACTTTTGGGAAAGGGCATCTTGTAACGGTGGGAGATTTCTTTGACAGAGGGCTTTTTGTAACACAGACTCTTTGGCTGATTTATTCCTTGGAAGAACAGGCGGAAAAAGCAGGCGGGAAGGTGCATTTTGTTCTTGGAAATCATGATTTGATGAATATGAATAAAGATTTGCGCTATGTGCGAAAAAAATATTTTAAAAATGCAAAACTCATGAACGAGGAGCCAACTTTCCTTCTTTCTCAGTATGGCACGGAACTGGGCAAGTGGCTTAATACAAAAAACATCGTAGAGAAAATCGGTGATTATGTTTTCGTTCATGCAGGGATTTCTAAGGAGGTAAGTGACCTAAATCTTTCCGTGGAGGAGCTGAATGAACACGCTAGAAAATATTATTTCAATAATAAAGAAGGGCAAAAAGGGAAAGATGCCATCGCAAATATCATCTATATGTATGGGAAAAGTCCGATGTGGTACAGAGGCTATGGAAAGGAAACCACTAAAAAGGAAGATTTTGAGGAGATTCTCAAAAAACTCAATGCAAAGAAATTTGTCATTGGGCATACCCTTAGAAAAGAGGTTACTTACCTAATGGACGGGCGTGTGATAGATATCGATGTACTGCATTCCAAAGGGAAAACCCAAGGGCTGCTCATTAGAAACGGAAAAGAATATGCCGTAGATATCAAAGGTAAAAAATCCAAGATAAAGCACGGTGTAGAGGAGGATAAGGAAGATTAACAAAATCAAAGAAATGAAAAACATCGTAGTTTTGGCTTCTGGCTCAGGAACCAATTTAGAAAGGATATTGGAATGCATCCAAAACGGAGAAATTCCTAATGCAAAAGTAAACATGGTGGTTGCGGATAGGGACTGCTATGCTTTGGTTCGTGCCGAGAAAAACCAAATTCCTCATCATTTGATAAAGAGAGGAAAAGATTTTTGTGAAAATTTAGATAAAATCCTTCCGAAAGACACAGATTTGATAGTCTTGGCGGGATTTCTATCTATCATCACTGAAGATTTTGCAAAAAAATACGAGGGTAAAATTATCAATATTCATCCTGCGCTTCTGCCCAAATTTGGGGGAAAGGGCATGTGGGGGATGCATGTCCATACGGCTGTAATAGATGCCAAAGAGAAGGAAAGTGGTGCCACGGTGCATTTCGTGACAGCTGGGATAGATGAGGGCGAAATCATCCTGCAAGGAAAAGTTGCTGTAAGTGAAGGAGATACACCTGAAAAACTCGCAGAGAAAGTGCATGGGGTAGAATATGAAATTTTCCCAAAGGCGATAAAAAAGGTTTTGGAACAAATGAATTAAAGTTAAAAATTATGAGATTATTATTTTTTATTTCGTTGTTTATATCGATGAATTTTTCTGCGCAATCGGAAGATTATTCGTCTTTTACGGCAAAAAGCAAATATGATTTTAAACAAACAATTAGGAGATTAAAGAAGAATTTTAAAGCCAATAATATCGCAATTTTTGCGGAAATAGACCACGCAAAAGCAGCGAAGAAAGCGGGGGAAAATCTTTTGCCAGCTACGGTTTTGGTAGTGGGAAATCCTAAGGTAGGAACCAGCCTGATGCAGGAAAATCCCAAAGTAGCGATTGAGCTGCCGTTGAAAGTTTTGGTCTATGAAGAAGGCGGAATAGTCCAGGTGAGGTATAAATTCGTAAGTCTTCTAGTATCGGATTATAAACTTGAAAGTGTAGAGCAGATTACCCAAAAAATAGACATAGCGATGGGGAAAATAATAGCCGAAAGTGTTATGAAATAGAAAAATAACATACAAATAAGAATAAAACCGAGAGAAATCTCGGTTTATTTAAATAATAGATAAAAGGAAAAAGTTATAGTAAAAATATAAATAGATGAATATGAACGATTTAGAGCAAAGATTTAGAGTTTTTATAGAGAAACTGACCGAGAGAGCAGAGTCCTTAGCAAAGGAAACCCGTGATACTATGCAGGAGATTTATGATGAGGATACAGACCCATATAAACGCAGTTTTGGGAATTTTCTGATGGGAGTAAAGGGGCAGTTTAATGGAATTATAGATAAAGCGGAGGATGTTTTTAAACAGCAGATAAAGCCCTATGAACCATCTTTTTATGAGTCACAAACGCCAGAAGGAGAACTTCAGGAGAAATGGTTCAGAAAAATCCATGATGATTTTGAAAAATGGAAAGACAAGATGAGAGACCTTGCCGATAGCATCGAAAACCAAGTGAAAAAGCCTTCTGCAGAGGAAAAACTCCGTGAAATAGTAGAAGAATATAACACGGTGAAGGATAAATTCCACTGTTCGCAGTGTGGTGCTGGTTTGGAAATCAAGGAATTGTATTTTATTTCGACTTATATCACCTGTCCGTATTGCCAGACACAGAATACATTTGTGCCGAGTGATAAGATGCGCGAATATGAGTTCGTAGCGAAGGATTTTGCTGAAGAGAAAACCCAAAAAGAAGAAGAATTTTATGAAAGGGTTTCCAGCAGTAACGCAGTGGTATCAGAAGAAAAATTTTTGGCTTATTTCCTATGGAGGGCTGCTGTGTGGAAGGTTTTGGCTGACACGGTGCCGATACTTGCCGAGGCGAACAAAAAAGTTTTTTATAGAGAAATGAGTGATATATTGGTTTATGCTGAGTTTAATCTTGATGAAAAACCAGATTTATACCGAAAAATTATAGCAAAATTAGCTCAGGTGGATGGTGCTTATCTTCAGTTGGCGGTTGGAATGTTAGAAAATTTTGGTGCAAAAGGAATCCCTTCTGATGAATTTGAGAAAAATTTGTCAGAAATGAAAAATAAATGTAGCTAAAAATTGAGAATATAATTTTTTAATTTCATTTGGATTTAAAAGATAAAATAAAAATAACTTGGTTATTAGATTAGGTGTCTACAAAATATTTAATTGAAAATCAGTATTTTATAACAAATTTAAAAGCTTGTAGACGCTTTGTAGACGCTGTTTTTATTGGAGGGATGAGGTAAGTTTATACATTTGTTCCATCGAAAATTAAAATATTTATTAACCAAAAAAATTAAAGTTATGTTTAAAAATCTTTTCAAAACAGTACAAGACCTAGTAGGTGGAAATGATGAACCAAAAAAAGGCTATGACGCAGAAGAAGGAGTATACTATGCTAAAGGTAGTTTCGATGATGAAGTAGAATATAATAACGAAATTATCTGCATCACAAACGGAAATCATGACAACATGGATGATATGAATGATGCGATGGATGACAAAGACTATGCTCGTGCAGAAAAAGTGCGTCTTCAGTGGAAAGAAGATGTGAAAACTTACAAAGAACAAGTGAGAAAATTAGGGCCATACAAAGGAGATACTATGCTGATGGATGCTGCTATTGCGTTCTTGGATGAGTATGATCGTTTGATGGACAATGGATATAAAGTGCTTATCGAAATGCGTGCAGCAGGAAAGAGAGGAACACCAGAGGAACAAGCTCAGCTGAAAAACAACAACAATCTGATACAGCGTTTTACAGATAAACTGAATGAAGTTTCTGATGAGTTCCTTGAAAAGTATGAGGATGACTAAAAATAATCTTGAATAATTTTAAGATTTCAAAAAAAGAAAAATTATGTTTAAAAATCTTTTTAAAAAAGTTCAAGACCTTGTAGAAGATAACCAGCCTAAAAATCAACCAGAAAAGAGAGGTTATGATGAAGAAGAAGGCGTATACTATGCAAAGGGAAGTTTTGACAATGCCATAGAGTATAATAACGAGCTGATGTGTGTAGCAAATAAATGCGAAGACAACATGGCGGATATGAATGCTGCTATGGATGCCAAAGACTATGCTCGTGCAGAAAAAGTGCGTCTTCAGTGGAAAGAGGATTTGGAGGATTATATCGCAGAAGTGAAACAGCTGGGAGCTTACAATGGAAATGACTCTCTCTTGAAGGCAACTATCAGATTCTTTGAGTTTTATAAAGGCTTGATGGATGATGGGTACAAGGTGCTTATCGAGATGCGTGCAGCAGGAAAGAGAGGAACGCCGGAGGAACAAGCTCAACTTAAGAAAAATAATGATGCTATCATCAAAAACTCAGGTGAGTTTAATGGAGAAAGTGATGATTTCTTAGAGAATTATGATGAAAATGGAAATGAGTATGATACTTCTTTTGAGAATCCTTACATGAATATGACTCATGATGATAGTAATCCTATGCTGCAGCCTATACATGGTATTTCTCTGCAAGACTATGCAGCGGCAGCCTCTAAAATGACTAATGGAATGTCAGCAGAAGAGGTTTGTAAGAGATTGGGAGTTGATATGCCTGTTTGGGATGAAGCTAACCAGCTTTGGGTAAAGAGAATACAGCAAGACCAGACTATGGCTGTCATGTCTCTCTACGGGCAGTATTACGGAAGCGCAGATACTCACCCTAAATTCAATGATTCTGTAAAAGAATCTAATCAGGAAGGAGACTATCTTGCTAAAATCCAAAATGATGAAGCGTTCTACTATGAATTGTGTGGTGCTCGTCAGGCGGCATATGAAGCAGGGCTAGATGGCGCTCAGTGGATACAGGACAATTATGGAATTTCCTTGGGAGATTTTCAGTCTGTAGCTATGAAATGGATGGCTAATATGGGTAACATCGAAAAAATGCTGCGATACCAAGAACAAAAACAAAGAGAATATGCAGAAAAATTCTCAAAAGAAATGGGCGGTGGAGTAGCAGATGATATAGAATTTTAATCAATTTTAAACTTTATTGTAAATGGAAACGGTGCTTGATATTATCAGGCACCGTTTTTTGTTTTTATTTAATTCTAATGATGTAGGGCATGGTCATCTGTATGCTGTTTCTGAAATTTTGGTCGGAAAAAACCTTAAAGAGCTGATAGTTTTCTTCACCCATTTGGGATTTTACATAATTTGTAGTTATGCTTTCCTGTTTTAGGCTGCTCATTATCTGCTCGAATTTATCCACTTTTGCAGGATAACTTACGGCTTCGTATTCTGCTACATTTGCCTTGCTTGCAGCGTATTTTACGGCATCATTTAGAGAACCAATTTCATCTACCAGTCCTATTTCTTTGGCTCTTTTTCCAGACCAGACTCTTCCACTTCCTACAGCATCTATTTCTTCGAAAGTTTTCTTTCTATTTTTAGAAACAAAATGCACAAAACGATTGTAGGTATTTACTACACTTCTCTGTGTGATAGCAAGCGTCCCCGAAGAAATCCCTGAAAAAGGCGATATCATGTTTGAGTTGGCATTGGTAGAAACCACATCGGAGTAAATACCATTTCGGTTCGCTAGGTTTTTAGCATCAGGAATTACCCCAAAAACCCCAATAGAACCCGTGATGGTATTGTTTTGAGCAAAAATCCTGTCCCCAGCCATGGAGATGTAGTATCCGCCAGAGGCTGCATAATCCCCAAATGAAATGATTAGAGGTTTCTTTTGTTTCAGTTGTTGAAGTTCATACAAGATTTCATCAGAAGCATTGGCGCTTCCACCAGGTGAGTTTACACGGAGAACCACAGCTTTGATGTTGTCATCTTGGGCTAAATCCTTGATGTATTGGATGTATCTTTCAGAATAGATGTCACTGTATCTGTTTCCATTGTAGATAGTTCCAGAGGCGTATAGAACAGCGATTTTATTATCGTTTATTTTAGTATCTGCATGGGAAAAAGCATAATTTCTGATAGAAACTTTGTTTAGTTTTTCATCTTTACCAACATTTAGTTTGTTTTTTATAATCTCCTCGTATTCAGATTTTTGAACTAATTTATCGGCAAGTTTGTATTTTAGGCTCAGATCAGGAATTGTAGCATATAGACTATCAACCACGGTTTTGAATTCCGTAGGGTCTAGTTTTCTAGATTGGATGATTTTAGAGGAAATCTCTCCCCAAGTGTCATTCAGAAGGGTAGTCATCTGCTCTTTGTTTTCTGGAGACATTTCGTTTCTGAGGAAAGGCTCTACAGCAGATTTGAAATTTCCATGGCGGATGACATTGATGTTAATGCCGTATTTTTCAGCAAATTCCTTTAAGAAAATCACCTCTGTGGAAAGTCCTTTCAGCTCGATGCCTCCCACTGGATTGAGGAAATATTGGTCAGCCACCGAACCCAGATAGTAGGATGCTTGGCTTACATTATTCCCATAAGCATAGACAAATTTGTTACTTTTCTTAAAATCTTCCAGACTTTTTCGGATGTCATCTATCTGCGTGATACCAGCATCTATATCGTCTAGTTCTATGCTGATTCCCTTGATTTTATCATCGTTTTTCGCAGTTTCGATGGCATTGAGGATATCTTGGTATTTTAGTTCAGCATCTTCTTTTATCTCAAATATAGAAGACTCGCTTTCGTTCTCATGTTCCACAACTTTGGATTTAAAATCAATGGTAAGAACTGAGTTTTCTTTAATTTTGATATCTTTGTCTGCGCTGGACATGCTTCCGATGATGATAATCACAAAAAGCAGGAAAAAAGGCAGCAAAATACCAGCAATGAATAATGCAACAACATTTGCAAGAACAGTTTTGATGAAATTTTTCATAAATAAAAATAAAGTTTAAAATTTTACAAATTTATAAATAATTAGTAATGCATAATGTGGTTTTGTTACTAGGAAGTAATTTAGGAAACGCAGAAAATAATATTTTATTGGCTCTCAGTGAGTTGGAAAATAGGGTAGGCAAGATTATTAAAAAAACTAAAATCTCAAGAACTTCGCCTGTGGAGTTTGATAGTAAGAATATTTTTTGTAATATTGTGGTGTCTATGCAGACAGCACATTCGCCCATAAAACTTTTAGATGAAATCAAAAAAATAGAAACCGAAATGGGAAGAATCTATGATTCTAAGTTTTTTGGGGAGTATAGGGACAGGATTATAGATATAGATATAGTGTCCTATGAGGGGCTTGTTTTTAGCTGTGATAGATTAGAAATTCCACATCATAAACACCTGTATGATAGGGACTTTTCTAGAAAGTTGTTAGATGAATTAGTTGAGGAAATGTAGTTTTATGCAGGATCAATAGTATGATTTTTGCTTTATTAAAAAAGGAAATGAATAATAAAATTTTTAATATATGAGAAAAATAATTATCTCTTTGGGGCTGCTGGCTGCATGTGTAGCTTATGCTCAAACAGGAAAAGTTGGTGTGAATACTGGTTCACCGGAAGCAACTTTGGATATCAACCCTACAACAGCGAATGCCGCTGCTACAGCAACAACGAATGAAGGAATTCTAATCCCAAGACTCAGCAGAGAAAGAATAGAAAATATCTCTGCAACTGATCTCAGAGAATCTACGCTGGTTTATGTAAATGATACAACAGAGCCGATAGGAGGTGTTAGCACAACAGAAAATGTCACTACTAAAGGGTTTTACTACTATGATGCAGATACAGGTGTTTGGCTGAAAGTTTTAGGAAGTGAGGATGTAGATCTTAGAATAGTAGGTAATAGTAATCACATTACAAAAGATGCTGGTATAGGAGGAACAGGAACAGCCGCGGGTACAGGTGCTAATAATATAGGGATAGGAAAGGATGCCCTTTTAGCAAATACCAATGGAAATGCAAATATCGCTGTTGGAGCTAGTTCAGGAAGATGGATAACTAGAGGAAATGGGAATATACATATAGGAGGTGCAAATAGAGGGAACAATTCTCCTCAGTTGGACAATGTAGTAGCTATTGGTAATGGATTTAACCAAACAAACCTTACTACTGTCACATCAATGGATAATGTGATACTGCTTGGAAATGCAGTTGATAATCCTAAAATAGGTATAGGAACATACAAGCCTTCAGAAAAAGTTCATGTAAAAGGAAATGTACTGACAGAGGAAGGAGGTTTATACTCTTCTGTGAGTGGTTGGCATGGAGGAAAAGTAGAACTTCTTAACCCAAGTAAAACAGTTTCTGGAACATCTGATAGATGGGTAATGTATAATAATACAGGAGACTATGCCAATGGACTTCAGTTTTGGAACTATAAGGTAGGAAGTGGTAGTGAACAAGTAGTAATGTTCTTATCTGATGAAGGAAATGTCGGGGTAGGAGATTTTAGAACCTATGCGCAGATTCCTGCTTTTGCAGATAGAACTCCACAACACAAACTCCATGTTTTGGGGAATGTAGTAGCAGAAGGGGGACTTCTAAGAACTTCATTAGCAAGTGAAGAAGGAGGATTTGTAAGTATAGTAAACTCAGGTAAAACTACAGTAACAGGAGGCGCAAGAGAATGGAGAATATATAACATGAGGGGTTCTTATTCTAACTCACTACAATTTTGGGGCTATGATGCTAATGGTAATAACTTAGGTCCTAAATTTACCATTACAGATAATGGAAATGTGGGAATAGGTACTAATTTACCATCGCAAAAATTAGAAGTAGCAGGGCAGGTGCTGGCAAGTAATTTTACTTTGTCATCAGATTCTCGTCTAAAGGAACATGTTAAGAATATTGATAATGCATCTAAAACCCTTTCTCAACTAAGACCTGTAACATACCATTGGAATACAAAAGGAAAGCAGAAAGGTGGTAATGCTAAACTACAGTATGGTTTTATAGCTCAAGAAGTAGAAAAAGTGCTTCCAGATATTGTAGAAACAGATAAATCTTCTGATAAATATAAATCTGTAAATTATACAGCTATAGTTCCTGTCTTGGTAAAAGCAATACAAGAGAAAGATAAAGAGATAGAAGAACTGAAAGCAAGGCTGGATGCTATAGAAAAGAAGATAGGAAAGTAGTTTTTTGATAATATAATTTTATTTGTTGTGTGCTGGGAAATTTTTCCTCAGCACACATTTTTCTTTCTGTAAAAATAAATAACTTATCTTTTTTGCTATTTTTGTGAGATAAAATAAATTTATGCCTATAGAAACACGAGACATTCTACTAAAAACCTTGAAAAGTTTTTGGGGTTATGATGCTTTCAGGGAGAGTCAGGAAGATATTATTTTGTCTATTTTAGAGCAAAATGATACTTTGGCGCTGCTTCCTACGGGTGGAGGTAAGTCTCTCTGCTATCAGCTTCCTGCATTGGTTTTGGAGGGGACTTGTCTGGTGATTTCGCCGCTTCTGGCTCTTATGAAAGACCAAGTTTCTCATTTGAAAGATTTGGGAATAGAGGCAGAATATCTTAGTTCTGAACTGGATGAAGCAGAGCAGGAAGAAATCTATGAAAAGGCAATATCAGGCGAAATTAAACTACTGTATGTCTCACCAGAGCGACTTCATAACTCTTTGTTTATGAGGAAAATGCTGGATGTTCCGCTTTCCTTTATTGCGGTGGATGAGGCGCACTGTATATCAGAATGGGGACAGGATTTTAGGCCGAGTTATCAGCATATTAGCGAGTTTAGAAAAACGATAGGGAATCTGCCTTGTCTGGCTCTTACGGCTACTGCAACGCCCAAAGTCGTTCTTGATATTAAGGAAAAATTAGGCTTGTCTTCGGTTCGTGTTTTTCAGAAAAGTTACAAAAGGGAGAATATTCATATCTTCCATGAAGAAATTTCTGATAAGTACCAAAGAATGCTTAGTTTCTTGAAAATCAATAAAGTATCAGGAATAGTCTATGTCCGAACAAGGAGAGAGGCGGAGGAGCTGACAGCATTTTTAAAGGAAAACAATCTGCAAAATGTAGATTTTTATCATGCTGGGCTTTCGGCAAGGGAGCGAAACGAGAAACAAAGAACATGGCAGGAAAGGAATGATTTTGTTTTGATTTCTACCAATGCTTTTGGGATGGGAATAGACAAGGATAATGTGCGTTTTGTTATCCATTATTCACCCTCTTCCTCGGTTGAAAATTATTACCAAGAAATAGGAAGAGCAGGGCGAGACGGGCAGGAAAGTTATGCTTTTTTGCTTTGGAACAAGCAGGAACTCGGCGAGATGGATGATGTGCTGTCTGCGCAGATTCCAGATAAAACCCAGTATCTAAAGGTGATATCTTACATTTATTCTATATTTCAGATTGCCGATGGGGAGGCTGCGGAGAGGATATTTCAGCTGGATTTACAGAAAGTGCAGAGTTTCACTAAGATTTCCTTTGCTAAGATTAGAAATGTTTTGGGATTTCTTCATAATCAGGAAGTTATATTTTGGAATAATTATAAATCGCCTTCTACAATAGAACTAAAAATCCCTGCTGAAGAATTGGAGGATTTACCGCCGAAAGATGCGTATTTTATAGAATTGCTGCTTAGAACTATTTCTGGAGTTGCCACGCACAAAGTTTCTTTTAGCGAAGAAAGTCTGAGTGCAAAACTGGGCGTAAGCCAGCAGATGATAAAGGACAGAATAAAGGAATTGCAAAAAAAAGAATGGCTGGAATATGTGGACGGAAGCACCGACAGCATAAAGTTCCTAAGACCGCGAGACAGCCGAGAAATACAAGGAAAATACTGGAATCTATTTGAGAAAATCCAGAGAAATAAAATTCAAAAATGGGAAGAAATGAAATACTTTATCCAAGATAAAGATTTCTGTAAAATGAGAATGATTTTGACTTATTTTGGAGAAAAATCCTCGGATAACTGCGGAAAATGTAGTTTTTGTCTATCCCAAAATCCAGTCAAAGAAAAAACTTTGTCCGATGAGGTTTTAGAAATATTAGCCAAAAATCCAGCTACTTTTGATGAACTGAGCGTAAAAATATTTTGGCACGAAAAGGAAAAAATCTATGAAACTCTGATAACTCTGCTGAATTTAGAGAAAATAAAAATGTTGAACTACAAAACTTATATGATAAATGAATAAACTAAAAGTTGTTTTCTTCGGAACGCCTGATTTTGCAAGGGCTTCTCTGGAAGCTATCCATACCTCTGAGCATGAGGTGGTAGGAGTCGTTACCGTAGCAGATAAAGCCAGCGGGCGAGGGCAAAAAGTGCATCAGTCTCCTGTGAAAACTTATGCCGTAGAGCATGATTTACCGCTGTTTCAGCCAGAAAAACTTCGTAATGAGGAGTTTCTATCACAGATACAAAGTCTAAACGCAGATATCTTCGTAGTGGTGGCATTTAGAATGATGCCAAAAGTTCTGTTTTCCATGCCTAGACTGGGAACATTCAATCTACATGCCTCATTATTACCAGATTACAGAGGTGCAGCACCGATAAACTATGCCATTATCAATGGCGAGACAAAGTCTGGTGTCACTACATTTTTCATCAATGAAAAAATAGACGAAGGAAATATTCTCCTCCAAGCAGAAACTGAAATTTCTCCCGAAGACAATGCAGGAACGCTCCATGACAGACTGATGGAGATAGGCGCGAAACTGGTGGTGGAAACTCTGGATGGTCTTGCGGAAGGGAAACTTACAGAAATTCCTCAAAATCAGAAAGAAAACCCAAAAACAGCCTATAAAATTTTCAAAGAAGATACTAAAATAGACTGGGAAAAAGAGGTGGAGGTCATTCATAACTTTATCCGAGGAATGTCGCCGTATCCTGCGGCTTTTACCATTTTGGAAGTGGGTGGCGAGCAGAAAATATTAAAGATTTTTAAAGGAAAATTCCAAAAAATAGACCATTCTAAAGAGAATGGCGAAATAGAAATTTCTAAAAATGAATTTAAAATCTATGCTAAAAATGGAGTTTATTTCCCAGAAGAATTACAGCTGGAAGGAAAAAAACGAATGAATTTAAAGGATTTTCTAAATGGATTTCATAGTTTTGACGGATTAAAATTGATTAAATAAATTTTTGTTATGTATAAAAGTGTTATAAAGGGAATAGGTCATTATGTTCCAGATAATGTGGTAACTAATGATGATTTAGCTAAAATAATGGATACCAATGATGAGTGGATAACGGAGCGTACAGGTATCAAGGAAAGAAGACACAGAACGAGCAAATTTGACAGCCAAGAAACTACAAGTTTCTATGGTTTCAAAGCTTCTGAAAAAGCATTAGAATCAGCTGGTCTGACAGCGAAAGATATTGATTATATTATTTTTGCGACACTTAGCCCAGATTATTATTTCCCTGGGTGCGGTGTGGTTTTGCAGGAAATGTTGGGCTGTGATACCATAGGGGCGCTGGATGTGAGAAACCAATGTTCAGGATTTGTCTACGCACTGAGCGTTGCAGATGCTTTCATTAAAGCGGGTCAGTATAAAAATATTCTGGTTGTAGGTGCTGAAATTCAGTCAGTTGCATTAGATATGACAGATAGAGGAAGAGGTGTTTCAGTGATTTTTGGTGATGGAGCAGGAGCGGTAGTGCTTTCGGCCTCGGAAGATGCTGGTGTTCAGGGGATTTTGTCTTATAATATGCATTCCGAAGGGAAATACGCAGAGGAGCTGATGATAAAATTACCAGGGACTAATTTGGGCTGGACAGACAGACTTCTTACAGAGCCAGAAAACATAAAGCCAGAGGAAATATATCCGTATATGAATGGGAATTTTGTTTTCAAACAGGCTGTTACTCGTTTCCCAGAGACCATCAGCGAAGCCCTGAAAAAAGCAGGAAAAACGGTAGAGGATTTGGATATGCTTATCCCGCATCAGGCGAATATCAGAATTTCTCAGTATGTGCAGCAGCTGATGGGGCTTCCAGATGAGAAGGTATTTAATAATATCCAAAAATACGGAAATACCACTGCGGCTTCTATTCCTATCGCGCTGAGCGAGGCGATAGCAGAAGGAAAGGTAAAACGAGGCGATTTAGTTTGTCTGGCTGCCTTTGGAAGTGGATTTACTTGGGGAAGTGTGTTGTTAGAATACTAATAAATTAACATAAAAACAAAAACCAGCTTGATTTCAAAGCTGGTTTTTTATTTTGGGAAAGATTTTTAATCTTCGTATTGTTCCAGAAAATAGGAAAAAGAGAAGTCGGGAACTTCCTCTACTAGGTCTTCTAAGGTAACCAAAAGGTCTTCGAAAATTTCTAGCTGTTCTACGGTCATATTTACAAATTCTATATGTAAAGGCATTTCCAAATCGCCAGAAATGCAGTCATAAAGGGCATCTAGATTGTCTCCAAAATACTCAGGAAGTTCTATTTTTTCTTTCAGCTGGGCGTAGAAATCCTCCATATCGCCGATTTCTGAAAAATCAATGTATATCGTGTTCATTATCAGTTAATTATTTTATTGTTTTTCAAAACTTTTATAGTGGTTTTTAGTGAGCCACACTTCTCCATCTTTGTTGAAAACTATTCGTTCTGCATTTCTTCTACCACAGCGGTAGTTTATATCAGCTTCGTAGTATTTCCCATGGTCGGGAAGTTTTTTCTCTCGGTTGCTGAAGCGGTCTCCGCCGATAGCTCTATTGGGAAGCACCTCACAGAGATTTCCTTCGGATGGTTTCCAGCCTTGTCTTTTGGCTTCTGCTTTGGTGATGTAGTATTCAGGGAGTTTTTTGTGTTTTTTGACATAGTTGATTACGATGGTTTCATCGGTAAGTTTTTCTATGTAGTTTCGCCCTTTTTGGTCAGCGATGCCGTATGGGTCTTTTGTCTTGGATGAATCTTTTTTGTATTGATAACCAATGACTTCTGGAGTATCAAAATCTGATTTTTTCTTTAAACTAGGAAGAAAATCGCATAAAGCTACAAGGAAAATAGCTCCGAAAATCACACTCAAATAGATTTGTTTTTTTGTCATTTTATATGATTTGAAAAGGCAAATTTATTTAAAATAAATGTATTTTTACACTTGCATTTGGCTTTTGTCAAATTGTTGGGAGTTTTTTAACTAAAAAATAATCAAAAAAGATGAACGAAACGCGATTAGATTTTCAAAAACAAACATTGGAATATTTTATCGATGTCCGAAATATAAAGACAGAAACCGCTTTTTTACGAAAAATGAATAAGGTTTTTCAGTTTCCAAGCTACTTTTGGATGAGTTTAGACTCTATGGATGACTGCATGATGTCTCTAGAATGGATAGAAGAGCCGCATATCATCATTCATGTGGTTCATCTTGAGGAATTGAAACAAAATTGTTTTAAACTTTATGAAATCGTACAAGACAGTTTCCAGACTTATAAAAGCTATTGGCAGGACAGAACAAGTGAAAAACAGGTAGAAATTCATCTTTAAAGAATAAAATTTTGTGAAAAGATAAGTTTTACTAAAATTAAGAAAAATATTATCAAAAATAGGTGGAAATATTCTGCCATAGTAGAGAAATAAAATTGTAAATTTGTTCCATAAAATACAATCTATCATGCCAAAAATATCACAAAGAGCAGAAAAAATGCCTGCTTCACCAATTAGAAAACTTGTTCCGTATGCATTACAAGCGAAACAAAAAGGAGTAAAAGTCTATCATCTCAATATCGGACAGCCAGATATAGAAACGCCGCAAACGGCTTTGGAGGAGCTGAAACATATTGATCTAAAAGTGCTGGAATACTCTCTTTCCGAGGGAAATATAGAGTATAGAAAGGCTTTGGAAACTTATTACCACTCGCTTGGTTTTACAGATTTGACAACGGATAATTTTATCGTGACTAATGGTGGTTCAGAAGCGCTGAGCATCGCACTTGCTACGCTTTGTGATGATGGTGATGAGATAATTATCCCAGAGCCATACTACGCGAATTACAATGGTTTTTCTAACCATATCAATGTAAAAGTAGTAGCAGTTCCGTCTTCTATCGAGACAGGTTTTGCCCTGCCGTCTATGGAAGAATTTGAGAAAAAAATTACTCCAAAAACTAGAGCTATTCTTATCTGTAACCCAGGGAACCCTACGGGATATCTTTATACAAGAGAAGAATTGCAGAAATTGGCTCAGATAGCTCTGAAACATGATATTGTCATCATCGCAGATGAGGTATATCGTGAGTATGTGTATGATGGAGCAAAGCAGGTCTCTATGCTGGAATTCCCAGAAATAGCAGAAAATTGCATCATCATAGATTCTGAATCCAAGAGATATTCCATGTGTGGAGTTCGTATCGGATTTATGGTTACTCGTTCTAAGCAGATTCGTGCTGCTGCGATGAAATTTGCACAAGCTAGACTAAGCCCAGTGCTTTTAGGGCAAATAATAGCTGCAAAAGCCCACGAAAACGACAAAAAATATATAGAAAGCGTTCGCGAAGAATATACTAAACGAAGAAATTTATTAGTAAAATTACTAAACGAAATCCCAGGTATAATCTGCCCAACTCCAAAAGGTGCTTTCTACTGCGTGGCAGAGCTTCCGATAGATGATGCAGAGAAATTTGCACAATGGCTTTTAGAAGAATATTCTATTGATAATGAAACTGTTATGGTGGCGCCTGCGGGAGGCTTCTATTCTAATCCAGAGCTTGGAAAGAGACAGATAAGAATAGCCTATGTGCTGAAAGAGGAAGACCTGAGAAGAAGTGTAGAACTGCTGAAAGATGCTCTTCAAAAATACAATGCACGATAAAATGCAGATTTTAGAAAATGTTTCTCTGAAGCTTTACAACACTTTCGGTGTGGAGGCTTCTTCGCGGTATTTTGCTGAGGTTTCTACAGAGTCAGAGTTATTAGATTTACTGAAAAAACCTAAATTTAGGGAGCTTCCTCTTTTGTTTTTGGGAGGAGGAAGTAATTTGTTTTTCACAAAGGATTTTGAAGGACTTGCCATTAAACTAAATTTAAAGGGAATTTCCAAAGAAATTATCAGCGATAATGAAATTTTGGTGTCTGCCCAAGCAGGAGAAAACTGGCATCAGTTCGTTCAGTATTGTTTGGATAAAAACTATGGAGGGCTGGAGAATTTGTCTCTGATTCCAGGGAATGCAGGGACTTGTCCTATCCAAAATATCGGAGCTTATGGCGTGGAGATAAAAGATAGTTTTGAGTCTTGTAAAGTGCTTAATTTGAGTACTTTGGGGATTGAGGTTTTTGATAAGAAAAAATGCCAGTTCGGTTACAGAGATTCTTTTTTTAAGAGAGAGGGAAAAGGCAAATATGTTATTCTGGAAGTTACATTCAGGCTGACAAGAAAGGAGCATGTTTTGAAGGTGGAGTATGGAGCTATCCAGTCAGAATTGGAGAAAATGGAAATAAAAAATCCAACGATTCAGGATGTTTCTCAGGCAGTTATCCGTATTCGGCAGAGCAAACTTCCAGACCCTAAAAAAGTAGGAAATGCAGGAAGTTTTTTCAAAAATCCTGTGGTTTCTGATGCGTATTTTGATAAGCTGAAAACTCAGTTTGCAGATATTCAGGGATATAAAACCGAAGAAGGCGTGAAAATCCCAGCAGGATGGCTTATAGAGCAGTGTGGCTGGAAGGGCAAACAGATAGGAAATGTGGCAACTCACGCCCTGCAATCCCTTGTAATAGTGAATATTACAGGAAATGCGAAAGGACAGGAGATTTTTGATTTTTCTCAAAAAATAATAGATTCCGTGGAAGAAAAATTTGGAATAAAATTAGAAAGAGAGGTGAATGTATTGTAAAATAAACTATATTTGAATAAAAAAAATAAAGAATGGATATTCAGGAAATTTTAAATCAAGGAAACTATCATTTGATAGATGTGCGTGAGCCAGAGGAACTTATAGCAAATGGAGCGATAGAAGGCGCTGAAAATATTCCACTGGGCGAGGTGGAAAATCACGCAGATGAAATTGCAAAATTGGATGGAAATGTGATTTTTTTCTGCCGAAGCGGAAACCGAAGCGGAAAGGCTACGGAAGCGTTTAAACAGAGAGGATTTACCAATGTCTATAACGGCGGCGGCTACGAGGAATTATCTAAATTGTTATAATTCTTAAAAAAAATAAAAAACTTACCCAAATTTGGGTAAGTTTTTGTTTATAAGTGAGTTTAGTTTATTACAGAAACACCTTTTTCTAAAAGTTCAAAAACAGTGTTTTTGGCATCATTAGGGTGGAGGTTCACGGCTTTCGTGCCTTTAAAATGAAGAATGACCTTAAACCCTTCCGAAACAGCATCAATGCAGGTGTATTTTACACAATAATCTAGTGCTAATCCTACGATTTCTACGGTTTCTATGTTCTTGGATTTTAGATAATTAGAAAGCCCAGTGTCGATTAGTTTTTGATTGTCAAAAAATGCGCTGTAGCTGTCTATTTCAGGGTTCATTCCCTTTTTAATAATGTATGTAGCTTTATTTTGTTCCAAATCAGGATGAAACTCTACTCCCGAAGTTCCCTGCACACAGTGGACTGGCCACATTGTCTGGGAAATGCCGTTTAGTTCGATGATTTCGCCAACAGATTTTCCGTTATTGACTGCAAAACTTTTGTGTTCTGTCGGATGAAAATCTTGGGTAAGGATGATTTCATCATAGTTATTGGTTTTCATCAGTTGGTTGATGTAAGGAATGATTTTTTCTCCATCAGTGACTTCTAGGCTGCCGCCTTTGCAAAAATCATTCTGGATGTCCACCACAATCAGGGCTTTTTTCATTTTAAATTCAATTTATTTTCAATATTACTAAATTATTGATAATTTAGCAAAAATTTTTTTGACTTATGGGATTAATGGATTTTTGGAAAAAACTAGTAAAAGCGTATAAAGACAGCCAGATTTGGAATAAAATAGAGACAAGCGAGGACTTGAAGCAGGCTTATAAAGATTCTTATGAGAAGCCAGTGGCTCTTTTGACCTGTGCAACGATGCATTTCAGAAGTGATTATATGATGGGGGATTTTGAAAAACAGGCAAGAAGAATGGATTTGTCCAGAGTGAAATTTTATAGACTGAACTACACTGGAAATTCCAATCTAAAACAAGAACTGAGCGAGGATTTGGGAGTTATGATAGAAGCGGCTACCTTTTTGCTTTTCCGTGATGGACAGGTTATTTTCAAAAGACACGAAGAGCTGGTGGATATGGAAAGGCTGATGAAAAAGTTGTTCGAAGAATAGAAATGTTTGATGAGTATCTTCTAAATACACTAGGTGTTTCGCCTTCATCTATTGAGGGATACAAGAAATACATAAAATCTCTCAAAGTGGAAAAAGGACAGTTTCTGTTGAGGGAAGGGGAAGTGTGTAGAAATACTTTTTTCGTGGAGAAGGGACTTCTTCGTTTGTATTCTATCAGTAAGGCGGGGAAGGAACATATTATCCAGTTTGCGCCTGAAAATCATTTGATTACGGATAGGAGTAGTTTGTTTTTTGGGGAGAGTTCGGATTATTTTATTGATGCGATAGAGGACAGCGAAATCATATCTTTAAGCCCTGATTTTCATGAATATATGAGAAATAATGACCCTGAAACAAACGCAAAACAAATTTTGCTTCTGCATAATCACGCCAGACAATTACAAAAAAGAGTAAATCTTCTGCTTGGTGCGAATGCAGAGGAGCGGTATTTGGACTTTATCAAGGTTTATCCTAATGTTTTCAAGAGGGTTCCGCAGTGGATGGTGGCTTCGTTTTTAGGAATTACGCCAGAGAGTCTGAGCCGAGTGAGAAAAGAAATCGCAAATAAAGAGAGAAAAAATGATTAAATTTTATAAATATCAAGGGACTGGAAATGACTTCATTATGATAGATAATAGAAATCAGTCTTTTCCTAAAAATGATGTAGAATTAGTAAAAAAAATGTGCGACCGCCGTTTCGGAATTGGTGCAGATGGCTTGATTTTATTGGAAAACCATGAAAGTCTTGATTTTCAGATGGTTTATTATAATTCTGATGGGAATGAAAGCACAATGTGCGGCAATGGAGGGCGATGTATCGTGGCTTTTGCGCATTTTTTGAATGTTTTTGAAAATAAAGCTAAATTTAATGCAATAGATGGACTTCACGAGGCTGAAATCAATGGAAATGTAGTGAAGCTAAAAATGATAAATGTCCCAGAAATTGTTAAAATAGAAGCTGATTATCAATTAAATACAGGTTCTCCACATTTTGTGAGATATGTAGAGGATGTGCAAAATCTGGATGTTTATAAAAATGGATACGAAATCAGAAATTCTGAGCCTTATAAAAAAGAAGGAATAAATGTGAATTTTATTTCTAAAATATCTGAAAATGAAGTGTTTGTGAGAACTTATGAACGAGGAGTGGAGGATGAAACATACAGCTGCGGAACGGGAGTAACGGCGAGTTGTCTTACATTTATGAATGAATTTGGTGGAGGTGAGGTTTCTGTGAAAACACTTGGCGGAAATCTGAAAGTTTATGCAGAAAAGCACGAGGTAGGATTTAGAAATATTTGGCTGGAAGGTTCTGCAGAATATGTTTTTGAGGGAGTTTTCAAATAAGATTTAAAAATGAGAAAAGTAATTATAGTTTTTTTAGGATTGCTCCTAATTGGTGGAGGATTTTTTGGATATACTTTGTATAAAAAATATAAAGAAAATAATGTCAAAAAATCTGGATATTTTCTGGTGCCGAAGGATGCGAGTTTAGACCAAGTTTTGGATAGTTTAAAACCATATGTAGCTGATATGGAAGCTTTCCGGGATGTGGCGGAATCTAAGCATTTAGGGAAATTTCTCAGAGCTGGAAGGTATAGAGTAAAGGAAGGGGATGATAATACGAAGTTGGTCAATATGCTGAAAGCAGGACTACAGGCAGAGGATACATTTAGAATAAAGGATTTTGATGATGTTTATCAAATGATAGGGCGTGTGGCTAGGAAAACGCAGGTGGATTCTTTGGTATTCGTGACTGTGTTTGATAGAATTGCGCAGGAAAAAGGATTGACCTCGGCAGAAGATTTGAAAATTTATTTCTTTTCGGATACTTATCAGTTTTATTGGACAGTGACACCAGAGGAGTTTTTCAAAAAATTTGAAAAAGATTATAATGAATTTTGGACAGAGGAGAGAAAAGCCAAAGAACAGAAACTTGGGCTGACAAGAGAGCAGATCTATGCGCTAGCTTCCATCGTTCAGAAAGAATCTGGAGGGAAAGAAGATGAGCAGAAAATCATAGCGGGGCTTTATCTAAACCGTTATGAAAAGGGAATGAAACTACAGTCTGACCCTACGGTGATTTATGCGATTAACAAAGAACATAATTTCACAAAGCAAATAAAGAGAATTTACAATAAAGACCTAAAACATCCATCGCCATATAATACCTATGCAAATGCAGGAATTCCGCCAGGGCCTATCTGTATGGTGAATAAAGCAGTGGTGGATAATGTGCTGAATGCCGAAAAAAATAATCATATCTTTATGTGTGCAGACCCTGAAAAGTTGGGTTATCATAAATTCACGGATTCTGATATAGAGCATGCGAAAAATGCAAAAGCATACCATGAATGGTTAAATAAAAATAAAATAAAATAAAAAAATAGTGTGAAATCAATAATTTTTGTAATTTTACACCCAATAATAGAAAACTTTAAAATTTGTATATTATGAGAAGAAATGTACTAGTTGCTTTACTCTTGGGTAGTTTATTAAATGCTCAGCAGGGTAATGACAAGCTAAAGAAGGAAATGGATGAGAGGAGAAAGCAATTGCTCAAACAATTTGAATTCTACGCTCAGAAGGAGATTTATAGAAATAATTCTACTGAAAATCCAAAACCAGAAAGTGTCATCAAACAAGACTTAAAGAAAGAAAGAGAGACTATTTCTTTTTTTGTTGAGGGAATACCATATTTTTTGAAGGCTTATGACACAAACCAAATTAAAAATTCTAATGTAGATGCTATCCAAGAAGGTACTATAGATGGTCTTACAGGAAGTTTTAATGGAGAGGGGATAAAAGTGTCTGTTTTTGATGGAGGGCGTGTTTATGCAGAGCATTCAGACTTTGGAAGCAGTGCAAGGATAACCAATAAAGAAGCTGATACAGTGCCTTACAGCAGACATGCTACAGGAGTAACAGGAATGATGGGAAGTAAAGGTCAAAACCTAAATGTGACTTCACGAAAAAAAGATGGAAGTCCTCTTAGAGTTGTGATGAATACTAAAGGGATGATGCCAGAGGCTGTTTTTGATAGCTACTATTATGGGGAATCTACTCTCTCTGGAGAAGCAGAAGAAAAAGATGTTTCAGCTAAAATAAGAGACAGTAAGCCAGCTTTGTCTAACCACTCTTATGGTAGTGTTATAGGATGGAATATAGAAGATACATCTGCGGGGATTGTTTGGTATTGGAGAGGTTTGTATGATCCAGCAAGTGGAGAATCAGCTGATTTGAATGGGACATATTATGTTAGGGATAAAGAGTTGGATGACATAGTATATAATAATCCATATATGGTGGTGGTGAAATCTGCAGGAAATTCCTACGGAGATGGTCCTGCATCAAGTTCAATGTTCCCAGCTTATTATATGAAATCAGATAGAACTTTGGTGCAGTTTAACTCTGCTACAGATGCTATTCCTCCAGATAACTGTGCAGCTGAGTATGACTGTATTCCAACAGGAGCTGTTGCTAAGAACATTATCACAGTAGGGGCAACTGAGAAAATCAGAACTGCTGAAGAAGGATTTGACGGAAGATATACTCAGGTATCTGATGTGAAAAAAGCAAGCTATAGTAGTGCAGGGCCTCGTGATGATGGTGCTATCAAACCAGATATTGCAGGAGTAGGAAGTGATGTAGTGTATCCTTCTACATCTACAACAGGGTCAACTACTTATGGTATAGGAAATGGTACTTCTTTCTCTGCTCCACAGGTTACGGGGATTTTAGGGCTTTGGAGTCAGATTTATCAGTCTCTTTTTGCAGGACAAAAGCTCAATGCAGCATCAGCTAAAAATCTTCTTATCCATACAGCGCAAGAGGCAGGAAATATAGGACCAGATGTTTGGTATGGATGGGGCTTTGTAGATGCTAAAAAAGGAGCAGAGCTATTGGTTCAGAAAAAACAAAATAAAGCGATTTTTGAAGATAAAGAACTTAAAAATGCTAAAAAGAACGAAATCTTGGTAAAAACAGATGGTTCACAGCCACTTAAAGCTACTATTGTTTGGACAGATCCATCGTATAAAGATGTTAATTATAATACCTATGATAAGTTATATAATATAAGAGAATCAAAATTAGTAAATGATTTAGATTTAAGGATAACTAATATTCAAACTAATGAAGTGTATTATCCATGGAAACTGGATGTAAACGCTCCGCGTAACCCAGCGATAAAAGGAGATAATACAGTGGACAATGTAGAGCAGGTTCTTATAGACCAGCCAGCAGCAGGAATTTATAAAATAGAAGTGTCTAATAAAGGAACTTTGGTGAATAATGATGGAGTAAATGCAGAAAAACAGACCTACTCTATGATAGTAACAGGGCATACTGGGATTTTAACTCCATCAACGACAACTCCAGTGGAAGCATCTCCTACATTGTTAGCAGATGGAAATAACATAGTAAATGTGAAGTTTGCAGAAAAAATCAATGAAATAAAAATATTTGATATGTCAGGAAGACTTGTTAGAAGTATGACTCCAAGTCTGTGGTTTCATGATGTAGATTTTTCTGGACTTCCAGCAGGAATATATGTCCTAACGGCATCTTCTGCGAATCATAAATTAAGTAAGAAAATCAGAAAGCAATAAATTTTAAAAAAAAGAACTCTTAAAAATAAGGGTTCTTTTTTGTTGCTGGTATAATAAAAAATATTATCTTTGTATCCTCAATTTTTAAACTTAAATAATACATTTTCAGTGAATTTATAGAATTATCAAATCAATATTAGATTTGTTGATTTTAGAATAAGAACATAGTAAAAATAAATATATGAAAAAACACATTATTTTGTTAGGTGTGCTGACTATGGGGTTAGCATATTCCCAAACAGGGAAAGTAGGGATAAATACAAATAATCCTGAAGCAACTTTAGATATAAAACCAAATGCAGCAAACTCAGCAGTAGGAGCAGCTACTAATGAGGGGATGCTTGTTCCTAGACTAAGCAAAGCGAGATTGAATTCAATCGCTGCTGCTAATTTAAAAGAGTCTACATTGGTGTATGTGTCTGATTTCTCAGGAGCTACTACATCTACTACCACTAATGTAACTTCTAAAGGTTTTTATTATTACAGCACTGCAACTAGTAAATGGGTGAAAATAGCAGAAGGAGTTATGCAGGAGCAAGACCTTAGATTAGTGGGGACTAACAGCCATATTACACAAGATGCTGGTGTGGGCGGAAATGGTAGTGGAGTAGGAACAGGTCCACATAATATAGGTATAGGGAAAGATGCACTATTTTCTAATACAAGTGGTTCTCACAACATAGCTGTAGGACTAGATGCTTTGCGTTCTAATACTACAGGAGTTAATAATGTAGCAGTGGGTATAAGATCTTTAAGTTCTAATGCTGATGGAAGAGGGAATGTAGGTGTAGGTGCTAATACATTGTATTCTAATATAGGGGGTATATATAATGTGGCTGTTGGGGAAAATGCTTTGTATCATACGGTTTCTGGTGTTGGAAATGTAGCTGTTGGTACAGATGCTCTTTATAGAAATACAACAGGAGCTAATAACACAGCAATAGGTTATAATGCACTCTATAGCAATACAACAGGAGCAAGTAATGTGGCTAATGGATTTGGTGCATTATATAGTAATACAGTAGGGCATCGTAATATGGCACTAGGAGATTTTGCATTATACAGCAATACTAGTGGTAATAATAATATGGCTTTTGGTACAGAAGCTTTGAAAGCGAATACCACAGGAGAAAATAATATCGCATTAGGAACTACTTCTCTTACATCTAATATTGGAGGGAATTTTAATATAGGTATCGGTCAAAAATCATTGATGACAAATACAGTGGGAGATAGTAACATAGGTATAGGTTCTCAGGCATTACAGAATAATATTTCAGGAAGTTACAATGTGGGGCTTGGGTTTGATGCTCTTCGTTTCAATACTGCAGGAAATCATAATGTAGGGCTCGGATTGTATGCACTTAGCAAAAATACAGTAGGGATGAGTAATGTGGGGCTAGGACAGTCAGCTCTTTCTAATAACACTATAGGAAGTCATAATGTGGGGCTAGGAACTAATGCTCTTACTAAAAATACTACAGGAAACTATAATGTAGGTATAGGAAATTCTACATTAACGAATAATGCTGCAGGGATGGCGAATGTAGCTATAGGAAACCTTTCTATGGTATCTAATAATGGCGGAAATTATAATGTGGCTGTTGGAAATGAAGCTTTAAAAGTAAATACAACAGGAGCTTATAATATCGCATTGGGAGCAAATACATTACCAAACAACACTATAGGACAACATAATAATGCGCAAGGTCTGAATGCTTTAGTAAATAATATAACAGGAAATAACAACATCGCCCTTGGTAATGGCTCTGGTGGATGGGTAAGAGGAGAAAATAATATTCATATAGGTAGTGCTAATTTCCAATCTATATCTACAGGAGAGCTGGATAATGTGATAGCAATCGGAAATGGAATAGGGGCTAGTACACTTACAACTGCTACTTCAAAAGATAATACTATCATCTTAGGGCATCAGAATGGACATAATTTTAGTCCTAATATAGGGATTGGTACTTATAAACCAGATTCTAAAGTTCATATCGTAACTAATGGACCAAACGCTATCAAGATACAGGATACCAACCAAGGAGTAGGTAAAGTCCTTACCAGTGATGCTAACGGAGTAGGAACATGGAAAGAACCAGCACCGCCAATTGCTGACTTTGCAAGACAATATGCTCGTACAACAGTTAACTATGACTTGCAACCAGCTACGACTCAACCAATACCTGGAATTAATGATTTTATAGCTCCTAAAACAGGTAAGTACCTAGTGTTATTCCACTCTTTCCTTCAGAATGCATGGGATACAGGTACTAGAAACTTATACTTTATCATGCTCTTGAATGGTGCACCATGGATAGATGCTGATGAAACATATAGCTATGTACCAGCAGGAGATTATTTTAACCAGCACTATTCTAATATAATAGGTCTTACAGCAGGAGATAGAGTTAGCTTTAGAGTAAATGCTAATAGAGGAAAGTTAAGATTCCATCCTACTTGGGCTCCAAGAAATAGAATAGAAGTAGTCTATTTAGGACAATAATTTTTTAAAATTTCATATTTTACAAAAAAGAGATACTATATGTGTCTCTTTTTTTATGAAGTTTAGAGGATAAAAATTTTATCTTATTTATTCTAAGTATAAAATTTTCAGTGAATTTGATTATATTTGCAGACTTAAATAAAAATTATAATTCATAATGCAAGGAAAAGGTCTTATTACTATCATTGCTGTTGCCCTTGGGCTTATCTGTATTACAGAGCTTCTGCCGACTTGGTATGCCAATAAAATAGAAAGCGAAGCGAAGGCATTAGCAGGAAATAATGAAGAAAAATATCAGAAAGAATTAGACAAACTATCTAAAGACACTCTGAATCTTGGCTTTACGAAGCTATACTACACCAATGCCAAGGAGCGTGAGATGAAGCTGGGACTTGACCTAAAAGGAGGTATCAATGTCCTTTTGGAAATCAACCAAAGAGATTTGGTGACCAATCTGGCTGACTATTCCACAAATGCTGTTTTTGTGGAGGCTTTGGATAGAACAGATAAAGCACAGCAAAATTCTACGAATTCGTATATTCAAAATTTCTTTGTTCAGTTTGATATTGTGAATAAAGAAAAGGGTGCAAACCTAAAACTTGCCAGCCCAGAGATATTCGGGACACAAAACCTGAGCAGTGAGATAAAATTTAATACTTCTGATGAAGAGGTTAAAAAAATCATCACTAAGAAAATAGAAGCAAGTATAGGAGCTGCCTATGAGGTTATCAGAACTCGTATCGACAAGATGGGAGTTACCCAGCCGAATGTACAGCAGGTGCCAGGGACAGGAAGAATCTTGGTAGAAATGCCTGGTATCAAAGACATAGATAGAGTGAAACAAATGCTCCAGACTTCTGCGAAACTACAGTTTTGGGAAGTTGGAACAATCCAAGAAGTTTTCCCTTACTTGGAGGATATGAGCAAAAATGTCATCGTGAAAGGCGATTCTATGGGAGTGAAAAAAGGGTTCAACCTTACTAAAGCTCTCAATTTAGATAAATTAAGATCTAATGCTGTGGCGACTGTCAAACTTTCTGACACGGCTGCAGTTAATAAAATCCTTAATAGTGAAATTGCAAAAGAAGCTAGACCATCTAACCTTAGATATGTGGACTTTATGTGGGCATACAAACCACAAGAGGATGCACCTGATTATTTGGAACTTTATGCTATAAAGAGTAACGCTAGCAAAAAAGCGCCTATTGATGGTGCTGTGGAGTCTGCTAGAGTAGATTATGACCAGATGAGAAGGATAGTAGTGGATATGCAGATGGATGCTAATGGAACTAAAGAATGGAAATCCCTTACAGAAAAAAATGTAGGAAGACCTATTGCTGTTACTTTGGATAATAGAGTTTATACAGCGCCAAATGTAAATGAGCCAATTCCTAATGGAAGCTCTCAGATTAGTGGTAATTTCACAGAAGATGAAGCGAAAGATTTAGTAAATGTACTAAGCGCAGGAAAACTTCCTGCTAGCGCGAAAATTGTTCAGGCTGATGTGGTAGGGCCATCTCTAGGGGAGGAGTCTATTCAGGCAGGGCTTTGGTCGTTTGTGGCAGCGTTCTGTATCATCATAGCATATATTATTTTCTACTATGGAGGTGCGGGAGTTTATGCTGTGATTGCTATGGTGTTTAACCTGTTTTTCCTTTTTGGAATCATGGATTCTATGGATGCTACACTTACGCTTCCAGGGATTGCGGGGATAGTTCTAACGATGGCAATGGCAGTGGATACCAATGTGATCATTTATGAAAGAACAAGAGAGCAGCTTTTTGCAGGAAAAGATATTAAAACAGCCTATAATGATGGGTTTAATGATGCTCTATCTGCGATTATCGATGGACAGCTTACATCCATTCTTACAGCGTTAGTTCTTTATATTTTCGGAACGGGGCCTATCCAAGGTTTTGCGGTGACATTACTTATTGGTCTGATAATGACTTTCTTTACTTCTGTATTGATGTCCAGAGTGATGATATTCAGTAGATTAGAGAAAGGGAAATCATTGTCTGTTTGGACACCGATGACTAAGAATTTATTCCGAAATATTTGGGTAGATTTTATAGCAAAGAGAAAGGTAATGTATGTTATCTCTGCTGTATTGGTAGCGGTTTCTATAGGGTCTATTGCAACGAATGGATTTAAATATGGTATTGATTTCACTGGGGGAAGAAGTTTTGTAGTGAAATTTGATAAAACTGTGGATGTAGAAGCTGTAAAAGGCAGTCTTTCACAAGTTTTCAAAAATGAAAAAGGAGAGTCAAGTTCTATCGATATCAAGACTTTTGGGAATGACCAACAGCTGAAAATCACTACAGATTATAAAATAGGAGATGAATCTCTGAAAGCTGACCAAGAAATTGACCAAAAACTATATCAAGGACTTAAAAATCAGCTTCCTGCGAGTTTGACTTTTGAAGAGTTTAAATCAGCAGCTGAAAACCCAATAGGAATAGTTTCCTCTACAAAGGTAGGGCCTACGGTAGCAGATGATATTAAGATGGGGGGAGCTTTGGCTGTATTAGGTTCATTATTAGGTATTTTCGCTTATATATTGCTTCGATTCAGAAGATGGCAGTTTTCACTGGGTGCGATTATAGGTTTGGCGTTTGATGCCACTATCATATTAGGAGCATTTTCTTTATTCCATAGTGTGATGCCGTTTAATATGGAGATTAACCAAGATTTCATCGCGGCGATACTTACAGTTCTTGGATATTCTATAAATGACACAGTGATTATTTTTGACCGTATCAGAGAAAATCTAAAAGATGGAAGAGAAAGAACGCTGGCGCAGTTGTTTAATGATTCTATATCTGGAACGCTGGGTAGAACGATAAATACTTCATTGACAATTCTTTTGGTGGTGTTGGCGATATTTATTTTTGGAGGAGAGAATTTGAAAGGATTTATGTTCGCCCTATTGTTAGGGGTGATTTCAGGAACATTCTCTACCATATTCGTATCATCACTTCTTGCCTTTGACTTTTTTAAAGGTAAAAAAATAGAAAAATAAAAAAGTAAAAAGCACTCTGCAAAGGGTGCTTTTTCTTTTAGTAGTGATGGTTCAAAATATTATATTTGCACTTTATTTTAAATTTACAGAAAATGGAAATCCAAAATACAGAAAATCCTAATGTGATTAAATTCGTGACTGATAGAACTCTTATAAGCGGTTCTTTGGAGCTGGATAGAAACTCCAATATTTCGAATGTTCCGCTGGCTCAGGAATTGTTTCAATATCCATTTGTGAAGAGTATTTTTATCACGGCTAATTTTATCGCGGTAGCAAAGGAAAACATCGTAGAATGGGATTTGGTAGCAGACAATCTGCGAAATATGATATTGGAATCTTTGGATGATTTTCCAGAAATTATCTATACGGAGGAGGCAGCTCCTATTTTTTATTCAGAAAAAACACCGAATCCATCGGTGGTAAAATTTGTTTCGGAACATCAGCTTATCGATGGCTTTTTGGAGCTGAAATCTCTGCAGGAAGCAGAAAATGTTCCATTGGCAAAAAAGCTATTTGAGAATTTTCCTTTTGTAAAAGAGGTTTTTATCAATGATAATTTTATTTCTATTACCAAGGCTGATGATGTTTCTTGGGAGGAAATAACACAGAAAATCCAAAATTTTCTTTCTGATTTTATCAAAAATGGAGAATCAGTGAGTAAAATCGAAGGAATTAAGCAGAATGCATCGAAATCCGTTGCTAATAAACAGTTTACGGAAACGGAGGAAAAAATAAATGCCATTTTGCAGGAATATGTGACACCCGCCATAGAAAACGATGGAGGGAGAATTTCTCTGATAGAATTCGATGAAGAGACCAAAACAGCAAAAATGCTTCTACAAGGGGCATGCAGCGGCTGTCCTTCTTCTGTGGTTACTTTGAAAAAAGGTATAGAAAGCATTCTTAAAAACTTCCTTCCAAATGTTGTAGAAAATGTGGAGGCGGTGAATGGCTGATAAATATCATAGGTCAAAATTCATGGAAATATCAAGATAATCAATAGATACATGATTAAAATTCAGAAAAAATCACTACCTTTGCACCGCTGAAAATCAGCAAAAAAGGATATTTTTACTACACAATTATTAAATTCAAAAGATGAAAAAAACAATTTTACTACTAGGAATGTTCATTTGTTTTTTAGGAAATGGGCAGACATTGCAGGAAATGGAAGAAATAGCAGAGAGCGGCGATAAAGGTGCTCAGTATCACTTGGGACTGAAATATTACAGAGGTGAGGGAACTTATCAGAATTATGCAAAAGCAAGTTATTGGTTCGAAAAATTGGCTACACAAGGGCATAAGGATGCGCAATTCTATTTAGGGTTGATGTATTTTGATGGAGATGGAGTAGACCAAGATTATTCCAAGGCTGAATATTGGTACCAAAAATCTGCAGAGCAGGGAAATCCTGAGGCTCAGCATAATTTAGGGGTGATTTACTATAAAGGAGAAGGAGTAGCCCGTAATTTTGAGAAAGCAAAATATTGGTTTGAAAGATTATCTGACCTAGGGAATGCAGACGCGCAGTTTTATTTAGGGCTGATGAATTACAAAGGGGAAGGTGTTCCTCAAAACTACAAAGATGCTAAATATTGGTATGAGAAAGCTGCGGAGCAGGGAAATGTGATGGCAAGATACAATCTGGCTTTGATGTACTATAAAGGAGAGGGAATAGAAAAAGACTACAAAAAAGCGAGATATTGGTTTGAAAGACTTGCAGAACAGGGCAGAGTAGAGGCTCAGCATAATTTGGCTCTGATGTATTACAAAGGAGAAGGTGTAGAAAAAGACTATGCAAAGGCGATGTTTTGGTTTGATAAGTTAGCAGAACAAGGAAACGCTGATGCTCAGTATAATTTAGCAGTGATGTATCATAGAGGAGAGGGAGTTTCTCAGGATTATGCAACAGCTAAACAATGGTATAAAAAATCTGCAGAACAAGGAAATACAATGGCCCAGTACAATCTAGCTGCGATGTATCAGAGAGGGGAAGGAGATTCTAGAGATGAAGTGATGGCGAAGTATTGGTTCAAGAAATCTTGTGAAAACGGATACCAAGAAGCATGTAAATATACAAGATAAAAACACACAGCAAGAGTATTTACTCTTGCTTTTTTTATTTGTAAAATTTTATAAATTAGCGGAATGAATTATTTAGTAAGAGAACCTGAAAATATACATGCTAGAACTCCTATTTTAGTGCTGTTGCATGGATATGGGAGTGATGAGAAAGATTTGTTTAGTTTTACGCCTGATTTGCCCAAGGATTGGCTGATAGTCAGTTTTCAAGCTCCTTATACCACGCCAAATGGAGGTTTTAGCTGGTATGATATAGATTTATTGGATAGAGAAAAATTTATAAATGTTCCACAAGCTGAAGAGTCTATAGAGTTGATTTTAAATACAATAGAAGAAATAAAGGAAAAATATAAGATTAGCGGTGTGGTTAATTTGTGCGGATTCAGCCAAGGGGGAATTTTGTCCTATGCTCTTGCGCTTAGGTTCCCTCAGTTGTTTCATAAAATAGCCTGTTTGAGCGCTTATCCAGAAAAAAAAATCATCAAAAACCTTTTGGATAGAAAGGCTTATCAGCATTTGTTTTTCTTTGTTTCCCATGGAGTAAATGATATGGTCATCCCGCTAGAATGGGGGAAAAAAGGAGTGGAACTGCTGTATGATATGAGTATGTTTTTCTCTTTCCGTGAGTATCAGAGCGGTCATGGTGTGGATGCGAGGAATTATATGGATTTAATGGAATTTTTTAAAAAATAAAAAGAGGCTTTTAGGCCTCTTTTTCGTATAGTTTGTTGTATAAATCAATGTATTTTTCTTTGATTATTTTTCTTCTAAGTTTCATGGTAGGAGTGAGCATTCCATTTCCTACAGTCCATACATCTGGTGTAAGTTCTATTTTCTTGATTTGCTCCCAGTTACCGAGTTTTTCGTTTAGTTTTGCGATTTCTTTTTCTATTCGTTGTTTTAGTTCGGCGCTTTTTACCATTTCTTCTGGTTTAGTTCCGATGTTTACTTTATGGATTTCTGCCCATCTTTTAACAAAAGTAAAATCTGGCTGAACCAGTGCACACGGCATTTTTTCGCCATCACCCACCACCATTATCTGCTCTATAAATCGTGATGATTTCGCCATGTTTTCAATCACTTGCGGCGAGATGTATTTCCCACCTGAAGTCTTGAACATTTCCTTTTTTCTATCAGTGATGATAAGGAACCCTTCATCATCTATGTATCCTATGTCTCCCGTTTTGAAGTATCCGTCTTCTGAGAAAGCCTCCTTGGTTTGTTCAGGATTTTTGTAGTAGCCTTTCATTACAGAAGGCCCTTTTACGAGGATTTCTCCATCTTTGTCGATTTTCACATCTAAATTATCCAAAGGCTGTCCTACGGAACCTATTTTCATCTTTTCGAAGCTGTTTACCGCTATCACAGGAGAAGTCTCGGTAAGGCCGTATCCTTCGATGATAGGAATTCCCGCGGCTTGGAATTTTTTATTTAGATTTTTAGAAAGAGCCGCAGACCCAGAAATCAGTGTAATGATATTTCCTCCCAGCCCTTCTCTCCATTTGGAGAAAACAAGTTTGTCAGCTATTCTTTGTTTAAGGTTTTTAGGAGTTCCCGGTTCATAGTTTTTGTTCACTCCCAGAGCCCAAAGGAAAATCATTTTCTTAAGTCCTCCTGCACTGATTCCTTTGTTGTATATTTTATCGTATACTTTTTCTAAAAGCCTTGGTACCACGCTCATATAGTGAGGTTTTACTTCTTTCATGTTATCACCTATTTTATCGATATTTTCCGCAAAATAGATAGAAAATCCACTGTATAGGTAGTATAAATATACCACCCGTTCAAAGACATGGCAGATAGGTAAGAAGCTCAGGGTTTTTATTTCCTTGTAATCTATTTTTTTCTTTGGAATTCTGCTATCCACCGCAAATACATTAGAAACGATATTTTTATGCGAAAGCATTACTCCTTTTGGTCTCCCTGTGGTTCCTGATGTGTAGATTATGGTAGCGATATCATCTTCATTTACAAGGTCTCGCAGGTCTTCCACTTCGTATTGGTTAGAATTATCTTCACCAAGGCTTAGAATTTCTGACCAGTTGGCAGCACCTTCCACTTCATCAAAAGTGAAAATTCCCACTAATGAAGGCACTTGCTCTTTTACTCGCAATAATTTTTCGTACAAATCTTTATCCGAAACGAAACAATATTTCAGTTCAGCATTGTTGAATATATATACATAGTCCTCCTCGCTTATTGTAGGATAAACAGGCACGGAGATGGCACCTATTTGGGAAATTCCCAGGTCTGCTATGCACCATTCTGTACGGTTGTTAGTGGAAACGAGTCCTATTTTGTCTCCTTTGGTAATGCCTGATTTTAGTAGTCCTCTAGAAAACTTGTCTCCTAAATCTACAAACTGCTGAGTAGATATTTTTTCCCATTTGCCATCATATTTTGTAGCCAAAACATCATCTTTTGGGAATTTTTTCAAAGAGTTGTGTGCAATATCGAATAATCTTGTAATAGACATTTCTTTCAAATTTTAAGCCGCAAAAATAGTGTTTTTATTTTAAACAAAAACAGCATAGGATTTATTCCTAATCTTCTGAGTCTAGTTTTGTTTTTTCTAAGAATTTGATGTTTCTCATCAGACCAGAGAATTTGGTTCTTTTTACTGGAGATTTTCGGAATATTTCAGAGAAAATTTCTTGGGTCAAATCCTGCCAGTCGGGTTTTCTCAGTTGGCTGAATTCTTTTAAGGCAAATTTCGGTTCTGTATTTGGAGCTGCAAATCTATTCCATGGGCAAACATCCTGACAGACATCACACCCGAAAATCCAATCATCCATTTTTCCCTCAAAATAGTCAGGAATTTCGTTTTTCAGCTCTATTGTAGCGTAAGAAATGCATTTGCTTCCGTCTATAATTCGTTCATTTACAATGGCTTGTGTAGGGCAAGCATCTATGCATTTTCTGCAGCTTCCGCAGTGGTCTGTGGTGGCACCGTCTTCTTCTAATTCCAAATCGCAGATGATTTCCGCCAAAAAGAAGAACGAACCGTGTTTTTTAGTAATCAAATTGGCGTTTTTTCCAACCCAGCCGATTCCAGATTTTCTAGCCCACGCTCGGTCTAAAACAGGCGCAGAATCCGTAAAAACCCTAAATCCAAATTCTCCTATTTCTTCCTGTAGTTCCGCTATCATCTGGCGTAGAATATCTTTTATCACATCGTGGTAGTCCTCGCCGTAGGCATATTTAGAGATTTTGAAATTATTTTCTGTTTCTAGTTTGTATTGAGGAAAATAGTTGTAAGACAGTGAGATAACGGACTTTGCGCCCTCTACCAGAAGTCTTGGGTCTGTCCTTTTATCAAAATAGTTTTCCATGTATGCCATCTCGCCATTGTAGCCTGCTTTCAGCCATTTTTCCAGCGCTGTAGCATCTTCTTCTAGGAAACCAGCTTTAGAAATACCACATCCCTGAAACCCGAATTTTTCGGCTTTCTGTTTGATGATTTTTGCGTATTTTTCTGCTGTTTGTACCATAATTTTCCGCGAAAGTATTGTTTTTAAATCTAAAATCCAATTTTTAGAATTAACTTTGTATAAAAATAAAAGAATGAAAAAATTAAAAATATTTTTGTTTGCATTGGTTCTTTTGTTCTTGGGAAGTGCTTATTTTATGCCGAAAGCAGAAAGTTTAGGTAAGGAAAAACACGAAATAAAAAAACAAGAGCCTAAAGATTACAAAAAATACGCAGAAGAAGCTCTTTTGTATTGTAAAAAGAATAAAATTTCCACCGAATTCTTCGTGTTGATAGACTTTTCTATCCATTCTGGGAAGAAACGAATGTTCATTTGGGATTTTAAGAAAGACAAAATTACGGATAGTTTTTTGGTAAGTCATGGATGCGGCAGCCAGCCCACGGCGAGGGATTATTCCAAGGAAAAACCTGCATTCAGCAACCAGCCGAACAGCCACAGTTCTTCACTTGGTAAGTATTGGATTGGCACGAAGAAAGTTCCCAGTCCAAGTTTTGGGGAGAAATACCTGCTTTATGGCAAGGAAACGACCAATAACAACGCCCTCAAAAGGGATATCGTGATACATCCTTGGTCTATTATTCCTGATGAAGAGCCCTATCCTAGCGGTGTTCCAGAGAGCTGGGGCTGTCCAGCGGTGTCTCCTGATGTTTTCAAGGTTTTGGATGAAAAATTCCAATCTGTGGGGAAAAATATTCTTCTCTGGGTGATTTATCCTTGATGTATAGATAATTGCTCTTACAGAAATAGGATAATTTTATCTTTAAATTTGATGAATGAATCAAAATAAAACATTAAATTCGCAGAAACAAAAAAGTTAATCACATGAATTATGATATTATCGTCATCGGGAGTGGCCCTGGTGGATATGTTACAGCAATTAGAGCATCACAATTAGGTTTTAAAACTGCAATTATAGAAAAAGAAAATTTGGGTGGAATCTGCCTTAACTGGGGCTGTATCCCTACCAAAGCACTTTTGAAATCGGCACAGGTTTTTAAATATATCAACCATGCGGAGGATTTTGGTTTAAATAAAGTAGAGGCGAGTTTTGACTTCCCTAATGTAGTTCAAAGAAGTCGCGGTGTAGCCGAAAAAATGAGCAAAGGAGTAGAGTTCTTGATGAAAAAGAACAAAATAGATGTTATTTTTGGGACAGCCAAAGTAAAACCAGGCAAGAAAGTGGCTGTGGAGAAGGATGGAGCGGTTACAGAATATACAGCAGAACATATTGTTTTAGCGACAGGGGCTCGTTCTCGTGAGCTTCCTAATCTTCTTCAGGATGGCAAGAAAGTGATAGGATACAGACAAGCGCTTACCCTTCCAAAACAGCCTAAATCTATGATAGTAGTAGGTTCTGGAGCGATAGGAGTGGAATTTGCGTATTTCTATGCTACGCTGGGTACGCAGGTTACGGTTGTAGAATTTATGCCGAACATCGTGCCAGTGGAGGATGAGGATGTTTCTAAACATTTGGAAAAATCCTTTAAAAAAGCAAAAATAAAAGTAATGACCAATGCTTCTGTGGAGTCTGTGGATACTTCTGGCGAGGGGGTAAAAGCACAAGTGAAGACTGAAAAAGGCATCGTAGAGCTACAAGCGGACATTTTGCTTTCGGCAGTGGGAATTACAGCTAATATAGAAAACATCGGTCTGGAAGAAGTAGGCATTAAAACTGAAAAAGGCAGGGTAGTAGTGGATGAATGGTACAGAACTTCCGTGCCAGGATATTATGCGATAGGAGACATCCTTCCTACTCAGGCTCTGGCGCATGTGGCGTCAGCAGAGGGAATTACCTGCGTGGAGAAAATAAAAGGATTGGATGTAGAGCGTATAGACTACGGCAATATCCCAGGATGTACATACTGCACGCCAGAGATAGCATCTGTAGGGCTTACAGAGAAACAGGCGAAAGAAAAAGGCTACGAAATAAAAGTAGGAAAATTCCCATTCTCTGCAAGTGGAAAAGCTACTGCGAATGGAGATACAGATGGCTTTGTGAAAGTAATTTTCGATGCGAAATATGGCGAATGGCTTGGCTGTCATATGATAGGAACAGGCGTTACCGAAATGATAGCAGAGGCTGTGGCGGCAAGAAAATTAGAAACCACAGGACATGAAATCCTAAAAACTGTCCACCCGCACCCTACACTTTCTGAAGCGGTAATGGAAGCTGTAGCAGCAGCCTATGGAGAGGTTATTCATATTTAATGAATGATAAAAAGATATAGACTGTCCTAAAATATGGGCAGTCTTTTTTTTTTGTTTTTTGAGATTATTATTAGATTTGTAGTTTTATTAAGATAAAAATGAATAATAAATTAGGATTGGTGCTGTCTGGCGGAGGGACAAAGGGAGTGGCCCATGCAGGAGTGCTCAAATTTCTTGAAGAAAAAGGCATTCAGCCACAGATATTGGCGGGTGCGAGTGTGGGGTCTATTGTGAGCTGTCTCTATGCGGTAGGAAAAACACCAAAGGAGATTTTGGATTTCTTTAAATCGGTGTATTTTTTCAATTGGAAACATATCGCCTTTAATAAGCCAGGGATTGTCAAGTCTGCTGTTTTTAAAATATATTTAAAACCTATTTTCGGGGATATGAAGATAGGTGATTTGGGAAAAGAAGTGAACATCACCGCTACAGATATCGTGACTGGGGAGCTGAAAATTTTTGACAAGGAAACCAGAGTGGTAGATGCCATCATCGCTTCATCTAGTTTCCCTGGGATTGCTACGCCGTATATGTTCGGCGGGGTGCTGTACAGCGATAGTGGAATCCTTAATAATTTCCCTGCGGACATCATACGAGACAGGTGTGATAAGATGATAGGCGTTTATCTTTCCTCACCGCAAGAAGTGAAACAAAAGCAGATGAATACCATAAAATCCGTTACTTATCGGGCGTTTGACCTGCTGTCTCATAGGGTAGAAACTTACAAATTTGCTTATTGTGACTGGCTTATAGATTCTCTGAAATTATCTAATTACAGCACCTTCGAGACTAAAAAGAGTAAAATGGATGAGATTTTCCAAATAGGATACGAGGAGGCGAGGGATAGTTTTGATAAAGGTTTTTTGGGGTAAGTGGGAATTCTTTGATTTATTTCAATCAAACTTAAATCATTAACACATTTAGAAAATTCACAAAAACGGTAATTCTAATTTTAGAATTACCGTTTTTTTATTTGGATAAAATATCTTCCTGTCTATCGATGGACTCTTGGTGTATGGCTTTGAATATTTTGAGAATCAACTCTTCCGAAAGATTTTTTTCTTTTCCGAGGATTTTCATGCGTTCTATTATTTCGTTCCAGCGTTTGTTTTGGAGGACAGATACATTTTTTTGTTTTTTGAGTTTACCGATATTGTCAGCGATTTCCATTCTTTTTCTTATAAAATCCAGCAGCTGCTCATCCAGAATGTCAATTTGTGAACGAAGTGTTTTTAGTTGTATCTGAAAATCAATTTCTTCCGTATTCTCTCTGCGAAGAACCAGTTTTTGCAGCATCTCCGAAAGTGTCTCTGGCGTAATCTGCTGCTGGGCATCGCTCCATGCTTTCTCTGGGGAGCAGTGCGACTCTATCATCAACCCATCAAAGTTGAGGTCAAGTGCTGTCTGTGAGATTTCGCCTATCAGTTCGCGGTTTCCTGAGATGTGCGAAGGGTCGCAGATGATGGGCAGATTTGGGAAAATATTTTTCAGCTCTATCGGAATCTGCCATTCAGGAATGTTGCGGTATTTAGATTTTTCATAAGAAGAAAATCCACGATGTATGGCGCCAAGTTTCTCTATTCCAGCCATTTTTAGCCTTTCCAAAGCTCCTATCCACAGAGCAAGGTCAGGATTTACAGGATTTTTAACTAAAACTATTTTATCAGTTCCTTTTAGTTCATCGGCTATTTCTTGGACAATGAACGGATTTACCGTAGTTCTAGCACCTATCCAAAGCAAATCTATATCGTATTCCAGCGCTAGTTTTATATGGTCTCGGTTGGCTACTTCGGTGGCGGTTTTCAGTCCTGTGATTTCTTTTACTTTTTTCAGCCAATTCAGCCCGATTTCTCCCACGCCCTCAAAACCACCTGGGCGTGTTCTGGGTTTCCAGATGCCTGCTCGGAAGAAGTTTATTTCATTGTTTTTCAAGTTTTTAGCTATTTCCAGCATTTGCTCCTCGGTCTCAGCACTACAAGGGCCAGCGATGATGAGAGGTCTGCTGAGATTCAGGTCTTTCAGCCATTGATTGGAATAATCCTGTTTAGTCATTCTTTTTATTCCTTGTTTAAAAATTTTAAAAATTTACCCACTGCTTCAGACCTGTGGCTGATGCTGTTTTTTTGTTTTGGAGGCATTTCGGCAAAAGAAATTTCATAACCTTTTGGAATGAAAATAGGGTCATACCCAAAGCCTTTTTCGCCTCTTTTTTCTTTGGAAATAGTGCCGTATACTCTGCCTTCGAAATAGTTTTCTCCTGTCTCATCCACCAAGCACATTACCGTGATGAAATATGCCTCGCGGTCTTCTATATCCTGCATTTCGGTGAGAACTTTTTGTATATTAGCCTCAAAATCATGTTTCCCTGCATACCTTGCCGAAAAAATTCCTGGTCTTCCGTCCAAAGCTGGGATAACCAGACCGCTGTCATCTCCTACGCTTGGTTTTCCAGTTTTCTCAAAACAATATTTAGCTTTGATAAGGGCGTTTTCGTGAAAGGTAGTTCCGTTTTCTTCGATTTCATCAAAGAGCTGATAATCAGTAAGGCTGGTAACATGATATTTTTCGCCTAAAATTTCTTGGATTTCATCTTTTTTATGCTCGTTGTGCGTGGCAAGTAGTATTTCCATATATTTAGTAAAACAATCTTTAGTGTGGTTATTCACTTAATGATAAAACCACGATTTTTAATTTAAATATCAGCTTTATTTAAAAATGGTGTAGCGGCAGGAACTTTTTTTAGTTTTACCAGCTACACCTTGGATTTTGTATAAATTTAATTAGTTAAAAGCCTCGATGATTTTAGAAAAATCTTCTGTTTTTAGCGATGCACCACCGATAAGTCCACCGTCTATATCAGGCTGTGAGAAGATTTCTTTTGCGTTGTCTGGCTTTACTGAACCTCCGTAGAGAATGGAGATTTCGTTTGCTGTGTCTTTTCCGTATTTCTCAGCGATAAGGTTTCGGATAAAAGCGTGGATTTCCTGCGCTTGCTCTGGTGTAGCAGTTTCTCCTGTTCCGATAGCCCAGACAGGCTCGTAGGCGATAACCACTTTTTTGATTTCCTCTGCAGAAAGCTCAAACAGCGCTGTTTCAGTTTGTTTTTTCACTACATCGAAATGCTGTCCAGCTTTTCTTTGCTCCAAAGTTTCTCCGTTGCAGTAGATAGGCGTAAGTCCTGCATTCAGTAGGTTTTTCACTTTTTGTGCTGCGTGGCTGTCGGTTTCGTTGTGGTATTGTCTTCTTTCGGAGTGTGCTACGATGCTTCCGTTTAGTCCAGCAGATTTTATCATTTCTACGGAAATTTCGCCAGTGTAGGCGCCTTTGTCGTGCTCGGAAATGTCTTGCGAGAAGACTTTTACTTCATCATTAGCAAAAATATTTTTAGCTGTGGTGAGATAAAGACTTGGTGGAGCGATATACACCTTGCAGTTGGTTTTGTTATTCTTTTTGTACTCGGCTAACTGAAGCATAAGGGCTTCTGCTTCTTGGAAATTTTTGTTCATCTTCCAGTTTCCAGCGACGATATTTTTTCTCATAATTATTTTATTTATTCGTTATCACTTGTTTTTACATTTTTATTTTCAAAGAAAATGCTTTTTATATAGTATGTTTTCACATTTTTGCCTCTTTTTTTGGCAGGGATGAACTTTGGCAGGAGGCTGATAATTCTTTCCGCTTCTTTTTTGAGCGTTTCGTTTTCACTTCTGCTGAAAAGCACCTCCACTTCGCCTGTTTTATCAATCCTGAAAGCTACATACACTTTATACACTTTGCTTTTTTCGGCATCAATATTATTTGGGTTAAAATGTGTTTTCACATGCTGTTCCAGTTGGTCTTGGAAGCATTTTCTCTTGTTAATATTATCCTTGCATACCTCAAAAATGGGCGGTTCATCTACTTGTATAATGAGATAATCTCTGCTTTCATCCAGTTCCTCATCCAGTTCCTCATCAGCTTTGGGAAGCTTGCAATGTGGAAGTTCTACAGGATGATAATAGCTGTAAGGAAGCACAGGATTGTTATTTTTACGCTGGCTTTTCTTCGTTTTATGATGTTTTTTGTAGGATTTCTTACCTTTTTTCTGAGCCTGTGCATGGGTTGAAAATCCTAAAAATAAAATAATGAGTAAAAATGACCAAAACCTTTTCATAACAGTTAGTTTTGTTTTTAATGAAATTCTGTATATTCTGCTTTAAATACGAGCTTTTTTTCCTTGGTTTAATCCATTTTCCAAATGGTTTTCATGAGTTTATAGAACTGATGTTCACGCTCAGTTACCTGCTCATCGGCTTTGATAAGTGTTTTTGCAAACTCGGCGAAGTTTTTTCTTTCCTCCTCGGTAGAATCATCATAGAAACAGCGCGCATGGAATTCAAAATGGTCTTTCCATTCCTCTGGCTGCAGGGAAGCGATGACTTCCAGCTCGTTATCCAGATTGATTCTGAACGGAAATTCCTCCGACAGATATTCTTGTATTTTTAGTCCTTCTTTTGGTGAAAATTCGTGGTCTACAGCCGAAAGAATCATTAGTAAATGGTAGCCTGCAATGGGTTTGTTTGATTTTTGCATAAATAAAAGATTTAATAAAATTTTCAAAAAATAGGGAAAATAGAAAAGTCTAAAATCCCAAAAACTTTTGGCTAAAATACAAAAATTAACTTTAATTTTAATAACTTTATGCCTTTAAAAAAGTTAAACTTATGAAGATAATAAAATTGCTATTTCTGTTTTCGGTGTATTTTGCTTTTGGTCAAAATTTTACAAAAAAAGATACACTTTTGGGTTCTAATACTGCATATCGTGATTTTTGGGATGTCCAAAGATATGATGTGAAAGTGGAACCCAACTACGAACAAAAAAGCCTGAAAGGAAGCAATAAAATAACATTCAAGATAACAAAGTCTGTGAGAAATCCTGTTTTTCAGATAGATTTACAGCAACCGATGAAGTATGACAGAATTCGCTCTAGTTTTAAAATAAAATCTACAAGAGTGGATGGTAATTTCATCTTTTTAGAAACGAAAGAAAGTTTTAAAAAAGGGCAGACGCATACTTTGGAAATAGATTTTAGCGGAAATCCTATCATCGCTAAAAATGCGCCTTGGGATGGCGGCTGGGTTTTCACACAAGATGAAAAAGGAAACCCGTGGATGTCCGTAGCCTGCGAAGGTATAGGGGCGAGCGTGTGGCTTCCAATAAAAGAATACTGGGGCGATGAGCCAGATATGGGGATGACCCTCGCTATCACTACTCCGAAAGATTTGGTGGGGGTAGGAAATGGGAAATTAGTAGAATGGAGCGTTAAAAAGGACAAAAACATCTTTACTTGGGAAGTCAAAAATCCTATAAACTCATATAATATCGTTCCTTACATTGGGAAATATGTTCATTTTTCTGATGAATATTTGGGTAAGAGGGGAATGCTAACTTTGGACTATTGGGTTTTGGATTATAATTTAGAAAAGGCCCAAAAGCAGTTCCAGCAGGTAAAACCTATGCTCAAAGCTTTTGAACACTGGTTTGGTGGGTATCCTTTCTATAAAGATGGTTACAAACTGGTAGAATCTCCATATTTAGGAATGGAACACCAGAGTAATGTAGCCTATGGAAACGGCTATCAGAATGGTTACTATGGAAGGGATTTATCAGGAACAGGAGTGGGTATATATTGGGATTTTATCATCGTTCACGAAAGCGGACACGAATGGTTTGGGAATAATATCACAGCCCAAGATAAAGCTGATATGTGGATACATGAGGCTTTTACGACTTATTCAGAAGTTTTGTTCACAGAAAATTATATGGACAAAAACGCAGCAAATACCTATATAAAAGGACTTAGAAAAAATATCCTGAATGATCAGCCTATCATAGGCACATATGGCGTGAGAAAAACAGGTAGTACAGACCAATATATAAAGGGAGCAAATATGATACACACTATCAGACAGGTTATCAATAATGATGAAAAATTCAGACAAATTTTGCTGGGAATGAATACAGATTTTTATCATAAAATAGTGACTTCCAAACAAGTAGAAGATTACATCAGCAAAAAAGCAGGAATAGATTTTTCACTTGTCTTTGATCAGTATTTGAGAACGACAAAAATCCCACAGCTGGAATATGAGCAAAAAGGAAATCAGCTGAAATTCCGCTGGAATAACACGATAAAGAATTTCAGAATGCCTGTGAAACTAAAAAGCCATTCTACGCATATAGCTCCTACTCAGGAATGGCAGACTATTACTTTGGCTAATGATAAGGCTGTGGAAATAGATGACGACTACTATATAGAAGTTTTGAAAAAATAAAAAAATCCCTATTAAAGGGATTTTTTTAATATTATTTCTGTTTTCTTAGTTTTTCTAATTCCAAAGCTATGTCACTGTAGCTTAAGGTTTTATCTTGAATTGTAGCAGAAATCAGTTTCTTTTCTTCTTCGTTTGCGGCCAGCTGGTTTAGAATGTTGAATAAATGCATTTTCATATGTCCTTTTTGGATGCCTGTGGTAACCAGCGAGCGAAGTGCAGCGAAGTTCTGAGCCAGGCCAGACACTGCTAAAATACCCATAAGTTCCTTTGCATCAGGTTTTCCTAAAAGAGCCAAAGAGAATTTTACCAATGGATGAAGGCTCGTGAGTCCTCCCACAACTCCCACAGAAATAGGCAGTTCTATCCAAAATCGAAATATTCCATTTTCTATCGTGCAGTGGCTTAGCGAGCTGTATTTACCACTTTTACTTGCATAGGCATGCACGGAGGCTTCCACTGCCCGAAAGTCATTTCCTGTTGCGATAACCACTGCATCCACACCGTTCATAATGCCCTTGTTATGCGTAGTTGCTCGGCAGGTGTCTATCTCTGCTATCGTTACCGCTTGTTTGAATTTCCAAGCAAATTCTTCTGGTGCGATGCCGTCATTATTCCCTAATTCTTCTATTTTACAAGAAACTTCGGCTCTTACTATACATTCAGGAGTATAGTTGGACAGAATGTTCATGATGATTTGCAGGGAGTTTTTTTCTTCTTCGCTAAAGATTTCTGACCTAAAAATCTCTTCTTTCAGTGTTTTTCCAAATACTTCCAAACACGAATTGATGAAATTCGCTCCCATCGAATCCCGGGTATCAAAACTTGCTTTGATTTGAAAATAATTTTCCAATTCATTATTTTTGTCAATGAGGTCAATGTTTAGAATTCCGCCACCTCTCTTGCGCATATTCGCAGTGATGTCCTGCGTGGCTTCGAATAATTTTTCTTTTAAAGTTAAATCAAAGAACTGGAATAATTTTTCCTTGTTCCCATTGAAAATGAAATGAGTATGCCCGAGTTTTTCCGTGTTGATGATAGTTGTTTGGAATCCGCCTCTTTCCATCCAGAATTTGGCTGCTTTGGCCGCTGCTGCCACTACCGAACTCTCTTCCACAGCCATAGGGGTGGCGTATAGTTTCCCGTTAATCAGGAAGTTAGGTGCAATTCCGTAGGGTAGATAAAAATTAGAAATGGTGTTTTCAGAGAATTCATCATGGAGTTTTTGTAACTCTAAATTTTCGTTCCAATACTGCTTTAAAACATGTTCAAAATCAGTGTTGTTTTCCAAATATTCATGGATGAGCCAGTCTATTTTTTCTTGTTTCGGCAGTTTGGAAAAACCATCTATGGGGCGTGTCATTGTATATGATTTTTAAAAATCCAAAGATACAAAAATAGAAAATAAAGGAAACTTGTAAAAAATAGAATTGATTATCAGTGTTTTGTAATTAATTTAGAAAAAAAACAGAAAATATTTTTGTGATTAATGATAAAGTCTGTATATTTGCACCACTTAAAACGGAAGACCCATGGTGTAACGGTAGCACACCAGATTTTGGTTCTGTTTGTCGGGGTTCGAATCCCTGTGGGTCTACACTCAAAACTCTCTGATTTTCAGAGAGTTTTTTTGTTTTAATGGTTTGTTAAAATTTTGCTTATGGATTTTGAAGAAATAAAAAACTTGATAGATAGTTCTCCAAATATAGAATTTGGATTAGGAGTTAGTGATGATATGATAAGAAAAGCTGAAGAAAAATTAGAATTTACTTTTCCTAAAGAATATAAATTATGGTTGGGGAGAAATATATGGTGAAGATATTTTTGGGTTGTATAATGAAGAGTTTAATTCTTATCCTAATGTTGTTTTCACAAATTTGAAAATGTAGCAAGAAAATTTTATTTCAGGAAATGAATTAGCAGTTCAAATGAATGATTTTAATGAAATTTACTTTTTTGAGAAAGACAAAGAACAAATATTTATTAAATCTGGAGATGTAAAGGAATTGTATGCTGACTCATTTTTTCATTTTATAGTAAAGAAAATTTGTGGTGCATTTTGATTCATAAGGAAATAAAAGTGTTTATAAATTTTAGCAGGGAAATGATTTTTTAATTCATCAGAAATCATTATTTTTGGCATCAAAATATAAACTATGAATTCTTACAAAAATCCTCTTGAAGAGCGCTATTCCAGTGAGGAAATGCTTTATAATTTTTCACCTGAGAATAAGTTTCGCACTTGGAGACAGCTTTGGATTGCTCTTGCCGAAATCGAAAAAGATTTGGGTTTAGATATTTCTGATGAGCAGATAGCGCAGCTGAAAGAACAAGCCCAAAATATAGACTTTGCTAAGGCAGCCGAATACGAAAAGAAATTCCGCCATGATGTGATGGCGCATGTGCATACTTACGGAGATGCCGCTCCTCTGGCAAAGGGAATCATCCATCTTGGGGCTACTTCTGCGTTTGTGGGCGACAATACTGATTTGATTCAAATTCGTGATGGACTGCTTATTATCCGCAAACAGCTGGTGAATGTCATCAAAAAACTGTCCGATTTCGCACTGAAATATAAAGACCTTCCTACGCTTGGTTTTACGCATTTTCAGCCAGCGCAGCTCACTACCGTGGGGAAGCGTGCTACACTTTGGCTGCAGTCTCTTCTTTTGGATTTTGAGGAATTAGAATTTTTCTTGGAAACCCTCAGATTTAGAGGCGTGAAAGGAACTACAGGAACGGCTGCCAGCTTTTTGGAGCTTTTCAGTGGAGATTATGCCAAGGTAAAACATTTGGATAAGGAACTTTCCAGAAGATTTGGTTTTGAAAAAGTTTTTGGCGTTTCGGGGCAGACTTATGATAGAAAAATCGATGCAAAAGCGGCAACTTTGCTTTCGAATATCGCTCAGTCGGCACATAAATTTACCAATGACCTTCGTCTGCTTCAGAATTTGAAAGAAATAGAAGAGCCTTTTGAGAAAAGCCAAATCGGGTCTTCGGCAATGGCTTACAAACGAAATCCGATGCGTTCCGAGAGAATAGGGGCTCTTGCTAAATTTGTAATGTCTGTTTCTTCAGGCTCTGCGATGGTGGCTTCTACGCAGTGGTTTGAGCGTACGCTGGATGACTCTGCAAATAAGCGACTTACGATTCCTCAGGCGTTTTTAGCAGTGGATGCTATTTTGCTTATTTGGAATAACATCATGGATGGACTTGTGGTCTATGAAAACCGTATCAGAAAGCACATTATGGAGGAGCTTCCGTTCATGGCTACCGAATACATCATCATGGAAGAGGTAAAAGCTGGAGGCGACCGACAGGAAATCCACGAAACTATCCGCCAACACTCTATGGAGGCGAGTAAAAAAGTGAAAATGGAAGGAAAGGAAAACGACCTGATAGAGCGCATTATGAATGATGATTCGCTGAAAATGGATAAGTCTAAAATAATGGAAGTCCTTGACCCTAAAAACTTCATCGGATTTGCACCAGTGCAGACAGAGGAATTCATCAAGAATGAAGTACAGCCGATTTTGGATAAATACCAAGACCTTGTAGGGTTGAGCGTAGATTTGAAAGTTTAAGCTAAATAAAGATATTTCATTTACTAATTTTTTTTAATTAATGCCAAATAGAATTTTAGTGTTTTTAAGTTCTATTTTAGGAAAATTCCCTGCCGTTTTCGGTGGGGATTTTCTTTTTTAACCCAAATTTTATTTTTATAGAAAAGCGGTTTGGTTGTCAGCTCGTATTTTTCGCTAAATATATAGTATCTTTGCCGTTATGAATCAAGATACGATATGCGCCCTTGCAACTGCCGACGGGGTGGGAGCGATAGGCATCATCCGCGTTTCGGGGCAGGATGCTCTGGCGGTGGTCAATAGAATTTTTGAAGGAAAAAACTTGGAAAAAGTGCCGACTCACACGGTGCATTATGGTTTTATAAAAGACCAAGAAGAAATAATAGATGAGGTGATGGTCTCTGTGTTCCATGCACCGAGGACTTTCACGGCGGAAAATTCGGCGGAAATTTCTTTTCATGGTTCGCCGCATATTGCTAAAAAAATCTTGGAAGCCCTACTGAAAAACGGAGCGAGAACCGCCAAAGCAGGGGAATTTACCATGAGAGCCTTTATGAATGGGCGTATAGACCTTTCTCAGGCAGAATCCATTGCTGACCTTATTGCTTCCGAGAATGAGGCTTCGCGAAAGGCTGCCCTTGAGCAGCTGAAAGGCGGAATTTCTAAGGAAATAGCTGTTCTGAGAGGCGATTTGCTGAATTTTACTTCGCTCATCGAATTGGAACTTGATTTTGCTGAAGAAGATGTGGAATTTGCTGACCGTTCAGCGCTGATGGGGCTTATCGCTAATCTAAAAACCAAATTGGGCAGTCTTATTGATAGTTTTCAGTATGGAAATGCAGTGAAAAATGGTATCAATGTAGCGATAATCGGAAAACCTAACGCAGGGAAATCTACTCTGCTGAACGCACTTTTGAAAGAAGAAAGGGCGATAGTGAGCGACATAGCGGGAACTACCCGTGACACGATAGAGGAAGTTCTGCATATAAAAGGCACGGCGTTCCGTTTCATCGACACGGCAGGAATTCGGGAAACATCGGACACGATAGAGGAAATAGGCGTGAAGAAAGCCAAAGAAAAAATAGCATTGGCAAAGGTGTTGCTTTATCTTTATGATGAGCAGGACAGCAGCGCGGAAGAAATCATTAGCTTTATAAAAGAATTCTACCGCCCAGACCTGAAAGTGATGCTTCTTCATAATAAAATAGACCAAAACAAGGATGTTTCGGCTGAAAATCTTCCAGAAATAGACCAAGCACTGAAACGGGAACTAGTCCCTGATTATACAGATACTATTCTAGGGATTTCGGCTCGGGAAAATATCAATATAGAACTACTAAAAGCAGAATTGTCCAATTTTGTGGAAACTCTGAAAGGCAGTGAAAATGCAGTAGTAATTACCAATCAGCGCCACTATGAAGCCCTCAGAAAATCGCTGGATTCCGTGGAAAGAGTGGAAGAAGCGGTGGTTTCGGGCATTCATACAGAACTTCTGGCGTATGAACTGCGCACGGCTCTGGAACACCTTGGGGAAATCTCTGGGGAATTTACCAATGATGAGGTTTTAGGGAATATTTTCAGTAAGTTCTGCATTGGCAAATAAATATGGCTTTCTTTGGTTTGATTTTCAGATGATTATATAAAGTTAAATTTTCCAATTTTCACTTTTATTGTTATATTTGTTACACCTTTTGTATACCTTGAATCTAAAAAGTGTACAGGAGGTGTACAATTTTATATGTGTATGAAAACATTATCATATCAACGGAAATTAAAAAATAGTCTTTTTATAAGCTATCATCGTGCTTCAGAAACTTTTAAAGTGAATAAATCGTAATTTTATCCCATGAAAAAACTAATTTTATTACTCACTATTTTATTATTATCAAATTGTAGTTTTATGGATGAAAAATATGAATGGGGAGCGGGTATTTCCACAGAAATAGGTTTTCCTGTGCGTATATACGCAGGAAGAGTAGGTAGATGTAAGTATAATGGCGAGTTTTACAGCCTCTTTTGATAGCCCTGATGATGGCTGGGGAGTAGGCACCCAAGAAGGAAGCATGATGAAACAACTCCCCAAGGACATAGATATTGTCTGGTATTCATATGTAGAAGACTGTTTCTACAGAGTAAAAGCAGATTTAGACTATCCTAAGCTGCTAAAACTTTTTAGAGAAGGGTATAAAGACAGAGCTCGTAATTTAGAAGCTTTTCCTAAAGGATATGGAGAGGAGACCTTTAGAACATTTGTGGTAGGGCTTGCCCCTGGCGGTGTAGTGGTAGTATGGGTAGAAGGCCCGATGCGGCAGATAGAAATAGGCCGTTTCCAAGCAGAAAAAATAAACCTAAAACAGCCTGAAGGCTTGGATGGCCATGAAAGATTGATTTTTTCAAAAGAAGAACACCAAAGGGTATTAAATGATAGTATCGCACGCCCTCCACATATCCGTGAAAAGCCTACTCCTTTCGGGCTTTGGGATGATTACAGAGATATAAAATACCCTTGGTATCCTACTTTTGAGTTTTATAAGGGCGCAAAAATAGGGGATGTTTTTATAGAATATTTTAACCGAGAAAAGTGGGATACTTTTTATGAAGAAATGACACTGGAAACTCCTGCTCGTAAAAACTATTCCAGCAGTGAAATTACGATAACTCCAGATATTTTTTATCAAAAAGGAGAAGATGTCTCTGATAAAAAATATCTACTGCCAAGTTCTATAAGTTTTGGGTATAGGGCGAATAATGGTTCTAAATATGGGGGATATTATAAATTTGACTGGGAAGAAAACAAAAAGGTTTTTGCAGAGTTTTTTAAGATGTACCCCAACACAAAAAGAGCAAGACTGAATATTAGATTAAATAAGGATAACAGCTTGTTTACCATTCGTTTAGAAAACGAAAAAGGAGATGGAATATTTTTCCCTTTTCATAGAGAACGGCTGAATTTTATCAAAGAGAACGATAACGAAACAAGTATACCTTAATAAAAATATTATGGCACAAACTTATGTATATAATTCAGGCAGCTATAATGATGCAGAAGATGGTGTTATAGAGATAGAGCGAGGATTGTTCTTTGATGGCACAAACAACAATCATAGAAATGTGGAAATTAGGAAAAAGATGAGAAAGATAGTATTTGTAATTATATTTTGTTTTATAATATCTTATTGTAAAGCACAAATTGACACAATAAATAAAAATATTATGGAGTATTTTGATAAAAATAAATATAAAAATTGGGAACTTGTAGAGAAAGTTTCTAGTGCAACAGATAAATACTATAAGAAAGAAACTTATTGGGTTAGAGTTCTTTTTTATAAGGGAGAATATACAGAGGAAATACAGACAATAGGTTCTTCTTTTAAGTTATATAAATATTATCATAAAAATGAGCTACTACATCGTTCTGTAAAAACCTTTTATAACTTCCCAATAGGAGAATCTATTGAATATGATGAAAATGGGAATTTAATAGAAAAAGTAAATTATGATAAAAATTATTCTTTTTCAGTAGATAGTCTTTGTGAATTAATTAAAATGGAATATGGTGTCAATTTAAGAATTTTATCCACTGATAATTTTCTTAATTATAGAGTTGAAAGAAGATATGATGATAATATTAAAAAATATCTCTATATAGTTATTTTTGCAGTAAATGATAATGGTGAAGGTGTTATGGGATTCCCTATAAAATGTATCTATATAGATAGTAATACAGGAGAGATTTTATATGAAAAAGCTGAACATTTAGATCGTCCATATAGTGATAGAATTCCAAAATCAAAAACTTTTTTTCCTCAGAAAGATGATAAAAAAAGAATTCTACTTCCCTCTTCATAGAAGAAACTACCCCTCCTAAAGAGTTAGGCGTGCCTTATAAACAAGGCAGCTATTACCCTCCTGGCACTTACCAACTCTACAACGGCATAGCCTACAACAAAGAAGAATGGGCACTATATGTAAAATCATGTCCTTGGTGGGAAAGGTTATTCCTGAGTTAATTAAAAACTTAATCATTATGCCACAAATCATCACTAATACCGCAGAACTCAGTTGCAATCAAGGTACAGCAACGAGTAAACTCAATGTTACAAGTCAAGATTTTGTAACTATCTGTTATAGTGTTCATTACGCTTTTATGCACTGAGATGCTTTTTTAGTTCATCTGTGGGAAAGAAAAAACAACCATAAAATGAAAAATAGAGTATTTGTATTGCTATTTTTGTTTTCTTGCAAGGAAGAAAAGGTAGAGTTTGTGCAATCTAATGTTTTTAATGGATTATACTTAATAAAGAACCCTTCTAAGAGTGATTCTTTATTAAAAACTCAACTAAAAGAAGGAATAGATTTTTACAGATATACCTCAGACACAAAATATTTTATAGAAAATGAAGGTGATAATACAGGTGGTTTTTCACAAAATAGTATAATTGACTATTCTGATGAAGAGATAGCCTCCTTTGTAATTTCTAAATGTGAAAAAGATACAAAAAAACTGGTAGGAAAGTTATTTTTTTATAATATGAAAGGCAAAAATCCATATAAACCAGATACGCTTATTTATCATTGTAAATAGGAGAGGTTTTTAAAGGAGAATTTAAGCATTGGTGAAATTATCCGATAGACCATTTGTATAAAATATTTATACTTAATTTAAAAACAAATTATGCTTTATATTGCATTTTTGGGTGTGATAATTAGAAAATTATTATTTATATTTGCATAAATGAATTATATGGCATTTTTTGAACTGATAGAACAAATCAAAAAACGGCGTAAAGTACTGGGAATCACACAGGAGCAGCTTTCGGATATTTGTGGAGTGGGACTCCGTACTCTGAGAGAATTTGAGAGAGGAAAAGGAAATCCTACTTTACAGACCATCGAAAAAATATGCACTGCTTTGGGATTTGAAATTAAAATAGAGATAAAAAATGAGAAAAGCTAAGGTTTTATATAAGAATAAAGAAGCTGGTGAACTGACTCAGCTTGATGATGCTTCCTTTGTTTTTGAATATAATAAGGAATGGCTTTCTGATGAAAGTCGCCCTCCCATCAGTCTCAGTTTTCCTAAAAAAGGAAGCGTTTATTCTGCGGAAAGTTTATTCCCGTTTTTTTATCATCTGCTTCCTGAAGGAAAAGCCAAAAAGGAAATCTGCCAAAAATATAAGATTGACGAAGAGGATGCTTTCGGCATTCTGCTGCACTCTGCCCAGTATGACACCATCGGGGCTATTAAAATCATAAAAATATAAATCGATGAGTCCTTTAGAAATCAAAGTCTGTCCAAGTCTTTTGAAAGAGGGCTATTCTTCCTACAGCCCGTCTGCTCTGAAAAAACTATTTGGCGGGAGGAAAGTTTCTCACTTTCTTACATATAATTTGGAAAAACAAAAGACTGATTTTCAGCAGAATAGGTTGTTTATTTCTATTTCTGGTTTTCAGGACAAATATTCTCTTGTCTTGGACAAAGATATTTTGCGTCTTGCAGAAGAAGGAGAACAGGGGCAGTATATCCTAAAACCCATTTCTGACCTTCCTAAAAACAAAGAGTATGCCCCTGCTAATGAGCATCTTACCATGCAGATTGCCAAGCAGGTTTTTAGTATAGAAACGGCAGAAAATGGATTGATATTTTTTGATGATGGAACGCCAGCTTATCTCACCAAACGCTTTGATTTAGATAAAAATGGAGAGAAATTAGCCGTTGAAGATTTTACTTCTATTTTGGGAAAAACCCCTCAAACCCATGGGGAACAGTATAAGTACACAGGAAGTTATATGGAGCTGTTTTCAGCCATAAAACAGCATCTTCCCGCATGGCAGGTGGAACAGCATAAATTATACCAGCTGATATTATTTAACTATCTGTTTTCCAATGGAGATGCCCATTTGAAGAATTTTTCTATCATCGAAACTTCTCAGGGAGATTTCAAACTTGCTCCAGCTTATGATTTGATGAACACTAGAATTCATATTGAAGATGCTGATTTTGCCTTATCAGAGAAAATTTATCCCAAATCCAAAGGGAAGGTAGCAGCCCAGTTTTTCACTCTTGCCGAAGAAGTGGGAATAAGCCAAGCTCTTGCCCAAAAACACATGAAAAAAATGACCTCATTCTCTGATAAAGTGATAGATTTGGTCAATAAATCTTTTTTAAGTGAAAGTCTGAAAAGAAACTATATCCAATCTTACCGAACAAGACTGAATAAATTAAAAAGAGATTTATAAAATACCCTTCAAGCAATTTTAGAAAAATAAAGCTAGAAATTAATAATTTAAACTTAGAATTTTAATGCTCCATTTTTGTATACCTTTTGTACACCTTTTACTGGTTAAGTCGTTGTAAATCAGAGTTGTTTTAGATATTGTATTGGGAAATAAATAAAACTTGAAAAACAGGAAAAAGTGAGAATTCAGTTAAAAGGAGTCTTTTTGGGGTAGAGTTTAATTGGAGTATAGGGACTTTAAGTTTTTATGAACTCATAAAATAGCAAAATGTTATTATTGTAATAAAATATAAAAATATAACAAGGGAGAGTTGATTTTAATGTGTAAAGGATATTTTGTAAAAGCATTAGATATATGGAACAACAGATTATAACTAAAAAGAATTATCGAGAACAGTATAAGGATTGGTTAAATACCACAAATATAGAAGGAAGTGGTAAATCAAGCTCTTATATCAGAGCAATTAATATTCTTACAAAAATTCTTAAAAAAGAAATTTTTGAAGAGGATGATTTAGTATATTTAAGTACTCTTTATGAAGATTTATTGAAAGAACAACGCAAATCGAACGGGAAATATTATTATTCGCAAGCTCCTTCTTATGGGAAGAGTATGTTTTATTCAGCCGCAATTCAGAATTATATGAATTTTATTAAACAACTTAATTTACCTCAAAAGCAAATAAAATCAACTCAAATGAAAATATCATTAAACTCTATTTTATATGGACCTCCTGGGACAGGAAAAACATATAATAGCATTGATCAAGCTGTGAAAATTGCTGCACCAGAAAGTTATTTGCCAGATAATTATGGAGCTAATAAAGAAATTTTTGATAAATTGTGTAAGCAAGGACAGATTGAATTTGTGACTTTTCATCAAAATTATTCATATGAAGATTTTATGGATGGTATTCGTCCTAATATTAGTGAAATTACTAGTGAGTTGAGTTTTAAAAAACATTATGGTGTTTTCTACGAAATAACCAAACGAGCAAGGGAGAATTATAAAAATTCATTGAAAGATGAGCAGACAATATTAAAAGAGAGCTGGGTTGTTGAAAAATTTGAAGAATTTAAAGAATATATTGATGAAGAAATTGAAAAAAATGACAAATATAATTTAAAAAATAAAGTCTATATTGACTCGGTCGAAGATGAATGGTTTGGTTATAGAGGAGAAAAAGAAAATGGTGAAATGTGGAAGAATAAAGGGCGATTGCATTATGATGCTTTGATTAAAATGTATCTCGCAAATGTTAAAACAAGGAAAGATATAAAGTCTTTGGATAATTTTCCTTATTCACTTGAAAAATATCATACAACTTACAGTCTTGAATTGATTGAAAAATTTAAGGATTTTCTTAGAGAAAGAGAGGGCTCATCTCGACCAATAGAAGCAAGTACCTCTCACCTGAAAAATTTTGTTATAATTATTGATGAGATTAATCGTGCTAATATATCTAAAGTTTTTGGAGAATTAATAACCTTGCTCGAAGATGATAAAAGATTGGGAGAAGTAAATGAATTAAAAGTAACATTACAAAGTGGAGAAAAAGATTTTGGTATTTCACCTAACCTTTATATCATTGGGACAATGAATACAGCAGATAAGTCAATAGCTCTTATAGATATCGCTCTTCGTAGAAGATTTGATTTTATTGGATATTATCCTAATTATCAGATGTTGGAAGAAGAGGCAGGAATATTACTCCAAAAAATAAACGAAACGATTTATCGGTTGAAAAATTCTGCTGATTATCTGATAGGACATGCTTATTTTATGAAAAATCAACCTATTGAAACAATATTAAGAAATAAAGTTATTCCTCTTTTAATGGAGTATTTTTCAGGGAAAACACAAATGGTTTCAGATATTTTTGACAATACTGATTGGAAGGTAGAATATAATATAACAAAATTTGATTGGGAAATTTTAAAACGATAGATGAAGCACATTCTTTTTGAATATGATAAGTGGGAAAAGGTTGAAAATATATCAACTTTGTTTAATTTACTGAAAGCAATTTGGCAAAAAAGAAATTTTATTGATCCGGTAGAAATTTCTGAAGAAGACAAAACAAATAAAAATTTTCAACCTTTTTTATGTTTTTCTGATAATGAAATCACAGCAAAAATGATATGCTTCGTCACATATTTTTTTGGTTTAGCTATTGTCGTAAATGGAAATTTCCTTTTAGTCAAGCGCAGATTGATACATTTCAAATTGAAGAGTTTCCAGAACTGATAATAAATTTAATTGCAAATCAATTTTTGGAAGTTGTATCAAATCAACCTTTAACAATGTATGAATCTGTTGAGGAGCAATTACAGTCACCAAAAGGCTCTATAAACTTTAAGAGATATATTACAAATAGTTTAGTTAATGGTAATTTTCAAAATATAGAATGCGATTATGAACATTTTTTATTTGACAATAAAGTGAACCGTGTTATCAAGTATTGTTCGCAACTTTTAATGAGTCAGACGAAACTTGCAGAAAATGTGCAAGCACTTCAGGAAGTTATTTTTATTCTGGATGAAGTTGAAGATACTCCTTGTAATAGTTATGACTTAGAAAATATTACTCTCAATTCATTTTTTGATGAATATGATAAAATTTTAGATAGTTGTAGGCTTATATTAAATCAACAACTTTACTCTAATGATGTTTATGATTTATCGCAATGGTGTTTGTTATTTCCTATGGAATATATTTTTGAGGATTTTGTAGCTGGTTTTTTGGAAGAGCATTTCTCAAAAGAATGGAGCATTAAATATCAAAAATCTGATGAATACTTGGCAACTATTTCAGGTAAAAGAGTATTTAATATACAACATGATATTTTTCTATCTTCAAAATATTCTAATAAAAAAATTATTATAGATACAAAATACAAACTTCGCCCTATCGAGTTCAAAACTGATATCAAAAAAGGGGTTTTGCAAAATGATCTTTATCAAATGACAAGTTATGCTTTTCGTAGAGGTTGTGCAGAGATACTACTTTTATATCCTAATCTGACAGAAAAGATAAATGAGCCAGATGTGTTTGAAATTACTTCAGGATTTGATATAAGTGATAAAGTAAGAGTTACTGCAATGGAAATTCCTTTTTGGACAGAGAGAGATATTGACACTAAAAGACTGGAAGAAAAATTATATAGGGTATTAGCAAGTCAACTATTGGAAGGTATGGGTACTTAAATTTGATATAAATATTTTGTATGGTTTTATTACAAGTTTAGTAAATATTTGTGATGAAATTTATATGATGTTTTGAAAACCAAATATTTCAAAAAAATAAAAAACGGCAAGGTGTACTAAATTTATTTTATTTATAATAATTAATCACTATGGGATGGGATATTTGTTCTATGGGGAATCATACCTTGGATACTTCGGATATCAGGACATTAGCGGAACAATTGTCAGAAATTTTCAAAATTAATATTTCTTGTAAGGCTTTTAAAGATGGGTTTTATGAAGAAGTGGTAGATTTTGGAGAGGTGGTTTATGATAAAAAAGCAGCATGGTTTACGCTATGGGATAATTTTTATTTTGCTAAAAGTCTGATTGATAGGTCAGTGAGCGAGTTGCAAGATATGCTTTCTGCAGAAAAGATAGAGGAGTGGTATATGGAAGATATAGGAAGTGCAAAGAGAGGTTTTTTGGAATATGAGCTTTATTGTGATGTTGAGAATCCAGGGTTGTATGAATTGAGTGATATGAAAATAATGAAAGACTTTATCAGTATTTCCATAATGGAGCCTTTTCATTGGTTTGGGTTCATAGATAATCTTAAAGGACACACGCCAAACCACTGTTTTTTCAAATTTAGAGAGAAAAATATAGAATTATATAAAAAAGTGGGTGCAAAGGAAATTATTTATTTCCCAGATCAAGGTATGGCGCAGTTGATTTTAGACAAATTTAATATGTTGTTATGGGAAGAAATAAAAGCTTATGCACTTGAAAAGAAATATTATGAAGATGCAAGGAAAGATTTCGAAGAAGTAAAGGAATATTGTAAGAATCCAGACAAATATCTGATAGTGAATCTTTCAAAGGTATTACAAAGCAGTAGAGTTTATGATTCCGAAGATTATATAGAAATTCTTTATGATGATATGCAAGATATATATTAAATTTAGAATTTAATATATTATTGTATTTAAGTAGATAAATAGTTGTTTAAAGATTAAAGTAATAGAGTATAAGTACCAAAAATATGAAAAATAATAATATATCAATAAAAAAAATTAGTGATCTATTAGGTTTTGATTTTTTTATACCCTCATATCAAAGAGGATATCGCTGGACTAAAAGACAAGTTAAAGATTTGTTGAATGATATCAAAGAGTTTTCTGATGTCAATAAAAATACATGGTATTGTCTACAACCGATTGTTGTTAAAAAAAATGAAAATAAGTGGGATGTGATTGATGGACAGCAGCGGTTGACTACTATTTATCTTATTTTGCACTATTTAAATCAGCAAAGTGAGGAAGATAGAATTAAACCTTTTGAATTAGATTTTGAAACAAGAGAAGGTTCAGCTCATTATTTGGAAAATGAATTAGGAAAAAAAGAAGTAGACGAAACTAATATAGATTATTTTCATATTTCAGTTGCGTATCAAACTATAAAAGAGTGGTTCAAGGAAAATAAGGTTGGTGAAAGATTCAAGTCAGTATTTTATGAGGATATAAAAATTATTTGGTATGAAGTATCATCAAATGAAGATTCTATTGAAATTTTCACAAGAATTAACAGTGGTAAAATACCCTTAACAAATGCAGAATTAATAAAAGCTTTGTTTTTGAATAGTTCAAATTTCGTAGATTCAGATGAGGTGGTGTTAGGATTAATTCAGAGAGAAATAGCGTCAGAATGGGATAGAATAGAAATTGCTTTACAAGATGACTCATTTTGGTATTTTATTAATGAAAAAGATAATAATTCAGCCACGAGAATAGACTTTATTTTTGATTTAATGTATAAAACTTCAGGACAAAAATTTGGAAATGATGAATACTCAACTTTTTTTTACATCAATGATGAATTAAAAAAAATAGAAGAGAATTCAATAGAGGAAGTGAAGAATTATTGGAAAGAAGTAAAGAAAATTTATCAAACATTGGAGGAATGGTATAATGATAGGAAGCTGTATCATAAAATAGGATATCTAATAAAAAGAGAAACAGACATTAAAGAAATTTTTGAAAATCAAAAAGGAAAAACTAAAACTGAGTTTTCAGAATGGATAGAACAAGAGATAAAATCTAAATTCAAAGGTATTGAATTAGAAGAAGTAGAATATGGTACAAAATATGTCCGTGAAATTCTATTATTTCATAATATTCAAACGATGCTCAATAATAAGAATGAAACTAATCGTTTTCCCTTTGATCGTTATGGAAAAGAAGTTTGGCATATAGAGCATATTCACGCTATTGCGACTGAAGTGAATGTGAAAAAAGAAGAACAGGTTGAATGGTTAGAAAATAATTATGTAGAAACAGATGCTCATAAAGATGAAAGTAAAAATGATAAGATTAATGAAATTATTAAACTTAAAAATCCAATTGAGAAAGCAGAATTTGATATATTGATTAATTATGTTTTAGGAGAAGAAGATAATGGGTTGCAAAATCTTTGTTTGTTAGACAGAGGTACGAATTGTTCATATAAAAACAATTCTTTCAAAGAGAAGAGAAAAGAAATAATTAAAAAAGAAAAAGAAGGAACTTTTATCCCAATTTGCACAAAAAATGTATTTATGAAACATTATTCCGAAGATGTAAAAGGTCTTGAAATTTGGAATAAAGAAGATAGAGAAAACTATTTTGAAGACATAAAAGAAGTACTTGAAAGCTATTTATGATAAAAACAGATATATAGAATAATGAATCCTAATCCAGAATCAAGAAAATTAACTTTTCTTGAGTTAATTAAAGAATATAAAATAGAAATTCCTATAATACAGAGAGACTATGCTCAGGGTAGAGAAGAAAAATCAGAACTTAGAGATGATTTTTTGAATACACTGAGTAGTATAGTTGATAATAAAAAAGTAGAGTTGGATTTCGTTTATGGAAGTGTTAAAAATGGTGTTTTTCAGCCTCTTGATGGACAGCAGCGATTGACAACTTTGTTTTTGATGCACTGGTTTATTGCATTAAAAGAGAATAAGTTAGATGAATTTAAAAATCTCTTGATAAAATTCACTTATGAAACGCGTGTAAGTTCAAGAGAGTTTTGTTATGAATTAATCAATAAAGGGATTATCTACAATAAAGATAAGTCCGTTTCCCAGCAAATAAAGGATAGCTCTTGGTTTTTTCATTCGTGGGAAAGAGATCCGACTATAAAATCAATGCTTACAATGCTAGATTCTATTGAGAAGAAATTTAAGGAATATGAAATAGAAGTTTGGGAAAAACTCAATAACATTAGTTTTTATTATATAGAATTGCAAAATTTTGGACTTTCTGATGATTTATATATCAAAATGAATGCAAGAGGTAAACCTCTTACTGATTTTGAAAACTTTAAAGCAAAATTTGAACAATTTATAAGAAAAAATAACTGGGAAACAGATATAGAATTAGCTGAAACTTTTTCGTACCAAATTGATACTAAATGGGCTGATTTATTTTGGCATTTCCGTAATGAGAAAAATGTTTTTGATGATCAGATTTCTAACTTTTTCAGAACAATGGCAATAATTAATTATGCTATTAAAGCTAATGAAAAAGAAGATTTTAGGAGGTGTTTTGCTTCAATAAAGGACAAAGAAAAGATTTCATTCAAGGAGTATTTGGATTTAGAGTGTTTTGATGAGGATTATTTTAATACATTAAAATCAGTTTTAAATAAATTATCTGGTAGAGAAGGGTTGAAAAAATTTACATCCGATAAGAGTAATAT
>CALAEK010000011.1 GCA_937890925.1 uncultured Riemerella sp.
TGGGTACGCTCGCCCTAATGCGTATAGACCCTAAAAACAGAGTGATAGAAGTGGGGTGGGTGAACTATTCGCCGGATTTACAGCGTACGCGTATGGCTACAGAAGCACAGTTTTTGTTGGCAAAATATGTGTTTGAAGTCCTTCAATACAGGCGTTACGAATGGAAGTGTGACAGCCTTAATGAACCTTCGCGCCGTGCTGCAGAGCGCTTGGGCTTTGTATATGAGGGTACATTCAGGCAGGCAGTGGTTTACAAAGGGCGTTCGCGCGACACCGCTTGGTTTGCTATGATAGATAAGGAATGGGAAGCTAACAAACGCGCTCTTGAGCAATGGCTCTCCCCTGAGAATTTCGACTCGCAGGGTAAGCAACAAAAGTCTTTGAAGATGTTGAGAGAATTAGTAAATAGATGAAGTTAAAAAGTAAAAAGAATATACAAACCTTAGGCAAGCACTTGAAAGTTTACCCTTCTTTAGATACCTTATTCACAGAAGGACAATGTTGGCTTACGGCGCATTTTGTTCCGCTTATTAGTATTGATTTGGTAGAATTAAACAAAGAATGGATAGGTCAAACCTTATAAGATTATGGGGTGATTACTATTTTATCAATCTGTAGACTAAATAGGGTAGTATTGTTGATTCAGATTGTTAATGAGTTGTTTTTATAGTTTCAAAAAAGTATTAAATCTGTGCGATTTTAAATATCATTACTAATTGTATTTCACTACTTTCGCAGGAGAAATTCTACTGATGAGGTAGCTGGGTACGATTAGCGATATGGCAGAAACCACCAATATTCCGAGCGAAAGAGCAAGAATATAGCCTAAATTCAAATCCACTGGCACGGTGCTGATGTAGTATTCTTTTGGGTTGAGTTTAATGATACCAAAATATTTCTGTATCAATAGTAATCCTATTCCGATAAGATTTCCTACAATTAACCCAGGGATGATGATGAGCAGGGTGTAGTTGATGAATATCGCACGAATCTGGTTGTTGTCCGCGCCTAAGGTTTTCAGCACACCGATGGAGTTGGTTCTTTCAATAATCAAAATCAGCAGTACCATGATGATATTGATAACCACTACTACCAGCATAATGCCTAGAATTACAGAGATATTCGTGTCAAAAATTTCTATCCATTGCAGGATTTGAGGGTATTTGTCAGTAGTTTTTTCGATGTAGTTTTTGTAACCAATGATTTTTTCTACTTGTGGGAAAACAGCATCAGTTTTATCAAAATCTTTTAGGAAAATATCCACTCCGCCGATGTCGGTTTTTCCCATATTTTGGATTTTGCGGACATGGTTGATGTCACCGATGACGAATAATTCATCGATGAGTTTGATATCGGTGTTGTAGATGGCTTTTACTACGAATTTTCTATAAATCGGTTTTTGGTCTTCTTTAGAGAAAACAGCCGTGATGCTGTCATTTACTTTCAGGTGCAGGCCTTTGGCGATTTGCTCAGAAAGCATGATGTCATTATTGTATCCTTTTTCTGTATAATCAGGGATTTCGCCCGAGGTGATGAATTTTTGGAAACGATTTTTGTCAAAATCCTTGCCCACACCTTTTAGGATAATTCCAGCAAAATTCTCTTTGGTTCTGAGGATTCCGCTGAGAGAGGCGTAGGATTGTGCCGTTTCTACTTCGGGTATTTTTTTTAGTTCCTTTAAGTCGAAATTTTCTTGGTCTAAAACCGAAGAATTATAGGAAGCGTTTGATTTCGTGGATTTTATGGAAATATGCCCGCTGAAATCGCCCATCTTGTTTTTGATGGCTTTTTTAGAGCCGAGTCCTGTGGATATGGTAATCAGTGAAACCACTATCCCTAGGGCAACGGACAGCCTTCCGATGAAAATTATTATGCGTGAAAGATTATTTTTGTTATCTTTGGAGAACGCAATTTTTTTAGAAAAATAAATAGGAAACTTCAAAATAATGAATTTAAGAGCCAAAAGTAAAAATTTTGTATTGATTATACTAATGCTTTTTGTAAATAATCAATTTTTTAATGCACAAAAATCAAAAAATGCCGAAAATGAGGAGTTTGTAACAGGCGCAGACCAGCCAGAAAAATACCTGCCGCTGCTAAAAGGAAAATCCGTGGGAGTGGTGACCAATCAGACTGGGCTGGTGACCATCAATAAGAAAAAACAAAGCATCGTAGATTTTCTGAAAGAAAATGGAGTAGCCGTAAAAAGGGTTTTTGCTCCTGAACACGGCTTTCGTGGAGTGGCAGATGCTGGGGAAGTGGTGAAAAATGGAGTGGATACCAAGACGGGCATTCCGATAGTTTCGCTTTATGCAAATACCAAAAAACCTACGCCAACCCATATGAAGGATTTGGATGTTATCTTGTTTGATATTCAGGATGTGGGAGTTAGGTTTTATACCTATATATCTACACTTGCTTATGTAATGGAAGCAGGAGCAGAAAACGGCGTGGAAATCATCGTTTTGGATAGACCCAATCCGCATGACGGCTATACAGACGGGCCGGTGTTGAGAAAAGAATGGACATCTTTTGTGGGGCTTCATCTAGTGCCTGTGGTCTATGGGCTTACCATAGGAGAATACGGAAAAATGGTAAATGGTGAAAAATGGCTTAAAAATAAAATCCAGGCGAAATATACGCTTATAAAAATGAAAGGCTATCACAAGAAAAACCGCTATCCACTTTTAGAAAAGCCGTCGCCTAACCTGCCGAATGACAAGGCTATCAACCTTTATCCGAGTTTGTGCTTCTTTGAAGGAGCCGAAGTTTCTGTAGGGCGTGGGACAGATATTCCTTTCCAAATCTATGGTTCGCCATGGATTAAAAATATGAAATATGAATTCACTCCGAAGCCAAGTTTTGGTTCTAAAAATCCGTTCTTAAATGGTCAGCTGTGCTATGGAGAGGATTTGAGAAACTATGACAAAGACCTGCGCGAGCTTAGTTTGGAATGGGTGATAAAGGCTTATAAAAACTATAAAAATCCACAAAAATCATTTTTCCTAAAAGATGCAAAGGGTAAATATTGGTTTGATACCTTGGCAGGAACGGATGAACTCAGAAAGCAGATAATAGCAGGGAAATCTGAAGCAGAAATCCGACAAACATGGCAGAAAGGACTTTCTGATTTTGAAAAGATAAGAACTAAATATGTAGTGTATCAAGATTAGGAGCGGATGTTTTTGGATATATTGTTCCCAAATCGCTGCCTAAACTGTGATGAAATCATTCCCAAAGATGAAATTGTCTGCGTGAAATGTTTGGATAAAATACATTTCACGCATTGGGATTTTGGAGGAAATCTTCTGAAAAGAAAGGCAGAAAGCCTGTTTCCATTGGAGGCGGCTTATGCTCTTATGTATTTCGATAAAAAGGGACTTTCTAGGGAAATTATCCACCAGCTGAAATACCGAAATCAGGAAAAAATTGGCGGAATTTTAGCGAAATGGGTCGTGGAAAATCTTAGATTTAAAGGCGAAAAACCAGATTTGCTGGTCAGCGTTCCGCTTCATCCAAAGAAACTTAAAGAACGGGGGTACAATCAGTTACATCTTTTCACGGAGGTTTTGTCCTCTGAATATGGGATTCCGTTTGACCATAATTTACTCAAAAGAAACAGCCACAGCAAAGCCCAAGCCCAAAAAGACAAATCCCATAGGGAAGAAACCAAATATGATTTTTCTCTTACAAAAGAAATTGAAAATCAACACATTCTATTGATAGATGATGTGTTTACCACAGGGAACACGATGAGTGCCATCGCTTGGGAATTCCTTAAAAATAAGAAAAACAAAGTGAGTATTTTAGTGATGGCGATGGATATTTAGCGATTTGATGAATTTTTCTAAAGGTTTTGGGAAAGATTTTTGGTCAAAATCTTTTAAATCTAATATTTCTAAATCGTTTTCTTTTCTGAAAGTTTGGAATAAAGCGCTGTCACTCAGTGTGATGCTGTAAATTTTGATGTTAAGGTTTTTGTGGGTTAGTTTGTGGGAAATTTCTTCTTTTTTTGTGATGAATTTTTCTAAAAATTCATTGATTTTATCAGGGAAATCGTAGAGTTTTTTCCAAATAGAGTTGTCATCTCGCTGTTTGATAAGAAAAGAATTTTCATATCGGACAAAATAATAGATGAGGTTCATGTCTTCTGGTTTGATTTTCTTTGTTTTTACGGGGAAATCGGCTGTTTTTCTGAGTTGAAAAGCTAGACAATCTTCATAAATAGGGCAAATATCACAGGAAGGGTTTTTAGGTTTGCAGATATTTGCTCCCAGATCCATTATCGCTTGATTAAAATCGCCAAAATCTCTGTCAGGCATTATCAAAAGCGCTAATTCCGAGAAATAATCGTGGGCTTTTGTTTTTGAAATGTCAAAATCATCAGCGAAAATTCTGGATAAAACGCGGTAAAAATTGCCATCCACAGCAGGTCTTTTTTCGTTGAAACAAATACTGGAAATGGCAGCTGCGGTGTATTTTCCGATGCCTTTTAGTTTTAGAATTTCGTGGTAATTATTTGGGAAAATACCTTGATAATCCTGCATGATTTGCTGTGCTGCTTTGTGCAGATTGATAGCTCTGGAATAATATCCCAGCCCTTTCCAGTAGAGGAGGACTTCGTCTATATCAGCCTCGGCGAGAGATTCTATATCTTTAAATCTATTGGTGAAATTTATATAATATTCCAATCCCTGCTCCACGCGGGTCTGCTGGAGAATAATCTCCGAAATCCACACATTATATGGATTTTGGGCGGTTCTCCATGGTAATATTCTTGCATTTTGGGCGTACCAGCGCAATAATTTTTGACCAATGTAAAGAAAATCAGAATTTTGTTTAATTGTTTTCAAAATTTTTTATATATTTGCACACCAAAAATAAAAACAAAAAAGGAAATGACAAAGGCAGAATTAGTAAATGCAATTGCAAATAAGTTAGGAACTGAGAAAAATGAAACTCAGAGAATCATAGAGGCGTTTATGCAGGAGATAAGAACGACTATGTATAATGGTGATAATGTGTATCTTAGAGGTTTTGGATCTTTCATTATCAAAACAAGAGCAGCAAAAACGGGTAGAAATATCTCTAAAAATACTGCAATCCAAATTCCTGCACATAATATACCAGCATTTAAGCCTTCTAAAACTTTCGTAGAAAAGGTAAAATCAAAAGTAAAAGTAAAATAAATATAATTCACTGAGTAATAACAGAATAAAAACATTAAAGCTATGCCAAGCGGAAAGAAAAGAAAGAGACATAAGGTGGCTACCCACAAGAGAAAAAAGAGAAGAAGACTAAACAGACATAAGAAGAAAAAATAGTCTTCAGTAGGAAAACATAAGAATATAGTTGGTGTTTTTATTTTTGAAAATTGAAGCCGACTATATTTTTGTTTATTTTAGTAAAAGAAAAGTATTATTAGAAAGCCAAAAAAATGAAGAAAGAGTTAATCATATCATATGAAGAAGAGGCTTCTAAAATTGCTCTAATAGAAGATGGAAGACTCTTCGAACTCCATACGGAGGAACAAGATAGTGAGTATGTAGTAGGGGATTTGTTCGTTGGTAAAGTAAAAAAACTAGCACCGAACCTGAATGCAGCTTTTGTCAATATAGGCTCTGATAAGGATGCCTTTTTGCATTATCAGGATTTGGGACCAGAGTTTAGAACTTACCAAAACCTATTAAAAGGGATTTTGAATAAAAAAATCCAATCACCAAGCCTAAAATCCTTCCCAATAGAGGAAGAGATAGATAAGAACGGAATGATAGACAAGGTCTTATCTGTGGGTGATGAAGTCCTGCTACAAATCACAAAAGAGCCTATTTCCACAAAAGGGGCAAGGGTATCTACACAAATCTCCTTGACAGGGAGGTATTTGGTTTTAATTCCTTTTGACCAAAAAATATCGGTATCGAAAAAAATAAAGGATAGCCAAGAAAAAACAAGGCTGAAAACTTTGATAGAAAGTATAAAGCCAGAAGGTTTTGGGGTGATTATCAGAACCGTAGCAGAAAATAAAAAGGTGGCTGAACTTCATAATGATATGAACCAGCTGATAGAGAAATGGAATATTTGTTTCAGAAATATCCAAAAAAATAAAACGCCTTGTAAAGTCCTTAGTGAGGAAGATAGGGCTTCTGCTATTTTGAGGGATAATTTTAACCAAGACTTTGTAAGTATCATTTGTGATGATGAACAAATGGTAAATGACATGCGCAATTACCTAGAAGTAATCGCTCCTGAAAGTAAAAATATAGTTCAGTATTATGATTCTCATATTCCTCTTTTGGAATATTATAATGTAGAAAAACAGCTGAAACAGTCTTTTGGGAAACATGTGAATATTCCAGGTTCCAAAGGAGCTTATCTAGTAATAGAGCACACGGAGGCTCTCCATGTCATAGATGTGAATTCGGGGAATAATATATCATTAGGAAATCAGGCTAATAAGAGCCATGCCCTAAATGTAAATAAAATCGCAGCAACGGAGATAGCCAGACAGCTTAGACTGCGAGATATGGGCGGGATAATAGTGGTGGATTTCATAGATATGAGCAATACTGAGCATCGTAAAGAACTTTATGACCATCTGAAAGAGGAGATGAAGAGAGATAAAGCAAGGCACAAAATCCTCCCTCCGAGTAAATTTGGTCTGATACAAATAACAAGACAAAGGGTTCGCCCAGAAAAAATAATAGATACCAAAGAAGAAAACCCTAACGAAATAGGCGAAATAAGTGCTCCGATAGTGATAGTAGAGCAGATGGAAGAAGCCATCAAAAACCACTTGATACATGAGAAAAGCAGATTGTATCTCCATGTTCATCCTTTTGTAGAAGCCTACCTTACCAAAGGATTTTTTACAAGCATCAGAATGAAATGGTTGTTTAAATACAATAAGTGGGTGACCATTATACCAAGAGACTCTTATAAATACTTAGAGTACAGATTGTATAATGAAGAGAAAAAAGAACTGATGAATCATTCTTATTAAAGAAAAAAAGCAATCCAAATTTGGATTGCTTTTTTATATACTACTATTAGAATTACTTAACATTATGAACCATAACGGTGTATTCTTTATCTATTACAACATCGTTAGCATCTTGTAATTTTACTTTTGCAACTAGATTTCTTCCATCTATAACAGCAGAAGTAAGAACAAATCTTGGTTGTGTCAAATAAATATCAATATAGCCAACACTCTGTCCCGAAATAGTTCTATATAAAGGACTTTGACCATCTATAGATAACTCTTTGCTAGTGTCTGATTTTAGAGATATTGAAATAAGTTTATGCCAATTATTATCAAAGAAACCTTTTAAATTTTGAGTCAAATCTATTTTATTAGGATGTGATTTTATTACATCTTTTACTTTACTTCTAAAATCAAAATTGTGCCCAATTGCTAAATCATCAGCAAGGTTTTTCAGTGTTTTGAAACCTTCAACATTTTTATGAATTTCAAAAGTGTTTTTAGAGTTGTCTAATATTTTCTTGTCAGTGATTTTTATGTTTAGACTTAGGGAGTTGTTGTTATCGCTTTTATCCTTTGAATCGGCAACATAATCTATTTGATATCTTTGACTATCGTAGCTAAATAGACTTCCTATCCCTATCGGTAAGGATTCGTAGAGCCCACGCATGTATTTAGAGGATACATAGCTGTTGTCAGTGGTAAATTGTTTGTTGTAAAAGTCCCTAGCATCAAATTTTAATGTACTTTTTGTAGAACTTTTGATGCCTTTATACATAGTGTAGAAAGAGATGTATTGTTTATCGTATGTAATATCTTCGATAGTTAAATAACTCAAATCATCATCTTTCAGAGTGTAGTATTTTTGGTCAGTTGTAAGGGTTGCGAATTTCACAGAATTTTTCAGTGCTGCGCTTACATTAGCAGGATTGTTGTAAAGATCTGCAATGTCAATGGCGCTGAGATAGTCCACACCAGTTTTCCATTCTTGTGCATATGTTCTTTTTCCTATTTGCTCATCGCTAGGTGTAGATGGCGTTGTAGGGTTGGATGGTTGTGTATTTCCAGGTGTGTTAGGGTTGATTACATCTTCATCTCTGCTACCACCACAATTGGTTAATAATGCTCCTGCTATCAATAGGAATGGGATTAATCTTCTATTCATATTTAAAATAATTTGGCGCAAAAGTATGAAAAATTGGCGATAGTTAATAAATGATAGAAAAAATCCTTATTTTTGCTCCCTATGAAGAGATGGTACTTTTATCCCTTTTCACTAATCTACGACTTGATAACCACTTGTAGAAATTGGCTTTATGACAAGGGACTTTTTAAGTCTACTAAGTTTCAGACGCCTATCATCGGAGTGGGAAATTTGTCTGTGGGCGGCTCTGGGAAATCTCCCATGGTGATGTATCTCATGGGACTTCTTTTGGATGATTACGAGGCAGGTGTGCTTTCTCGTGGGTATGGAAGGAAGACCCAAGGCTACTATATGGTGAATTATGACAGTAATTTCCGTATGGTGGGCGATGAGGCTATGCAGCTTTTCCAAAGATTTAAAAACCGAATAGCCATAGGAGTCTGCGAAAATAGAGTAGTGGGAGCGGAGCGGCTGATAGAGGAAGCTGGCTTGCAAGCGCTAGTCTTGGATGATAGCTATCAGCATCGTGCCATTCAGGCTGGGTTTAATATTTTATTGACCGATTATAGTGACCCGTATTTCTCTGATTATCTGCTTCCTGCGGGAAATCTCCGCGAGTCCAGAAAAGGAGCAGACAGGGCGGATATCATCATGGTTACCAAATGTCCCAAAGACCTTACCGAAGAGAAAAAATTCTATTTTATTTCTAAAATTAAGCCTAAAAAACATCAAAAAGTATTTTTCTCGTCCATTGATTATGATGAAGAAATCACTTCCACAAAAGTGAAAATGCCCGTGAAAATGCTGGATCAATACGAGGTTCTACTGATAACAGGCATTGCCAATCCTTCTCAACTGATAAAAGAAGTTTCAAGATACACAGATAAAATCAAGCATTTGAGGTTTAGAGATCATTATTCCTTTAAAAAAGAAGATATAGACAAAATGCTCCAAGAGTATAAAAAACTCGGCGAGAAAAAACTAATCCTTACCACGGAAAAAGACTATGTAAGGCTGATGGATTTTGAGGAATTAACCGACAAATTGTTCTACTGGCCTATCAATGTAAAGATAAATAATAAAGAAGAGTTTAATCAGGTAATATTAAATTATGTTAGAGAAAATCAAGGAAACCGCGAGTTTCATTAAAGAAGTTATTAAGGATACACCAGATTTTGCCATTGTTTTGGGTTCAGGTTTAGGAAAACTAAAAGACGAGGTGGAGCCTATCCATGTTTTTGAGTATAAGGATATTCCTAATTTCCCACAGACTACGGTAGTAGGGCACGGCGGGAAACTAATCTACGGAATGCTGGAAGGCAAAAAAGTGCTGATGATGAGTGGTAGATTCCACTACTACGAAGGGCACACTATGGACAAGGTGACTTTCCCTTTCCGTGTTTTCCATCTTTTAGGAATTAAAAATTTAATTCTTTCTAATGCTTCTGGAGGAGTAAATCCTAACTTCCGAGTGGCAGATATCATGATAGTGAAAGACCATATCAACATGATGCCAGAGCATCCGCTTCGTGGGAAGAATATAGATGAATTAGGGCCGAGATTCGTGGATATGTCTGAGCCGTATAACAGAAAAATGATAGAAGTAGCGGAGCAGGTAGCGGAGCGAAACAGCATAAAAGTTCACAAAGGAGTATATGTAGCATTACAAGGGCCTACTTTTGAGACGCCAGCGGAGTATGGATTGGTTCGTTACATCGGTGGAGATGCTGTAGGAATGAGCACCGTGCCGGAGGTTATCGTGGCTAAACATATGGGAATGGACTGTTTCTGTATTTCCATCATCACTGATTTGGGTGGGCCAGAGATTGCTTTTGCGGTTTCACACGAAGAGGTGCTGAAAGCCGCTGATACAGCGATGCCGAGCGTTATCAAAATCGTGAAAGGACTAGTAAAAGAATACTAAAATTTAGTTCAAATTTCTTTTAACCAAAAGAATATAACACATAAAAGCAAAACCAATGCAATTAAAGCATTGGTTTTTTTGTTTGGCTGAAATTTTTATCAAAATCCTAATAAATATCAGTAGTACAGCTTTGGTTTTTATTTTCATTGGTTCGTAAATTTGTAGTAGAAAAAGGATAACTAACAAACAGATTTTAACTATTTATTAATCGTTTCCAATGTTTAGACAGAGGAAACATAAAATTCAAAAAATTATGAAAAAAAGCAATTTATTTAGAGGAATGTTTCCTATCCTTGCGGTAGGAGTGATAGCTTTAGCAGGAACTTCACTTACTTCATGTAGCAGAAGTAGCAATGATGAACAAGTAGTGCCACAGAAACCATCAGTTTCTGTTCAGGATGTTGTAGGAACATGGAAACTTACAAAATATGAGCAAAAAGATACTGATGGAGTGTATCAAACAGCACCTCTTTATGTACTATATCATGTTTATGGATCAGATAAAAAATATAAACATTATAGTAATGCTGCTCCTAGTAATCCAAGTGCATTTGTGCTTGAAGGAACATATGAAATAAAGAACACAGATATATTCTTCTTTAATTCACTCCTTCCTCCTGGGGCGCCTGGTTCTAGATATAAAATAGAGATTAATGGGAATACAATGGTGCAGATTAAGGATGGTGATGGAGATAGATACACTTATACCAAACAATAATCCACTAAAACTAAAACACAAAACCAGCGGGTATCATAGATATCTGCTGGTTTTTGTTTTTCATCAATTTTTTTGACGGCAAAAGTAAATATTTTCATTAAAAATCACCATTTTTGCAGATATTTTAAAAATAGATATGTCAGCCTTAATTCAAGAAATACAGAAAAGAAAAACTTTTGGGATTATTTCCCACCCAGATGCTGGGAAAACCACTCTTACCGAGAAACTCCTTCTCTTCGGAGGGGCTATTCAGGAGGCTGGAGCGGTGAAATCTAATAAAATAAAGAAAGGTGCAACTTCTGACTTTATGGAAATAGAGCGCCAGAGAGGGATTTCCGTAGCGACTTCCGTTTTGGCTTTTAATTATAAAGGACATAAAATCAACATCCTTGATACCCCTGGACATAAGGATTTTGCGGAAGATACCTACCGAACGCTTACTGCCGTGGACTCTGTAATCGTGGTGATAGATGTCGCAAAAGGGGTGGAAGAGCAGACCGAAAAACTCGTCCAGGTATGCCGTATGAGAAACATCCCGATGATAGTTTTCATCAATAAACTGGACAGAGAAGGGAAAGATGCTTTTGACCTGCTGGATGAAGTGGAGCAGAAACTTGGGCTTTCTGTGGTTCCGCTTTCGCTGCCTATCGGTATGGGGGCTGATTTTCAGGGAATTTATAACATCTGGGAGAATAATATCCAGTTGTTTTTAGAAGAAAAGAAACAAAAAGTAGGGGAGAGCATTACCTTTAATGATATTAACGATGCTGCGATAGATGAAGCCGTAGGCGAAAAGGCGGCTAATACTCTAAGAGATGAGCTGGAGCTAGTGGAATCGGTTTATCCTAAATTCAGCAGGGAAGATTACATGGCAGGAACGCAGCAGCCTGTGTTCTTTGGTTCGGCGCTGAATAATTTTGGGGTGAGAGAACTTCTGGATGCTTTCATTGACATTGCTCCAAATCCTCAGCCAAAACAGGCAGACAGCAGAATCGTGAAGCCAGAGGAACAAAATTTCACAGGTTTTGTGTTTAAAATTCATGCCAATATGGACCCTAAACACCGCGACAGGCTTGCCTTTGTGAAAATCGTTTCTGGTGTGTTCAAAAGAAACGAAAACTATCTGCTCGTAAGGGAAAGCAAGAAAATGAAATTCTCTTCTCCGAATGCTTTCTTTGCGGATAAAAAGGAAGTAGTAGATGAGTCTTTCCCTGGGGATATTGTCGGGCTGCATGATACGGGGAATTTCCGTATCGGGGACACGCTCACGGCTGGGGAAAAGCTGAACTTTAAAGGAATTCCGAGTTTCTCTCCTGAGCATTTCCGTTTCATTAATAATGATGACCCGCTAAAAGCAAAACAACTTGCAAAAGGTATAGACCAGCTGATGGACGAGGGTGTAGCACAGCTTTTCACACTGGAGATGAACGGAAGAAAGATTATCGGAACGGTGGGAGCGCTGCAATACGAAGTTATCCAATACAGACTGGAGCACGAGTATGGCGCTAAATGCACCTACGAGCCGATTTCTATTCATAAGGCGTGCTGGGTAGAGGCTGATGAAAAATCCGAAGAGTTCAAAGAATTTGCAAGGCTGAAACAGCGATTTTTGGCGAGAGATAAATATAATCAACTGGTGTTTTTAGCGGATTCTGCATTCACTATCACGATGACACAGGAGAAATTCCCGAATGTTAAACTCCATTTCATCAGTGAATTTAATGATTAAAAACAATGATTAAACGAACTATCATACATTTACTTCTTCGTATTTTGCTAGTTCCCGCTGTTCCGTTTTTTACAATGCTTTATATATTACATAAAGTAGAAAATGACAGACATGGGATGAAATACATGTTTGCTATGTTTGTAATAGTTTCGTTTACTATTTTATATTTGATAATAGAAAGTATAGTATTCTTCATTAGAAAAAAATATGAATCATTTAGATTAGATATCATACTGCTTATAATCATTACATTGTTATTAACAATAGAACCATTTAGGGATAATCTTTATCTCTCTCTATATATATGTATATATGAAAGTTTTAATTGGTTTATTTTCTGAAAATCAATAAAATAACAATAAAAAAACTCCCTCATATGATGGGAGTTTTTTGTTTTTTATAATCCGCTTACGGTGTAGTCTTTCGGGTAGCGGACTTTGTAGCTTACCCTTAGTTTCTTGGTTTCGGAAGGAGAGAGTTTTATGTTCCATGTGAGGAAGCCTTTTTCGTCGTCCTTCGTGGCACCGCTTTTGTCCAGCACTTCTATTTTTACGGCTTCGTTGTTGCTCAGCGGGAAACGGTCTTTGATTTCCATGCTGATTTGTTCTTTCTTGTTGTTTTTGATAATTAAATCATATGTAACCACCTTTTCGCGGTAAGAAGAAAGGAATTTCTCGCCAGATTTATCTTGGATATCTTCTCTTCTGATGCTGATTTTCGGGTCGTTACCCAGCGTGATGTTCATCTCATTGTTAGTTTGGTCTGGGCTGACGCGTGTTTCACCGATATACATGTTCTCAAAGATGACACTCGCAGGCGCAGAAACCAAATGATACTTGCTGAAATCCTTTACCTTCGCTAAAAGATAAGCTTCTCTCCTGTAATTAGGCGCAGTGAAGTATTGATAATCGGCAGGGATTTTCTGCTGATAAAGACTGATGAGGTGGTCTTCGTTATTGGACAAAATATCGTAAGGAATGTCTATGTCATAGCTGGTGTTAAGCTCGTTTGCATTGACATTAAACCCAGCATAGGCCGTAACGACTACTTCTTCTAAAGCATTGGACTGAACATCATCATACTCTTCTGCATTTACACTTCCCATTCCTCTGATTCTTATGGCAGCAGATTTGTCGGCAATTTTTTCTTCCCTTAGGATTTCTCTTTCTTTCGGGCTTTGTGCATAGATGAACCAAGGGCTTACCGTAGGAGCATAATTGTTTCTGGAAGAATTTCCATTGATAAGGGTAAGTTTTACGCCTTTCCAGTCTAGTCCTGTATTTTGTTTTACAATCGCCTTGAAAGTTACATCCAGCGGAGCAGAGATTTTCTCAGCCTTTATCTCGTAGTAAGGCTTCCAAGATACATTGTCTGTAAGATAGTTGATATTCAGTTTGATATTTCCAGCCGTAGGAGACATTAGTTTTAGGACGATTACGCCATCTGCAAACTCTTCTGCTTCCTTCTGTTCTTTGGTTTTTAAGCTGCTTTTCAGTCGGGAAAGTTTTTTACTGAGGTCATCGCCTTTTGTTTTGAGGGAAACGAGTTTGTTTTCCAGCTCTATTCTCTTGTTGGTGTAGAACTCGGTCAGCTGCGTGAGCTGTGCAACATTGGAGGAATTGCTTCCCACCAGCACGGTTTGGTTTTTGTCCAAAAGTTCTACGGCTTTCTTATTGGCATCCAGCTCTATTCGGTTTTTAGAGATGAGGTTTTCCACGATTTTGATGCTGTCATTCACTTTTTTAATTTGTGGATTGGTAGTATCCATTTTAAAATCTGTGGAATAATCATTGGTAAACTGCGAGGAAAGAATAGAAATGTTCTTGCTGTTTACACCGATTTGGATAGTTTTTTCGTTAATCTCCTCCGAGATGTTGCCAATTACTATTTCGGAAATTCCTGAAGGAACACTGAAACTTACTGTGTTTTGCAGTTCTGCGGAGTTTCTATACACTTTCACGGCAGTTACTTTTGCCTTTGTGTAAATGGGTTTTTGTGCGAAAAATAAATTTGCCGAAAGCAAAAATAGAAGCGCAAATAAAGAATGTCTTTTCATAATTAAATAAATTTGTTGATGCTAATTTAAGAAAAAAATAATTCACAAAGTCCGTATTCTCAAATAATTTTGGGAGTTTTGGTTTTTAAAATGTATTTTTGTCCGAAATTTATACAAACATGGAATTGATACACCGCAACTTACTGATAGGAATTCATGATGCATTGGAGGAGACTTTTTTTCAGGATAAAAAATATGCTGATAAGGTTTTAGAGCGATTACTAAAAGCTCACAAAAAATGGGGAAGTGCCGACAGGCAGGTGGTTTCGGAGATATTCTATGATATAGTCCGCTGGAAAAAACGCTTAGAATACTACATGGGCGAGGGGACAAAGCCGTCTAATATCTACAACTTGATTTTGGCTTATCTTCTTTGGAAAAAGGTGAAATACAAGAAATTTGATGAATTTGATGGAATAAAAACAGGCGGAATTTTGTCTAAATTAGATAAGAAAACATTCCCTACCAAAGCCATAGAACACTCTGTGCCAGACTGGCTGGCAGGTTTGTTTGAAAAAGAACTGGGAGCAAAATGGGAGAAAGAAATGTCCGCTCTCAATGAACAGGCGCCTGTGATTTTGAGGGCAAATTCACTCAAAATTTCAGCAGAAAATCTTGTAGAAATTTTAAAAGAAGAGGGCATAAATTCCTTTGTATTAAGAGGTTACCCAGATGCTGTTCAGTTGGAAGAAAAGAAAAATGTATTTTTGACATCGGCTTTTAAGGAAGGTTTTTTTGAGGTGCAGGATGCTTCATCACAAAAAATAGCCGAACTTTTGGATGTGAAAGAAGGAATGAGAGTGGTAGATGCGTGTGCAGGAGCAGGAGGAAAAACCCTTCATATCGCTGCTTTGATGAAGAATAAAGGGCAGATAATAGCATTAGACATCTACGAATGGAAACTTGCTGAACTGAAACGAAGAGCAAAAAGGGCAGGAGTTTTCAACATAGAAACCAGATTTATAGAGGATAATAAAGTCATCAAAAGGCTTCACAATACGGCGGACAGGCTTCTGATAGATGCGCCATGCTCAGGGCTGGGAGTATTGAAAAGAAATCCTGACAGCAAGTGGAAAATAGATGAAGATTTCATCAACAGAATAAAAACCGAGCAGGAAAATATTCTGAAAAACTATTCTAAAATCCTGAAAAAAGGAGGAAAAATGGTCTATGCTACATGCTCCATTCTTCCATCTGAAAACGGAGAGCAAGTCAGAAAATTCCTTGCCGAAAATACAGAATTTGCCCTCATGAAGGAGGAAAACATCATGCCGAGCGATGGCTATGATGGTTTCTACATGGCGCTGATAGAGAGAAAATAAACTCCTATTCCTGCTTTGTAGAAAGCATTTTGTGGCTGAAAAATCCTAAAATACAGATAATAAGAATCATTACCCCCCAAAGCCAGCCTTTGTTCTTAAATAAAGGTTCTTTGGTGGGTTTTTCCTTTTTAGGAAGTTTTTCCTCATCAGAGAGACTTGCATCAGCTTTTGAGAGTTTGAAAACCTTGTCTTCTATCAGTTTTAAATCATATTCTGGAAGGGAAGATTTTTTATTTCCATAAAATAGAAAATAGTTTTCTTCATTTTTTGGTTTAAAATAGATAAAATATTTAGGCGAAACTGCATTGACAGATTTTACAGTAATAGGCGCATTGTCTTGATTTTCAATGATGATTTGGAAATCCTTTGCCCATATCACATCATTATTTGAAAATGAAAAATCTAAATTCTTTGCTCCGTAGTAAATGATTTTTCCGTAGTAAAAAGTTTCATAATTTTTCACCCAGCCTTTTTCTGTTTTTACGCTGTCTACCAGGTATTTAATCTCTATAGGGCGCGAAAAAGCATCATTTTTCTCTATATTCAAAATCAGTGAATAAATAGGGATTTTGTAGGGTAGAGAAAAAGTGATGATAGAGTTTTTGTCTTTTGTGCTGTTGGTTTGTTTTATATTGTTGATTAACAGTTTATTAAATTCTATTTTCGGTGTGAATTTCTCCTGCATAGAAGCCCTTTGTAAAATGGGAGTTTCTTTACTAGGAATGAAAATTCGGTAAAATTTATAATTCGTTTTTTCAAAAGCCAGCAGCTGGAAATTGTAATCAGTTTTGCTATTTTGTATGGAAAGTATTCGGTAATTTTCTAGGATAGAAAACCATTGTTTTTGGTCGTGGCTGCCTTCCAAGGTTATTTTCCAATCAAAATTTTGATTAGAAAAATGCAGGTCTATTTCCTCTATGTCCGCTGTGATGGGACTTTCCAGCGTGAAATAGTATCCATCGGCAGTTTTGGTCTGATTTAGGATTTTAAAACCTATATATTCAGTAGTTTCATTTTCAAGGGAAGCAAATTGCGTTTTGGACAGCAAATACGGAACCTCCAGCGAATCTTTTCCAGAAAGCTGATAAATTCTAATGTCAGAAAAATTTGGATTTAATTTTTCATACATCAGCAAGGGAATTTCTATCTTGTTCCACTCGGTGGCAGGGTTTGGTTTTATGGCTCTTTTGAATGAAAAATCATTTTTCTGAGCAAATCCCAAAGCAGAAATTCCCAAGAAAATTAGTGAAAATATGGATTTAATTTTTAGTTTCATCACCGATTTTGTCTTTAAATTTATTGTATAAAAATGAAATGATAAGAAGCAGTAACCCTAAGATAATCAATACGATAGTTTTAGAAATCGTGCTGAGATTAGAGATGTCGTATAGGAATAATTTAGCCAAAGTGATGCCGAACAGCACAAGGGCAAAAATTCTGAGGTGTTTCTTCTTCTTGTAAATCCCAAGGCTTACCAAAATAAGCGAATAAACGCTCCAAAGGATGCTTAGTCCTAATTTGAAAATATCTTGATAACCAGCGATGTCCAGCCAAGTTACCAGTTCATTGCTCAAGAAATTAAGAATAGAAATATGAATCACAGCATCTAGGAAAATGTGGAATTTTGTATTTTCCAGTTGGGTTTTAGCATTTTTGAAAATCGCCCAAAGTGTAAAGCCAACAGCCCCCCAAAGCAGATATCGCACCAAAATATAGTTGATACTAACATCAAAATACTTGCTATAATGCCCATTGATATAGGAATAGCGAAGATCCCCAAGTTCTCCCAGCCCGTAAGTCTGAGTGGCAAATAAAACTAAAAGCCCAATAGCAATAGCTGAAATTCCTAAAACTTTGTTCTTGAATTTATAGAAATTCAGTAGAGCTGCTCCTCCAAAGAATATAAGAGAGTAGGCAAGGAGATATATGTTTCTAAAAATGCCGATATCATTGTTGTAGTCATTGTATTCATCACCTTTCTCACGGACGAGAACAGATGAACTTTCGTACCAATAATCAAAAAAGTGTCCAATCTCATTTCTAAAAGTGAGATACGCTGTCAATACTAATAAAACAGGTAGATAGAAAGACTTTATAGTATTAAAAGGACTATATTTTTCAATTTCTGGATCAGGGTGTTTTCTTGAAAGATAAACTGCAAAACCGTATCCCAAAACAGCAAAAACACCTGTCAGGAAGTTGATATTCCAAAAAGCATGAATATCTAAATTAACAGCATAATGATAATTAGACCAGTCTTCGAGAAAACTTAGAAAAGCAAGTCCAAGTATAGGAAGGGATATTTTTTCGTAAATGGATATTTTTTTTGTTTTTCCAAGCCAAAACAAAATAGTTCCTTGAGCTGTCCACATAAGCGTTACCCAGTTTCCGTCCAGCTGTATCGGTATCGCAATCGTAATGAAAGTGAAAACTATTGCTAATGTGGAGTAGAACAAGGTGGAATCTGCAAGTTTTTTCGATTTAATAAAGAATAAAACAGCAAAATGAATAGCAGCATTAAACAAAGTAAATAACCCTAAATAGGAATCTAATACACTATGCTCATTAAAAATACCAAATCCAAACCCAAAGTAAATAAATGAATTCAATAGAATAAGGATAATATTTACTTTATCCAATTTTTCTTTTGAAATGATGTTATTAAATAAAGAAACTCCATAGAAGACCAAGAAAAATGCCGTAGCAAAGCCTAATCCCAGCGCTTCATATCCTTGTAGATTTGAATCAAAAGATTTATTTGCGAACCAAGAGCCGTATATCATCCAAGTGAAAAAGAAAGCGCTGTAATGTAATGATTTCCAGTCTTTTTTTATAGAAATAAATAAAATTCCAAGGTTGATTATGAGCATATAACTGAACAAAATATCCACTCTTCCAGAGCCTGATGACAGAAGGAATGGAACAGCATAAGCTCCTATAAGCCCAATGTGGGCAATTACCACACGATTGTATTTTATTGCGGTAAATACAGTAAAAGCTGTGAATATCAGCATCATCACAAAAGCTAAAGCCTGCGGAATGAGGTCATAAAAATTATACGCAAAATAGGTGATAAAATAGAAAATAGAGATAGCTCCACTCACCAAAACTGCGCTGTATCCCTCAAATTTTGGTTTTAGTTTGATTCCAAAACCAAGTAGTCCGATTCCTACTAAATATCCTAGTATAATTCGTGTAAGAGGACTGATAAGTTCATTTTCGATGGAATATTTAGCACCGATGGCTACACCGATTACCACAATGAGAATCCCGATTTTATTAATCCAGCTTTCTCCTATAATCTTCTCTAAATCAGATGGTTGTTTAGGAAGGTTTATTTTAGGAGCGGAAACTTGTGGCTTAGGAGCGGTAGGGGCTGTTATGACTGGTTTTTCAGTTGCTTTTTCAGCCGAGGTTTCTATTGGTCTTTCAACAGGTTTTTCAGTAGGAGTTTTTACTGTATTTGCAGTAGAGACAGAAGAGAAATTGCTTTGTCTTTTTAACTCAGCCAATTCATTCTCCAGCTGTTTTATTTCCTTATAAAAAACAGACTGTCTATACAGCAGATTGCCTATCCTTTGCTCTAGTTCGATTATCTTTTGTGGATCCATCTTATGATAATTTAGACAAATTTACAATTTTATTGTCTAAATTTATGTAGAAAGTTTTTGTAAAATCTATTTTTCATGTTAAAGAAAATTATTATATTTGCCGACTAAACTTAGATGATAAAATGAGTACAATATTTATACTACTGATGGTTGCTATCATCATTGCATGTATTTTGTTAGCTATTATTATTTTAGCTCAGAATCCTAAAGGAGGAGGGCTTTCAGGAACTTTCGGAGGAGCATCTTCTGCGTCTTTTGGGATACAGAGAACTAATGATTTTATGGAGAAAGCTACATGGACACTTGGTGGTGTCGTGGTAGGGCTTATTTTTCTAAGTGTGGTGCTTACAGCAAAGCCTTCTGCAGTTGTGATACCAAATGAGAAGCCTCATACTACTGCGCCAAGCAATGCAGCAAAGGCGCCAGTGAAAGCTGACGAGTCAGCAAAGACAAAATAAATTTGGGTTAATAATTATGTGAGTATCGGTTTAAAGCGAATTTCTTTAAACCGATTTCTAATTTTAAAGAAATTTAATTACTTAGTAAAAGATAAAATAATAATTGATTATGAAAAAAGCAGGAATTTTATTATCATTTTTGGTAGGAATGAATTTTGTTTCGGCGCAGCAAAAACCAGTGTCAGAGACACAAGCAGACCTTTCTATTGTAAATAAAACAACCTACAATCCTTACAGAAAAGGAGCAATATTTTTGTATTGGGGCTGGAATAGGGCTGTTTATAGTAATTCAGATGTTCATTTCAGAGGAAATGGCTATGATTTTACGCTTCATAATATATAGCTAAGGATAGACCGACAGACTTTAGTTTTGATGATTATCTTAATCCACTTCGTGTTACGATTCCTCAGACTAATGCTAGAATAGGATATTTTATTAAGGATAATTTGGCTCTTGTTTTGGCTTTAGATCATATGAAATATGTGATGAAACAAGACCAAACGATAGATTTCACTGGGAAAATTTCTGACCCTCACTATGCTGCGATGGTTAGAGATGGAAAAGTGGATTTGACAGATGGAGAATTCCTTACATTTGAGCATACAGATGGGCTTAATTATGTAAACATCGGAGCTGAGAAATATAATAAAATCTACCAAGGGAATAATTTTAATATTACTTGGTCTTACGGTGGAGGTTTAGGAGTTTTATATCCAAAATCTAATGTTAAGCTTTTTGGAAATGAGAGAAGCGACCGTTTCCATGTGGCTGGATTTGGACTAGATGCTAGAGCGAGTTTGAATTTTGTTTTCTGGAAACATCTAATGGCAAGGGTAGAGGCGAAATACGGCTATATCAACATGCCAGATGTGAAGACAACGCTGAACGACAGACCAGACAAAGCGCAACAAGATTTTGTTTTTGGACAAGTGAATTTCGGAGTTGGATATATTTTCCAAACAAGAAAAAATAAATAAAAATTGACAGCCATAAGTTAAAACTTGTGGCTGTTTTTATTTAGTCTTAATTTCTTAAAGTCCTAAAATTAATTTTGCAATCGTGAAATATACCATCACGCCGAGGATATCGTTGGAAGTGGTGATGAATGGACCCGTGGCGATAGCTGGGTCTATTTTGTTTTTGTTGAGGAAGATAGGAACAATGGTGCCTATCATCGCAGCGATGATAATGACAGAAAGCAGAGCTACGGAAATTGTAATGGAAATCATCATATCATGATGATTGACAAATAGATTGAATCCTAAAATAATCAGTGATAAAATCATTCCCGAAGCCACAGCTACGCTTACTTCTTTCATTAGAGTTTTTAAGGTGTTTTGTCCCAAAGTATTGTTGGCAAGCCCTTGCACGATAATCGCTGAAGCCTGTACGCCGATGTTTCCAGCGGTAGCCGCTATCAGCGGAACGAAGAACATCAAGGCAGGAACATGGCTCATTGCTTCTTCATTTCCTTGTAAAACTCGTGAACCTATCAGGCCACCCACCATTCCGATGAACAGCCACGGAAGACGGGCTTTGGTGATGTTTAGAATAGTGTCCGTAGAGTCAATATCTGTAGCAATCCCTGATGCCAATTGATAGTCTTTATCCGTTTCTTCTTTGATAAAGTCCATGACATCATCTATGGTAATTCTCCCTACCAGTTTTCCCAAAGCATCTATTACAGGCACTTCAAAGAGGTCATATTTCTGCATGTATCGCGCCACATCTTCGGCAGGTTCATTGTCCTGCACACATCTTATTTTGGAATTATACACATCCGAAACCTTAGAAGAAGTGCTGGTGGTAAGCAGTTTTTTTAAACTGAGGGTGCCGAGGAGCTTGTCCTGTTCATCTACCACATAGATAGAGTAGACTTCATCCATGTCTTCGGCTTGTTTGCGCATTTCCCTTACTGCAGCGATGATAGATAGATTATGGTCTACTTTTACCAGCTCCGTAGCCATGAGACTTCCCGCCACATGGTCGTCATATCGGAGGAGTTCCACGATGCTCTGCGCCAGTTCATCATCATCAATATGTTGGATGATTTCATTTTGCTGGTGTTCAGGAAGTTCAGCAATGATGTCTGCTGCATCATCAGAATTTATCTCACCAATGATTTCTTCTGCGATTTCTTTGGTCGAGAAGTTTTTTAGGAATTCTTTTCGGTCTTCTTCATCAATGTACAAAAGCATTTCCGCAGAAACATCATTGTCCATCAGTTCGTAGAGAAACACTTTTTGAGAATCATCTAAAATTCCAAAAAAATTAGCAATATCCACCGCCTCCATCTCCGAAATGATTTCCGAAATGGCTTTTGCATTTTTTTCTTCAATGTACGAAAGTAGCGGCTGGTAGATGTTTTCTTCTTTTGGCATGGGCTATTTTAGATTTTCTTTCCACTCATTGGTAAATGAGATGAAGTCTTGTACTGAAAGTTCTTCCGCTCGCAAATTTAAGAAATTATGACCAGAAAGTCCCTCAGGAATGTTCAAAACTTTTAGGGCATTGCTGAGTTTTTTTCTTCTTTGGTTAAATCCAGCTTTTACGATATTTTTGAACAAAGTTTCGTTTCCTGCAAGTCCTTCTTTGGGATTTCTAAGCAGCGAAATCACGCCAGATTTTACTTTTGGTGGTGGATTGAAAACATTTTCATGAACTGTGAAAAGATATTTGACATTATAATAAGCCTGAACCATTACAGATAAAATCCCATAATCTTTCGTTCTGGGTACGGCTGCTGTTCGTTCTGCTACTTCTTTTTGGAACATTCCCGCCATTTCTGGTATCTGCTGATAGTTTTCTATAATGTGAAATAAAATCTGCGAAGAAATATTGTACGGAAAATTCCCTATCACAGCCACCTGCTCATTTGGAAATATTTTAGAAAAATTTGTTTTCAAAAAATCTCCCACAAAATAGTTTTCTTTTAGCTGAGGATAATGCTCTTTGAGGTAGGTGATAGACTCTGTATCTATCTCCGCCACAAAGGTTTCGGTTTCTTTTTCTAAAAGATATTTGGTGAGGACACCCATCCCAGGGCCTACTTCCAAGACTTTATCATACCCGCTGAATTGGAGGCTGTTTGCGATTTTTTTTGCGATATTTTCATCGGTTAGGAAATGCTGTCCGAGGTGTTTTTTGGCCTTTACACTCATTAAATTCTAAATTTTTCGGCAAAGTTAAGGCTTTTTGAAACAAAATTTATGATTTAATTAACATCAATTTTTTCGTATTCCTACTTTGATTTAGCAAGATTTTTTCTATTTTAGCCGAAAAATTTATCAAATGGCACATTCAATAGATGATTTTAATAGAAGAAGGCTGCGTTCAAGTAATATTACTGTGGTTGTCAGTATCTCATTGGTTCTTTTTTTGGTTGGACTTTTTGGGTTGATTTTGATAAATGCACAGAAATATTCTGACTATATCAAGGAGCAGCTAGTTGTTGCAGTGTATTTTGATGAATATCTGGATCCTAAGGATTCTGCGAAAGCGGGTGAATATCAGCAGGAAACCTACAAATTGATTTCTGAACAGAAATATGTAAAAAAGACAAAATTCATTACCAAAGAAGAAGCAAAAATAATAGCTAAAAAACAGCTGGGAATAGATACAGAGGGACTTTTCGAAGAAAATATTTTCCCTCCATCAGTAGAAGTTACCCTAAAACCAGCCTATGTAGCTCCTGATACTATAAATGCTGTAATAAAGCATTTACAAGGAATAAAAGGAGTAAAAGAGGTGAAAAATGACACCAAAATGACACAGGATGTCTATTATAATTTAGATAGAATTTTGCTGTGGATTATAGGATTTACCATATTATTCTTGATAATAGCTATTGTGCTTATAAACAGCTCTATCCGTCTTAAAATTTTCTCTAAAAGATTTATTATCAAGACAATGCAGCTGGTGGGGGCGAGAAGAAGATTTATCCTAAAACCATTTATAAAGGAAGCTGTTATTTTAGGTTCTATAGGAGCTTTTATTGGGCTTGTTTTCCTTTTTTCAGCGTGGTATTATTTTACAAATCAGATTGGTTCTGAGTTTGTTCCAGATACTAATAAATTCATATGGCTGATATTGGGCGTTGTAGTTGTGGGAATTGGTATTACAGTTTTCAGTACAGTGTTTGCAACATGGAGATTCTTGAAAACAAAAACTGACGATTTATATTATTCTTAAAAGAGAAATAGCATAATGAAAACCAAAAATAAAAATACAGAAACATCTCCTACAGAAAATACATTTTATTTCAGTAAGAGTAATTTTAAATTGATGCTGATAGGTTTGGGGCTTATAGTTTTTGGATTTATCCTAATGATGGGCTATGGAGCGAATACCAAACCAGATGGCTCTTTTGACCCAAACTACTGGAATGATGATATTTTTTCTGTGGTAAGAATCAGAATAGCGCCTTTACTAGTGATTGTTGGTTTTGTGGTGCAGGTGGTGGCTATACTAAAAAGAAATAAATAATGGATATAGTAAAAGCTATTATTGTTGCAATCGTAGAGGGGCTTACGGAGTATCTTCCGATTTCTTCTACCGCTCATATGGGATTTACAGCGGCTCTGCTCGGAATGGAAGAAACCGAATATCTTAAGATGTTCCAAGTGTCCATTCAGTTCGGAGCGATTCTTTCCATTGTGGTTTTGTATTGGAAAAAGTTTTTTGACCTTTCTAATTTTAATTTTTATATCAAACTGGCTTGTGCCGTTGTTCCAGCCTTGGTTTTAGGAAAATTATTTGATGATAAAATAGAAGTAGTGCTTGGTAATCAGATAGTTATCTCTTGTGTTTTGGTTTTGGGAGGAGTGGTTCTACTCTTTGTAGATAAGTGGTTTGATAACAAGGAAAAAATTGATGACGAGAAAGGGATATCCATCAAAAAGGCTGTGACTATCGGCTTTTGGCAGTGTCTGGCTATGATGCCAGGGACATCTCGTTCTGCGGCCTCTATCATTGGAGGAATGAGCCAAGGGCTTAGCAGAAAGGCATCTGCGGAATTTTCTTTCTTTTTAGCTGTTCCTACGATGATGGCAGTTACGCTTTACTCTGTGTTTATCAAGACTTGGGGAGAGGGAACGCCGAATGCCCAGAAGGGATATGAGATGATTTTGGCTTCTACAGAAAACATTATGGTTTTCATTATCGGAAACATCGTGGCTTTCATCGTGGCACTGATAGCAGTGAAGACTTTTATCAATGTTCTTGCCAAGTACGGCTTTAAGTTTTGGGGCTGGTATAGAATCATTGTCGGAATAGTTTTATTGATTTATTTTTATTTAAACAAATAATAAATGACTGCGGAGCAAATTCTTGAAGGTCAGGTTTTTCTGGTTGATAAGCCCTTGGATTGGACTTCGTTTCAAGCGGTCAATAAAATTAAATTTAAGCTGAAAAAAGAGTTTAAATTTAAGAAAATAAAAGTAGGGCATGCGGGAACTCTTGACCCTAAAGCTACGGGACTTCTCGTGGTATGCACAGGCAGGGCAACCAAAAAAATATCCGAAATCCAAGATGCACCGAAAGAATACTGGACGGAAATAAAAATAGGTGTGCAGACAGAGTCCTACGATACCGAAAAACCAGAAATTTTCCCTACGGATATCAGCCACATCACAGAGGATTTTGTGACAGAAGTTTTACAAAAATTTTTAGGCGAAATCACTCAGAAACCTCCTATTTTTTCAGCAATAAAGGTTGATGGCGAGAGGGCTTATGATTTGGCAAGAGTAGGGGCTTCCGTAGAGATGAAATCCAGAAAAACTACAATTCATTATATTAAAGACATTCAGATAGAATTTCCATATGTCCGTTTTTTAGTGGGCTGTTCCAAGGGGACTTATATTCGCTCTCTGGCTCATGATATAGGGCAGGAGCTGGGCGTAGGCGCCTATCTTACCCAGCTCAGAAGAACTAAAATAGGAGAGTATAGTGTAGAGGAAGCTTCTGGTAAATTTTTGAGTAATGAATTTTTATTTTCGGAAATTTAGATTATATTTGTGTCCGTTATCAAATAATGATGATAAAAACTGCAAAACATATTAAAACTTTTTTGGCTTCGGTGCTGCTACTCATCTTCGTGATGAATGTATCGGGCTTGTTTGTGCGTTTGCATCATCAGGAAACTCATCAAAAAACAGAAAAAATAGCAGAATGCAGCGATAAAGTCTGCTATCACAAAGCTCATTTACAGACCAAAAGCGACTGTGATTGTGGGTTTTTATGCACATTGAATTATTTCTATATTCTTCCAGGAAAACCACTCACAGAGATTCATGTAAATGAATATTTCTCATTTTTTTCATTGTATAAAATTTTCGTATCAGAGAGGATAATTCTTCTGTGGCAGTCCCGCGCTCCTCCTATATTTTCTTAGTTTTGATTGAATGTTTATTGATTTTTATGAAAGTCAATATCATAGTTGATATTACTTAAAATCAAAGCATTCCCTTTTTCAAGCAAAAAACATTTTCGGTTTAAAATTTATCCATTACATTTTTGTATTAAATCATTTTATATGACTCAAAAATTGGTATTTGGGATTATTTTCTGTGGATTTCATATGCTTTTTTCGCAGGAAGTAACGCCCAAAAACATTGACACGCTTACAATTGTAAACAAAAACATATCGGCTGATAATCTTGTAAAATTTTCTAAAGAAAATCTTTCAGAAAATATAGGTCAAAATCTTTCAGAAGTACTGTCCAAAGCAGCAGGGATTACCCTTCGGCAGGCAGGAGCTACAGTCGCAAAACCTGTGATAGAGGGCTTGGGAAACACAAGGATTTTGATTCTAAATAACGGCGTAAAACTGGAAAGCCAAGACTGGTCTGATGACCACGCACCAGAAATCAGCATAGGTATTCCGCAGAATATTAGCATAATAAAAGGCGCTCAGAGCGTGAGATATGGTGCTGGGGCGCTTGGCGGAGTGGTTCTGCTGTCTCCTAAAAACCTTAATTATAGTGAAAAACTGGCTGGTGCAGTGATGCTTTCTGGAAATTCTAATTCTGGGAAAGTCTCTGGCGGAGGTTATTTGGAAGGAGCGCTAGGTAAAAACTGGGCATGGAGAGCGCAGGTAAATGCGCAGTATGCAGGAGATTATAAAACTCAAAATTATTATGTCAATAATACAGGAATTCGGGAGCTGAATTATTCTGCTGAGCTGGAATATCGTAAGAATGAATTTAAATCTAATTTGTATTTTAGTGTATATAACTCAGAATTAGGGATTTTCTATGGGGCGGCATCCAGCAATATAGATGATTTTGAAAGCAGGCTCAAGCTTGGCAGACCGATTACGACATATGGTTTTTCCTACGATATTACAGCTCCAAAGCATAATGTGGCTCATTATTTCTTGAAAAGTGAAACGGAATTTAAACTTAGTCCGAATAATCATTTTGATTTGGTTTATGCTTATCAAAATAATCACCGAAAAGAGTTTGATGTCAGAAGGTTAGACAGAACTACAATTCCTACACAGGATACCAAGCTTGATTCTCATTTTGTGGAAACGATTTGGAAAAACACGCATTTTAAAGGATTGGAAACTCAGTTTGGGGTAAGCTATTCAAGGAAAGAAAATTTCAATGTGCCAGGAACAGGCGTAGTTCCTACGATTCCGAATTTTGTTTTGAATAATTACGCAGGATTTTTTATTTCCGAGTTTAAAAGAGGAAAATGGCTGGCAGAGCTGGGAGCGCGTTTTGATTTTAGAACGATAAATTCTTTGGGTTACGATATGTTTGGTCAGCTCTATGGAGGAAAGAGAGATTTTTCGAGTTTTTCGTACAGCGGGGGAGTTCATTATCAAATTACTGACCATCTGGAATATGTGGCTCATGCGGGATATGCGTGGCGAGCGCCAGAGCCTTATGAACTGTATATCAACGGAAAACAGCACGGAATTCCGATTTATTATGTAGGTGATAAAAATCTAAATGCAGAAAGGGGGCTGAAAATTGTCAATAAATTGTCTTACAAGAAAAATAGATTTTTTGCGGAAATGTCTGCATTCGTTCAGCCGATTAATAATTTTATTTACAGCATTCCTACACATCAGTATAGAGTATTGTTTTCTGGGCCGGCGGCGTTATTTGAGTTTGTGCAGAGTGATGCTCTTTTTCGCGGGGGAGATTTGGCAGTAGGAGTTCCTATTTCTAAAAATTTAGAATACCATTCCAATCTTTCTTTGGTCTATGCAGATGACCAGCATACAAAGGCATATCTTCCTCAGATACCGCCATTACAGCTTTCGCAAAGTTTAAAATGGAATATTTCGACTTCTGTTTTCAAGAATTTTTATGCAAAAGTAGAACACCAGTATTTCGCGAAGCAGAGAAGGTTTAATCCTGATTTTGACCTCGTGGCGGACTCTCCTGATGCCTACCATTTATTGGGTCTGAAAATAGGTGCAGAACTGGAATACAGCAATAAGAAAAGTGTAAAATTCTTTTTGGGCGTAGAAAATCTTACCAATGCACTTTATAAGAATTATACAGATAGACTGCGGTATTTTATTCATGGGAAAGGGATTGATATTCAGTTCAAAACACAATTTAATTTTTAATAATCATTAATTCTAATAAATTTTAACATTATGAAAAATAAGTTTTCACTAAACAAAATTTTGACAATGCTAATGCTGTTTTTAGCAGTTTTCAGTATTTCTTCTTGTAGTAGAGATGGCGACAGCCCTCAGGCACCAACGGACGAAACCAAAGACAGAGGTCACGAAATGCCTGATAGAGTGGAGTTTATATTTAAAAATACAACGACCTCACAGGAGCAAAGAAGGACAGCGCTGCTGACTAAAGATGGATTGAAATTTGACAATACAGAAGCCGTAGAATGGAAAGAAGGAAATAGCTATCTCCTTGAAATAGTGTATTATAACAATGGTAGAAGGCTTAATAGCGAATTCGTTTCACAAGAAATGGCGCCTATCCATCAGCATTTTTTTCAGCTAAATAAAAATAAAAAGGAGTTAGAGGAGTCAGAAATGGATAGATTGGTAAGCTATGAATATCAGGATACAGACCCTGAAAATGGAGTTTTTGGAGAGAGTGGAGTGAGCCTTCGCCGCCGCTCGTGGGATACTCAGAACCCTACGGAGGTAGACCCTATTGGGCTGAAAGGAGTTTTTACGATAAAAACAACTGGTTCGGGAACGCAGAGTTTTGATTTAAGGGTAAGATTAGCCCATTTCTTAGTTAAAAACAAACTAGAGCCTAAGACAGGAAGAGCCAGAAAATACAATGCGTTGCATTATAGCGGTTCATTTGTTTTAGATACAGATATGAAGGTCCCAGTGAAAATAGTTCAATAATATTTTAGAATAATTTAATAAAGTAAACAAATAAAAATTTAATAATATGAAAAGTCTTTTAAGAACAATCAAAGTTGTATTAGCAGTAGTGTTTTTTGTTTTTTCGCTTTTGGCTTGTAGAAGTCAGGAGAATGATGATATCGTGGTACCAAAACCAGAGCAGTCCAGCACGGAACTGAAATGGAGTAAGGTGGAATTTCGTTTTACAGAAGGGCATTCTCATGGGTATTTTCATGGTTCGCCAGAATATCCAGATGTGAAATATCTGAAATCTGTACAAAAATTCTTTTTTGAGAATAAAAACGGTCAGATAGTTCCATCGGCTGATAATCCTGCTGCCCTTAGTGTAATGTCTGCTGATGGAGGGCTGTCTCTCTATGGATTGGAGATTTTCTATTACAATGAAAAAGGCGAGCGAATCAATAGTTTTTTAGCATCTGATGAGGCAGCAAAACAATATCAACACTTCTTTTTAATGGAAAATATAGTCGCTATAAGTGGCGGGACAGTAGTTCCAAATAAGGAAATCATGACTTATAAATACCGTGATACTAATCCTGAGGATAAATACATTTTTAAGAGCTTTGGAGGTCCGCGTGAGGCTAAAATAAGACCAGAAAAAATAGGACTGAAAGGATTTTTCGATGTGAAAAAACCATACCTGAATTTTGATTTGAGAATAGTTTTGGCTAAGTTCGGGCAGAAACCAAACGATTTGGAGTCTGATAAACTTCCTTCGGCTTCTTTTGATAAAGAATTGGATATCAAAATCCCTGTTCATATCTATACAGACAGAATTAACGAAGACAGCTTGGTTAAAGATGCTGCAAGGGAATTTGGAGTTTCAGAAGCTGAAATAGAAGCAGATATAAATGCAAAATTGAATTCAGAAGTTAATCCTGAAAGTAGTGGAGTTTTCCTTTAAAAAAATAAAAATCTCTTTCAATTTGAAAGAGATTTTTTATTGAAATTTATTTTTCTTGTTCTAGATTTTTCTGCCAGAGCCAAGTGGTTCTCAGTGCCTCTTCTAGAGGAGTTTCTGCCTTCCAGCCAAGTTCTTTTTCGGCTTTGGAAGCATCTGCATAAGCGATGGTAATATCGCCTGCTCTTCTGTCACAGATTTGGTAAGGAATTTCTAGATTATTTGCTTTTTCAAAAGCCTTTACGATTTCAAGGACAGAAGACCCTTTCCCTGTTCCCAGATTGAAAATATCAACCAAAGTTTCTGATTTTTCTGAGGCTAGTTTTTGCAAGGCTTTCACATGGGCTTTGGCTAAATCCATCACATAGATATAATCGCGGATGGCAGTCCCATCAGGAGTAGGGTAGTCATCTCCCCAGATGTTTAGTTTTTCTCGTATTCCTGCTGCGGTTTGGGTCACATAGGGAACGAGATTGTTAGGAATTCCAAGAGGAAGTTCGCCTATTTTAGCCGAAGGATGAGCCCCGATAGGATTAAAATACCTTAATAACGATACCTTCTTTTGGTGGGCAGCAGCAAAATCTTTCAAAATCTCTTCTGCCATCTGTTTGGTTCGTCCATAGGCGGATTCAGCGGGTTTTATGGGTGCTTCTTCATTTATCGGCATCTGGTCAGCCTGTCCATAAACGGTGCAGGAAGAACTGAAAATAAAATTAGAAATATTTCTTTCTTTGAATTCCTGCAAAAGATTGATAAGAGAAAACATATTGTTTTCGTAGTAGTCAATAGGTTTTACTTGGCTTTCTCCCACAGCCTTGAACGCAGCAAAATGAATGCAGCCATCTATTTTATGAGCATCTAGAACCTGCGCTATTTGGCCTCGGTTTTTTAAATCAAAAGGATAGAAAGCAGGAGTTTTTCCTGTGATTTGCTCTATTCCAGCTAGTATTTTTTTGTCCGTGTTAGAGAGGTTGTCTATGATAACCACATCAAAATCATTTTCTAAAAGCTCCACCACGGTGTGCGAACCGATGTAGCCTAGACCGCCCGTAACTAGTATTTTCATACTTTTAATTATGTTTTGAAATTCCTTTTTTGTATAAGTCTATCAAGAATTTTTTCTTTTCATTCATCTTCATTTTAGGATTGATAATGGAGATAAATACCACATTGTTTTCCTTCACTCCAGAAAGTATGATTTGATTGATTTTTTGGGATTCATAATCAAGTTCGATACTCCATAGAACATAGTCTTCGGATAGTTTTTTACTGATTTCAGTAACTTTAGCATTGATGGTGTTTCCTTTCCAAAAATCAAAATCCCATTTATAAAAAGCCTCTAGCAATTCACTTTTTGAAAGTCCTTCCTTGTAAAATTCCATATTTTGTGAAGGGCGAACAGAAACCTGTATGTTTGAATTTTGTTTGTCATGGAATAAAAACGCTCCTGAATTTTCATCCGTTCTTATGTATTTTACGGATTCAGGAAACTGAACTAAATAGTCATTATTGATTAAAAATTTATTACCCTCCTCTTGCGCCCACGCAAAAGAATTGAAAAATAGCATTAAAAACAAAAATACTCTCATAATTAAGGTGTTTAAAAATTTATTTATTCATGAATTCCAGAACGCTTTCTGTAATGTATTTCAGCTGCTCTTCATCCAGCTCTGTGTGCATTGGTAGAGAAATTACTTGGTCTAGAAGCTTGTCGGTGTTTTTAAAATCAACATCATTACTCGCTTGGAAGTATGCTTTTTGTTTTCTGAGAGCCACAGGGTAATAAATCATCGCAGGGATTTCCTTTGAAGCAAGAAACTCCTGTAGTTCGTTTCTTTTTCCATTTAAAACTCTCAGTGTGTACTGATGAAAAACATGAGTAGAATTTTCTTCTCTTTTTGGGATAAGCAGATGTGGATGTCCAGCAAAAGCTTCATCATAGAAGTTTGCAGCTTTTCTTCTAGCTTCGTTATAGGTTTCTAAATGAGGCAGTTTTCTTCTCAAAATAGCCGCCTGCACGCTGTCCAATCTAGAGTTTACGCCCACTTCATCGTGATAATATCTTTTGTACATTCCATGATTTACGATTCCTCTCATTTTATAGGCCAAATCATCATCATTGGTAAAAATAGCGCCGCCATCTCCATAACAACCTAAATTCTTAGAAGGGAAAAACGATGTAGTTCCTATGGTTCCTATGGTTCCAGCCTTTTTCTGAGTTCCATCAGAGAAAATAAAATCAGCGCCGATAGCCTGTGCATTGTCCTCGATTACAAAAAGATTATGCTCTTTTGCAATTTTCAAAATAGCCTCCATATTTGCACACTGCCCGAAAAGATGTACTGGCATGATAGCCTTGGTTTTAGGTGTAATGGCTTTTTTAAGCTGTTCAATATCAATGGTGAAATTGTCATAATCTACATCCACCAAAACAGCTTTTAGTTTTAACAAATGGATAACTTCCACCGTAGCCGCAAAGGTGAAATCTGCCGTAATCACTTCATCGCCTTCCTGTAAATCAAGCGCCATTAGGGCAATTTGTAGAGCGTCCGTGCCATTCGCGCAAGGAATCACATTTTTTACGCCTAAATATTCTTCTAATTCAGCTTGGAAAGACTGGACTTCAGGGCCATTGATAAAGGTCGCCGACTCGAAGACATTCAGCACTGCGTTATCTACTTCGTTTTTTATTTTGAAATATTGACTTTGTAAATCAACCATCTGGATTTTTCTCATAACCAAAATTTTTTGTAAAAATACAATTTCTAAACTATTTATAGAAGGAAATTTGCAAAAGATGTTAAATGTCATTAAAAAAAATTCTTCGGCATGAATATAAAGTCGTACCTTTATCAAAGAAAAAAAGGAAGTTTAATCTTAAATGTAAATTATTATGAAACACAGAGTTCCAGTATCTCAGATTATGACAAAGGATGTAGTTAAGCTTACTACAAAAAACACATTGTTTGATGCAGAAAAACTTTTCAAAGAGCATAACATCAGACACTTACCTGTTGTGAGCGGAAACCAGCTGATAGGTATTTTGAGTTATTCGGATTTGTTGAGAATTAGTTTTTCAGAATTGTCGGATAATGAGGAAAAAGTAGACACTACAGTGTATAACGCATACACTATAGAGCAGGTGATGGCGAAAAATCCAGTAGGTGTGTCACCAGACCAAACAGTGAGAGATGTAACCGAAATTTTGGCAAAACAAAGTTTCCACTCTCTACCAGTAGTAGAAAATGGTGAACTGAAAGGAGTAATCACTACAACAGATTTATTGAAATACTTCTTAGAACAATACTAAAAAGTCTTTTACAATAAAAAACGAAACATCTTACTTTTTTTGAGTAAGATGTTTTTTTGTAATTAAAATTAATTCTAAAACTTAAAACTTGATATTTACGCCTATGGTCTGATATCCATACAGAGAACCAGCAGACAGCTGCAAGTCGTATTTTTTCTTGTTTTCCGCCATAGGAGAGTTATTCACTTTCGTGATTCTCGTTTTGGCAATATTTTTTCCAATAAGGTAGCCGAGGAAAATAGCGATAGGATAGTCTGATACCCAGTGAACCTTGCTTTGAAGCATTTCAAAAGACATCAGCCCTAAAAGAGTGTATCCTACAGGTTTTAGCCATTTTTTGTCTGGGTAATTTTCCGTAAGCACCGTGAGGGCTGCCATTGCAGTGGTAAGGTGTCCAGAGGGCATGGCATCATATTTAGAAGTTTCTCTCTGATATGCCGCAAAACTCGGTGCGAAAGTCCAGTGGCTGTGCCATCCATTTCGTTCAGCCGTGATGAATGGACTTTCTCTCCCCGTGATACGCTTTATAGACTGAGCGAAAACACCTGACAATGCAAGGCTTTCTATGAGTTGCATAGAAGTGCTGATTGCCCGATAATCGTTTTTAAATAAACCATAGGTTGCAAGTCCTCCACTGATTAAAATCACTGTAGTTCCATTACCGATAAAATATAGCGCAGAGTTCACATCCGCAGGGATTATTTTTAGAAATCCAAGTTTTCGGTAGGTGTGGGCTTCATTCATGTCGAGAGCTTCACCAAGATTTCGGCTTTCTCTAATGACCCAAGGGTCGGCAGGGATGAGAGCAGCGGTGCTTCCCAAGGCGGCAAGTCCGTATGGATAGTATTTTTTTGAAACTATATCTGTGGCCGTTCCTGCGATGTTTTTGGGTATTTTATTGACAATATCCCAAAACTTCGGCTTTTGATAGATAAAAGTTTCGTTTTCAGATATTTTTACTTCCTGAATTTTTATATTTTGAGTTTGTATGCTGTCCAAAGGAGTTTCCACAGCCAAACTATCATTAGTCTGAGCCATGAAAAAAGAACTTAGAAACAGGCTGACAAAAATTGTAATCTTCATTATTAAACTATTAGTAAACTACGCCCAAGAAAGGGTCTTTTTTTTCTTTTTTAGGTTTGTTCCATTTGTATTTATGCGTCCAGTACGCTAGTTTCATGGAGAGAATCCCCAGTCCAGCGCCGAACAGGACATCGCTCACATAGTGTCTGTTGTTGGCTATTCTCATGATTCCCACCACACTAGCCGAACCATAGGCTGCATAAGGCACCCAAGGATGCTCGTCCTTGTATTCCATGGCAAGGATAGTTGCCCCGCTAAAAGCGTATGCGGTATGCCCAGAAGGGAAGGACATACGGGCTCCATTGGGTCTTTCATTGTTGATTAATGTTTTCATTAAATGCGCTAGTCCCAAAGTGATGATATGCCCCTTGGCGTGTATGGCTAAACGGTTTTTCCAGTCTGTTTTGGGTTTCATTCCCATCAGCTCAAAGCCGTAGACAGCGATATGAGGAGCAAATTGGAGATAATCATCAAATTTATTTCTAAAATGAGGAATCTGTTTGTTTCTCCATTCACGAACTTCCTGTTTGGTTTTTCCTTCAGAGATTAGCCCAAGAGCCATCAGCCCAGCAGGAATGTATAGTTCCTTGGGTCTGAATTTAGGTCTTTCAATGAGGTTTACGCTATCTTGTTTGGGTTCTATGGAGAGGGTTTCCTGTGTTTCTTTTATTTCCTGCTCTGTCACTTCCTGTCCTTGTTGTTCTTGAGCAAGGCATTTGCCATTTGCAATGAAAAACAAGGGTAAGAAAAATAAAAACTTTAACAACATAAATTCTTAAAATTAATAGTTTTTAAAATTAAAATTTAACTTCAAAAAAGATTTAATTCTATAAATTTTTCATTTCAGCTTTTATTCTATCTTGCAGGTTTTCAGAAGCTTTTATTAGAGGAAGTCTCAGGTGGTTTTTGATAATGCCCATTTCTGCTAAAACTGTTTTCACGCCGCAAGGATTTCCTTCCGCGAAGATAAGTCTTATAAGTTCAACGAGCTGATTGTGAATAGCATATGCTTCTTTTACTTTGTTTTCTTTGGCAAGTTTTATCATGTCTGAAAAAAGCTTAGGATAAGCCTGTCCAATTACCGAAATTACACCGTCTCCACCAGCCAAAGTAACAGGAAGAGTGAACTCGTCATCACCCGAAACCAAAGAAAAACAAGCAGGTTTCTTTCTTAAAATATCAAAATATTGGCTGATATTCAGCGAAGCTTCTTTTATCATGAAAAGATTTGGGAAATCTTTGGCAAGCCTTAGTGTCGTTGCGGCATCTATATTTTGTCCTGTTCGCCCAGGAACATTGTAGATGATGATGTTTTTCCCTGTGGAAGCCAGCATTTTATAATGCTGATAAATTCCCTCTTGATTAGGTTTATTATAATATGGTGAAACAGAAAGAATTCCTTCAAAGTCGCTTAAATCCGTAGATTCTATCTGTTCTTTAACAGCCAAAGTATTATTCCCTCCGATACCTAAAACTAATGGAAGTCTTTTGTTATTAACTTTTACGATATGCTCTATGACTTGCGCCTGTTCAGCCTTGGAAAGTGTGGCAGTTTCCGCCGTAGTTCCCAGAACGACTAAGAAATCCGTTCCATTGGCAATGTTATATTCTACTAATTTGGTTAAAGAATCAAAATCTATTGATAAATCCTCATTAAATGGCGTAACCAAAGCTACTCCCAGACCTTTTAAATTACTCATTGTTTAAAATTTTGAAGCCAAATTTAAGGTTTTTATTTAAAAAGATAAAAATAAGCAATGATATTTTAAGTAAAATTTAGGATTTTGCTGATTCTTCTTTTCATTCTATGGTTTTGGATGTCATATTTGAGTAAAAATCCCGAAATAATCTATATATTTGTGGCTGTATTTTAAGAACAAATGAAAAATAAAAGCATACTATTAGGAGTAGTTTTGATGGCTGCGGTGTCATGTACTACACAGCTGAATGTAAGCCAAGTTTCTCCTCAGAAAAACCAGTTGATAAATGGAGAAATAGCGCAGAAAAAAGAGTTGGTTTCCGTTATCACGCCATATAAAAAGGAGCTGGAGAATAAAATGAACCAAAAGATTTCCCATACCGAGGTGGAGCTTAATAGGAAAGGAGATAACAGCTCGCTCGGACAGCTTCTTGCGGATTTCGTGCTGGAAGGAGCGAATGACTGGGGCGCGAAAAATAATATTCCTGCGGTAGATGCAGCGATTTTAAATGTGGGAGGAATCCGAAATGATATCAGCAAGGGAGATATTTTGCTGAGAAATATTTTTGAAGTGATGCCTTTTGAAAATCAATTGGTTATTGTCAAAATGAAGGGTGAAGACATACAAGGCGTGTTTGACTATTATGAAAAACAAAAAAGGAATAATCCTGTGGCTGGATTTACGATAGTGGTAGAAAATGGAAAACTAAAACAAGGGCTGATAAACGGCGAAAAACCAAAAGCTGGTCAGTACTACTACATCGCGACATCGGACTATCTGGCTTATGGAGGAGATTATATGAAATTTTTCCTAAAAGGAGAACAGCTTATACTAACAGAAATGACCCTGAGAGATTTATTTATAGAGAAATTTAAACAAAATCCGGAGATAAAAATAAAGCAGGAACAAAGACTGCAATTTATCGGGAATAACCAATAAGGACAAACAAAAATGAATAGAAAAGAATTTTTGAAAATATTGGGTGGAGGAGCTTTGGCAACGACACTTACACCAAATGTTTTGTCAGCAAAGACATTTGATTCCAAAGATACACCTGAAAAAATCACCATTCTTCATACCAACGACCAGCACAGCAGGATAGAGCCTTTTGAGGAAGGACACAGCAGATATCCCAATCAGGGAGGATTTGCGAGGAGAGCCACTCTGATAGAGCAGATTAGAGGTGTGGAAAAGAATGTGCTTTTGTTCGATAGCGGCGATATTTTCCAAGGAACGCCTTATTTTAATATGTTTGGCGGCGAGCTGGAATTTAAGCTCATGTCCATGATGAAATATGATGCGGCTACTATGGGGAATCATGATTTTGACAATGGTTTGGAAGGTTTTTTAAAGGTTTTACCGAATGCTAAATTCCCTTTTATATGCTCTAATTATGATTTTTCGGACACGATTTTAAAGGGAAAAACACAGCAGTATAAGATTTTTAGAAAAGGAAACATTAAAATAGGCGTTTTTGGGCTGGGAGTGAAATTGGAAGGACTTGTCGGGAAAAAATATTACGGCGAAACTAAATATCTTGACCCTGTTGCGACGGCACAGAAATACGCAGATTTCCTTAGAAATACCAAAAAATGTGATTTGGTTGTTTGTCTTTCGCATTTGGGATATGATTACGGACAGTCAGAAGATATGGTTTCTGATAGAAAGCTGGCGGCTCAAACTCACGGAATAGACATTATTTTAGGAGGGCACACGCACACATTTTTGACAGAACCAAATGTCCTTAAAAATAGTAAAGGCGTGAATGTTCTCGTGAACCAAGTAGGATGGGCAGGGATTCTGCTGGGAAGAATAGATTTTTATTTTGATAAAGATAAGAAAATCAGCAAAGTATCTTTCCAAAACCAATTCATAGATAATAAGATAATCGTTTGATAATATGGTAGATAGAGGAATTCTTTTGTCATATATAAAATATGGTGATAATGATGCTATCTTACATTGCTTTACCGAAAATGCTGGTTTTCAGAGTTTTTTCATGAGAGGGATTTATTCACCTAAAAACAAGAAAAAGGCCTATCTTACTCCCATGACAGAGCTGTATTTTACGATTTCTGATTTTCATAAAAAACATAATATACAGACAATCAGTAAAATAGAAAAGGTGAAAACTTTGGAAAATTATGAAGATATTCGGGTGTCATCTATTTTGTTCTTTGTGGCGGAATTCCTTCATCAGGTCTTAAAAACAGAGTTGGTAAATACTCAGATTTATACAAATATAAAGGTTTTCTTGCATCAGTTAGAGAACCAAAATTATCAGGCTCATTATGCTTTTTTGGTCGAATATCTTAGAAGTCAGGGAGTGGCGCCTCTGTGCAGGGAAGAAAAATTTTTAGACCCAGAGTCTGGATTTTTTTCGGAGAGTATTTGTCATCATTTGTTTGATGAGCAGGTTTCTGAGTATTGGAAAAAAATGATTTCAAACGAAGAAATCTATGATGTGAAGATAAAAAATAGCATGAAAGAAGATTTTTTGGATTCGGTGCTGGTATATTATAGTTGTCATTTTCCAGAATTTAAAATTCCAAAATCTTTGGATGTTTTGAGGCAAATTTTTTCTGAATAATAAAATAAGGTATGCGTGTAGACAAATTTCTGTGGAGTGTTCGTTTTTATAAAACAAGGAGCATCGCAGCAGATGAAATCAAAAAAAATAGAGTTTCCATCGGCGGACAGCCAGTGAAAGCTTCGCGGGAAGTCCATGAAGGCGATGTGGTGGAGATTAGGAAAAACCAAATCAATTATAAAATAGAGGTTTTGCAGATTCCTAAAAGTCGCCTTGGTGCTAAGTTTGTTCCACTTCATATCAAGGATGTTACCGATAAGGAGCAGTATGAAATATTGAAAATGAGAATGCTCTCGCAGGATTATTATCGCCAGAAAGGAGAGGGAAGACCTACGAAAAAAGACCGTAGGGATATGAGTGATTTTTTAGATAATGATAATGAGGAAGAGGACGACTGGGATGCTTTTTTTCTCGATATAGAGAATGAAGAAGACGAGGAATAAACTTTGTATTTATAAAAAGAAAATCCATAACTTTGCAAAAACTTTATTTTGAATAAAATAGATATCATTATTTACGCATTTGCGGCTGTATTCATGGGGATTTATCTCTATCAATATCCTGAATATTATATATATATTATAGGGATTTTTTTCTCATTTCTTATTCTTAATTTTCTACTTTTCAAGATTTATAAAGGGTTAAAGAAAATGTCTATGGCTGTGATGGCTTTCATGGCTATGAATTTTGGGAAAGATATTCTTTGGGCATTTTTGTGGATGTTCGTAATTAAGAAAAATGAGGTCTTAGTGATGTTTTTGGCTCTTGTTTTTCTTCTGTTATCTATACCTCTATACCATTCTGTTCTTAGGGAAATAAAGAATAATCAAAAATCTGATAAAAATCAATTATAATTATTTTTAAAACTTAATTTATTTAAGTATATTTGCAAATCAATAAAAATAAGAAATGAACCAGAGAATTTATTCACTATTTTTTGTTTTGATGTTCATGCTGTTTGGGAATACTGCTCTTGCTAGTGAACATGTAGATGGAGGTGAAAAAACCTTTAATCCTTCTGAGCTTATCAATCATCACATTTATGATACTCATGAGTGGCATATTGCTACTTTGAACGAGGGTGAAGAGGGAGAGTTACATATTACTATTCCTTTGCCAGTGATTGTGAAGGATGAGAAAGGTTGGCATGTTTTTATGTCAAGTAGTGTGGCTCATGGAGAAGTAATAGATGGATATACTTTGGAGCATGGTGTTTTAGTGAATAAAGAAGGTTTGGAAAAAGCGCAAATTCCAGATTTATTCAAGGGAACAGAAAAGGTGTTTTACGACCTTTCTATTACTAAGAATGTTTTTGCATTGTTTATTTCTGTTTTGATTATCTTAGGGTTGTTCATTTCAATGGCAAATTCTTACAAGAAGTCTTTAGTGCCTACTGGAGTAGCGAGATTTTTCGAACCTGTTGTTTTATTGGTAAGAGATGGAATTGCAATTCCGAATATCGGTTCTAAACATTACAAGAAGTTTATGCCATTCTTATTGACTATATTCTTCTTTATTTGGTTGAATAACTTGATAGGACTTGTTCCGTTTTTCCCTGGTGGGGCTAACCTTACAGGTAATATAGCGGTTACATTAGTTCTTTCTTTATTTACATTGTTTACTATTTTGCTTAACGCGAACAAAGATTATTGGAAACATATTTTCTGGCCGCCAGTACCATTTTTGCTAAAGCCGATTATGATTCCATTGGAGATTATAGGGATATTTACTAAACCATTCTCATTGACCATGCGTCTTATGGCGAATATTACAGCTGGGCACATTATGATTTTAAGTATTATTTCATTGATATTTATTTTCAAAAATGCAGCTTTAGGAGCGGTTTCTGTACCATTGGCGTTATTTGTTTCTATCTTAGAATTGTTAGTTGCGGCTTTACAAGCGTATATATTTACAATATTATCAGCTTTATATATCGGTATTGCAGTAGCAGAACATAGTCATGATGATGCACATGGACATGCAGAAGGACACTAAAAAAGAATTTTAATTTTAAACAATAATTTTAACTAAATATTTTTTATTATGGAAGCAGTAAAAGAGACAGTACATGCAATGTCTTACTTGAATTATGCGGCGATTTCACTTGCTGTATTAGGAGTAGCTTATGGTATTTCTAAAATTGGTTCTCACGCGATGGATGCTATCGCTAGACAGCCAGAAGCGGCTGATAAGGTACAAGCTGCGATGTTGATCGCTTGTGGTCTTATCGAAGGTGCTGGACTTATCGGATTGATTTTCAGTGCTCCATTCATGAAAGGATAATCAAAAATCCTAATAATCTTGGTAACACGGTTGGTGCTTACCAAGATTATTTTAAAATTTTGTATTAAAAAATATTTAAAGTAAAATAAAAAAATAAAATAATTTAGAAATGATAACACCGGGATTAGGTTTAGTTTTTTGGATGACTCTTACTTTTGCTGTATTGATGTTTCTTTTGGCAAAATATGCATGGAAACCAATTCTTAATGCACTTAATGAGAGAGAAACAACAATCGTAGATGCTCTTAACCAAGCTAAATTGGCAAGAGAGGAAGTTCAGAATTTAAAAGCTGAAAACGAAAGAATTATCCAAGAAGCTAAAATAGAAAAGGATAATATATTGAGAGAAGCAAGAGAAATCAGAGATAGAATGATTAACGAAGCGAAAGATACAGCTAAAGTAGAAGGAGAGAAAATGATAGAGGCTGCTAGACATTCTATCGCTATGGAAAAGGCTGCTGCTATAGATGATATGAAAAAGCAGATCAGTTCTTTATCTGTAGATATTGCTGAGACTATATTGAAGAAAAAATTGGATAATAAAGATGCCCAAAATGATTTAGTGGCTAATTTATTAAATGATAAAAACTTAAACTAATCCTTATGAGTAACACAACAAAAGTTGCTAAAAGATACGCTCAGGGATTGTTGGATTTTACAACAGAAACTGGCAACACGGAGACTGTATTCAATGAAATGAAAGATGTGGCAGAAACTATTTCTGGTTCTAAAGAATTGAGAAGTTTTTTCGCTACGCCTATTATAGACTACAGAAGAAAGCAGAGTGTTGCAAGTGAGATTTTTTCTAAATTTTCTGTTGTAACTAAAAACATGATTACCCTTGTTATCAAGCAGGGAAGAGAAAAATATTTAGAAGATATTGCTAAAGAATATGTAGAGAAAGTAGAGGAGATGAATGGAGTACAGAAGGTAACCCTTACAACTGCTGAAGAACTTTCTCAACAGAGCCTAGATCAGATTGTAAAATCTTCATCTTTGATAGATGTAAATAAAAAGTATAAGATAAAGTCTATAATAAAACCAGAGCTTATCGGTGGATATATCCTAAGAGTAGGAGATCAGCAGATAGATAACTCGGTAAGAACACACTTGGCTAATCTTAGAAAAGAATTTCAACTTAATTAGAAAAAACAACCAATAAAATGGCAGGAATAAATCCAGCAGAAGTATCTGCAATATTGAAACAACAGTTAGCAAATTTTGATACTCAGTCTAATGTAGAAGAGGTAGGAACCGTATTACAAGTAGGAGATGGTATTGCTCGTATTTATGGTTTGGAAAATGTACAGTACGGAGAATTAGTAAAATTTGAAAGTGGAGTTGAAGGAATTGTATTAAACCTTGAAGAGGATAATGTAGGGGTGGCTCTACTTGGAGAATCTAAGAGAGTAAAAGAAGGTGATACAGTAAATAGAACTAAAAGAATTTCTTCTATCAAAGTAGGAGAGGGACTTTTGGGAAGAGTAGTAGACACTTTGGGTAATCCTATCGATGGTAAAGGTCCTATTGGAGGAGATTTATACGATATGCCTTTGGAGAGAAAAGCTCCTGGGGTTATCTATCGTCAGCCAGTAAATGAGCCTTTGCAAACAGGTATCGTTGCAATAGACTCTATGATTCCTATCGGAAGAGGACAGAGAGAGTTGATCATTGGTGACCGTCAGACAGGTAAAACTACGGTAGCAATAGACACGATCCTGAATCAAAAAGAATTTTATGATGCAGGTCAGCCTGTATTCTGTATATATGTAGCAGTAGGACAAAAAGGTTCTACAGTAGCTCAAATCGTAAGAACACTAGAAGAAAGAGGAGCAATGGCTTATACGGTAGTAGTAGCAGCTAACGCATCTGACCCTTCTCCAATGCAGGTGTATGCTCCTATGGCAGGTGCTGCTATCGGGGAGTATTTTAGAGATACGGGACGCCCAGCATTGATTGTTTATGATGATTTATCTAAACAAGCGGTAGCGTATAGAGAGTTGTCACTTCTATTAAGAAGACCACCAGGGCGTGAGGCTTATCCTGGGGATGTATTCTACCTTCACTCAAGATTGCTAGAAAGAGCAGCGAAAATCATCAAAGATGATACTATCGCATCTCAAATGAATGACCTTCCAGAAACATTGAAACCTATGGTAAAAGGTGGTGGTTCATTGACAGCGCTTCCTATCATCGAGACTCAAGCAGGGGATGTATCTGCATATATTCCTACCAATGTGATTTCTATTACAGATGGACAGATTTTCTTGGAGTCTGATTTGTTCAACTCAGGGGTAAGACCAGCGATTAATGTGGGTATCTCTGTATCAAGGGTAGGGGGTAATGCTCAGATTAAATCAATGAAGAAAGTTTCAGGAACATTGAAACTTGACCAAGCTCAATATAAAGAATTAGAGGCATTTGCTAAATTCGGTTCTGACCTAGATGCTGCTACTTTGGCGGTAATTTCTAAGGGAGAAAAGAATGTGGAAATTCTAAAACAACCAGTAAACTCACCGCTTCCAGTGGAAGACCAAGTAGCGATGATTTATGCTGGAACAGAAAACTTGCTAAAAGACATTCCTGTAGCAAAAGTGAGAACATTCCAAAAAGAATATGTAGGATTATTAAAAACTGCACATCCAGAGGTAATGTCTGCACTAAAAGCTGGTAAAATCGATAAAGATTTGACAGATGTATTGAAACAAGTGGCATTAGATTTAGTAGCAAAATACAATAATTAAAATATAAACCAATTTGTTCTAAATTTTTGGGACATAAAAAAGTAAGTTTATCAGATGGCGAATTTAAAGGAGATTAGAGGCAGAATAACATCTATATCATCTACGATGCAGATTACGAGTGCGATGAAGATGGTTTCGGCAGCGAAACTAAAAAAAGCACAAGATGCCATTACGATGCTTAGACCTTATTCTGAAAAACTTCAGGAACTTATTCAAAAAGTGAGTACAGGTTCTGAAGGAAGTTTGTCAGAGTATGCTCAGAAAAGAGAAGTCAAAAAAATACTTTATATCGCTATTTCTTCTAATAGAGGTTTGGCAGGAGCTTTTAACTCATCAGTGATTAAAGAGCTGAATGCTAATTATAAACAAAAAGAAGATGTAGAAATAGAGGTTCTTACGATAGGGAAAAAAGTTTTCGATACAGTGAGAAGAGTGAGAACGGTATATGATAACCAAAGTTCTATTTATGATAGTGTAAGTTTTGAGGCTGTTTCTAAACTGACAAGTGCTGTGATGAAAGACTTCAGCGAAGGAATTTTTGATGAAGTGTATTTGGTTTATAATAAATTTATCAATGCAGCAACGCAGCAGGTAAGAACTGAACAGTTACTACCAATCACGATGCCAGAACAAGCTGAAGAGGATGCAGAATCAGACTACATCTTTGAACCTGATAAGCAGACTATATTGGAAACATTGATTCCTAAGTCTATAAAAACGCAGGTTTATAAGGCGTTATTAGATTCTATAGCATCTGAGCATGGAGCAAGGATGACCGCGATGCATAAAGCGACAGACAATGCTAATGCTCTGAAAAATGAATTGGTTATCTTCTATAACAAGGCTCGTCAGGCTGCAATTACTAATGAAATATTAGAAATTGTTTCTGGTGCAGAAGCATTGAAAAAAGGATAAGATTATATCATAATATAAGGTTTTAAAGTTGAAAATGAGTATCAGTTTTTCTGATACTCATTTTTTATGCGCAATCATGATTGTTTAATTCTATTTTGTTTATTCTTGGTATGTTTTTTAGTGTTGTTTAATTGTAAATTAAGGTAAAATGATACTAAATTTTATAACCTGTTTATTTATAGAGTATTAGAATGAGTGTGGAAAACTTTCATAAGAGATGATTTTTATAGAGAGTATTTATTTCTACTTTTGCAAATACTAATCTGAAAAAGTATCATCATGGGAATATTTGATAAAAGAGAAAACTACAAACCGTTTGAATATCCAGAAATCATGCAGTTTGTGGATTCCATGAATAAGTCCTTCTGGGTGCATTCTGAGGTGGAATTTACAGCGGATATTCAAGATTTCAAGGCGAATCTGAGCCCGATAGAAAAAGAAGCTGTAAAGAGAGCTTTGCTGGGAATAGCGCAAGTAGAGGTTTCTGTGAAAACTTTTTGGGGAGACCTTTATGACCTTTTCCCAAAACCAGAGTTTAATGGACTTGGGGCTACTTTTGCAGAATGCGAGTTCCGCCATTCCGAGGCATATTCAAGACTGCTGGAAGTATTAGGATATAATAATGAGTTTGAAAATTTGCTGGAAGTTCCTATTTTCAAGGAAAGAAATCAAGTTTTGAAGGAGTATCTTTCTAAGAATAAAGAAAATGCGCTGGAAAGAATCTTGTTTTTTACTTTGATTATAGAAAATGCTTCTTTGTTTAGCCAATTTGCGACGATTTTATCATTTACTCGTTTTAAAGGGTATATGAAAAATGTGGCAAACATCATCGCTTGGACATCAGTGGATGAGCAGACACATGCCAATGCTGGAATTTTTATTATCAAAAAGATTTTTGAAGAAAATCCAGACATGAAAGAAAGAGGAATGAAGGAGATAGAAGGCTTTATGAAAAACTATATAGAGCTGGAAGACAAGATGTTAGACTGGATTTTTGAAAATGGAGAACTTGACTTTTTCAGCAAAAAAGATTTGGCTAACTATATGAGATACAGGCTGGATGATTCTTTGGTACAGCTGGGCTTGGGCAGACCTTTTGGAATAACAGGAGATGAAATAAAGCCGATGCTTTGGTTTGAAGAAGAAGTTTTCGCGAATGAGCTGGATGATTTCTTTGCAAAAAGACCAACAGCATACACAAAACATGATAAATCCATCACGGAGGACGATTTATTCTAAACTCTAAAAAAAAAACAATAATAAACCATGTATAGTAGAATTCAACAAGAGAAAGAATTGAGCCTAAATGATGACTTCCGTTTGGGTGAGTATATTTATATGGGAATGGGATTAGTGGGAGAGCATAGAGTGTGTATTTCAGTGGGTTACAAAATAGAATATTGTATAAAAAAAGCAAAACAATTTGCGGAAGCAGACCCAAATGTGAAATTTACCCATGTCAATAAAGTGAAAGTAGGCGAGCTGGAAGCTTGTGAAAAATTTGAAATAGAATAGAAAAAAATATTATGGGACATTTTGTAGAAAATAAGGTAGGAGCACAAAAACAAATCCTATGTGTATTTGCCAATATATCTAAAGAAGAACTGCACGAGAAGATTAAACAAAGGATGGCAGATGCAGGCTACAAAGCGCTTTCTGAAAGTATTGGAAATACAGTCTACGAAAAAGGAAATAGAACACTAAGACTTTTATTTGGAATATTTGTCGATTATTTTAAATGTTCTATCCATATCAGTGAAAATGAAAATAATCAAATAGAAGTATTTGTAAAAAAAGAAACTACGGGATTTTCAGGAGGAATTATCGGAATGACTCAGGTAGATGATAAGCTGAAATCAGTATATAAGCTCTTAGAAACATTGTAATTCGTTTCTGATGGAGTTTAGAAAAGCGGAGCAATCGGATTTTGAGCAGATTTGGGAGATAATTTCTTTTGCAAAGGAAACTCGTAAAAACGAAGGCAGCACCCAGTGGCAGGACGGCTATCCAAATGAAGGAACAATACAAAATGATATTCAGAAAGGATATGGTTTTGTTTTTGAAGAAGAGGGCGCTGTGAATCTTTATGCAGCCATTATTTTAGACAAAGAACCTGCTTACGAAGAGTTAAAAAGCTGGGAAGGGCAGGGAGATTATCTTACACTCCACAGAATAGCAGTTTCCAAAGAAGCAAAAGGAAAAGGTTTGGGACAAAAAATCCTGCAGGAAGCCGAAAAATTAGCAAAAGAAAAGGGAATAGAGAGTATCCGTATAGATACTAATTTTGATAATATTCCGATGCTGAAAATTATAGAAAAAGAAGGCTATAAATACCGAGGAGAAGTGTATTTCCGAGGCAGCGCTAGAAAAGCATTTGAGAAAATTTTAAAATAAAACTATATTTATATAACAGAGAAAAAGTGATGGAAGAAAAAACAAACATTTGGTGGTTCAATGAAGAATCAGAACAAATGCTTAACAGAGGATATTTACTAAAAGGTGAAACACTAGAAGGGGCAATAGATAGAATAACTGAAGCTGCAGCAAAGAGGCTGTATAAACCAGAATTAAAGGAGGCTTTTAAGGAAATGATTGTCAAAGGATGGATTTCTTTTTCATCTCCTGTATGGGCAAATATGGGGACACAAAGAGGGCTTCCTATCTCGTGTTTCAATGTCCATGTGCCAGACAGCATAGAGGGAATTACTCACAAAATGGGAGAAGTTATCATGCAGACTAAGATAGGCGGCGGGACTTCTGGGTATTTCGGTGAGCTGAGACATAGAGGAACAGCAGTTACGGATAATGGAAAATCTTCTGGAGCAGTTTCTTTCATGAAATTATTTGATACCTCAATGGATGTGGTATCACAGGGAGGTGTGAGAAGAGGAGCTTTTGCAGCGTATTTAGATATTGACCATGATGATATAGAGGAGTTTTTACAAATCCGAGACATCGGTAACCCTATTCAGAATTTGTTTATGGGAGTTTGCGTGCCAGACTACTGGATGCATGAAATGATAGAGGGCGACACGGACAAACGAAGAATTTGGGCTAAAGTATTGGAAAGCCGCCAGCAGAAAGGGATGCCATATATTTTCTTTACGGATAATGTAAATAGAAATAAACCGCAAGTTTATAAAGATAAAGGATTGATTATCAATGCTTCTAATCTTTGTTCTGAAATCATGCTGCCTTCTACGGCAGAGGAAAGTTTTATCTGCTGTTTGTCTTCTATGAATTTGGAGCTTTATGATGAGTGGAAAGATACGAACGCGGTGAAATTGGCCATTTACTTCCTTGATGCTGTTTTATCTGAATTTATTGAAAAAACAGAAGGGAATTATTACCTTTCTGCTGCGAGAAATTTTGCAATTCGCCACCGAGCATTGGGATTAGGAGTTTTGGGATATCATTCTTATTTACAGCGAAATATGATTCCTTTTGAAAGTATGGAAGCGAAAATGTTTAACGCAAAAGTATTTAAACAAATCCAAGAGCAGTCATTAGCCGCTTCTAAAGAATTAGCGAATATCTACGGAGAGCCAGAATTATTGAAAGGCTATGGAGTCAGAAATGCCACTACTATGGCGATAGCACCTACGACATCTAGCTCGGCTATTTTAGGGCAGACATCGCCAGGGATAGAGCCGTTTGCGTCTAATTATTACAAGGCTGGTTTGGCGAAAGGAAATTTCATTAGAAAAAATAAATATTTAGCTAAATTGTTGGAAGAGAAAGGGTTGGATACGGAAGATGTTTGGAGAGATATTATGCTAAACCATGGTTCTGTTCAGCATATGACCCAGCTAACTCAGGAGGAAAAAGATGTGTTTAAGACCTTTAAGGAGATTTCTCCTTTGGAGATCGTAACTCAGGCGGCACAGAGACAACAATATATAGACCAAGCCCAGTCATTAAACCTAAATATTCCATCTTCTATGCCGATAAAAGATGTGAATAAAGTGATAATAGACGCTTGGAAATTGGGAGTGAAAACGCTTTATTATCAGCGTTCGCAGTCTGTTTCTAAGGAATTAGTTATTAATTTTATGAATTGTTCAAGTTGTGAAGCGTAATGATAAATAAAAGTGTAAGCTTATTTTAGCTTACATTTTTATTTTAAAATCTATCTTTTTTATTTCTTTTAGTTGTTTTTCAGCATTAATAGGGTAGTCTTTAGTTTTATAGCCTTGTTTTTGGTCTTCTATGATTCGTTCTAGTATTTTTCTTATATATTCTTTTAAAGGGATGAATTTATAATCATAGTTCTTATAAAATATTTCTCCTTTTTTATTGACCCAGAGACTATTGTTTGGGCTATTATATTTCTCTTGACCATAGAAGTTTTTTAGTTCATAATAGGGCAGATATTTATTAGGACGATTTACAATTTCGTAATGGTTTATAATTTTTTTGTCAAAAGGATGATTAATTTCTGTTAGGATTTCTAATTGATTGATTTCATCTACTATTTTTTGTTCAATATTGTTATAAACAAAAGGGTAAGGATAGTATTTCCCTTCATATAAATAGTCTTTTGGATTATTAGATTTTTTCAGAGGCTTCACTTTTATTCCTTTTTTATTGATGAGATAAGAGGTTGATTTTTTGGAAATAGGGGCTATAAACCAATGTTCTCCTCCTTTATCAAATTCCCTTTTCCATCCACCTGTATAGACTATTGCATAGCCGTAGTTAAATTGAGTTGCAAAATCCCATTTTGCAGGTAGAACTTTCTTCCCAAACCAATCTACAAATCCCATTTTATTTTTTTCTACATATCGTCTCAGTCCTTCTTCCCAAATATCATTTCCATTATCAAACCACTGTGGATAGTATAGAAATTTTCCATTTCTATCATAGACTTCTCCTGCCTCTATTCGTGGGTTATCTTTATCATATTTTTTATTTTTAAAGGAAGTCCCCCAAAACTCTATTGTAGGTTCATTTATAGGGTTTTCCGTATCATAGATTCTAAATCCCGAAAATTGAGCAGGGATGATGATTTTCCCCTTTTCATTTTTCACACCTACCAAAGTGCTGTCAGAAGTATAAAAATAATATAATTTCTCTTGTGTAAACGCTAATTTCTCGATTAATAGGATGAGAATAAGGATTATTTTTCTCATATTTTAAAACTTTCTAACAAAGGTAATTAATTTTTGCTACTATAATTTAAAAAATTCCGATATTTGGGATTATTTTTAATTTATGCTTAATCAATTATATACCAATCGGAGAACAGGAAACTCGGATAGCACTAGTGCTTCAAGGACTGATTTTCAGCGGGATTTTGACCGAATAATTTTCTCTACTTCTTTCCGAAGACTACAGAATAAAACGCAGGTTTTCCCTCTCCCAGGTAGCGTTTTTGTGCATAACAGGCTTACCCATTCGCTGGAAGTTGCTTCGGTGGGGAGAAGTCTAGGGAGCTTTGCGGGGGAGTTTATCGTGGAGAAATTTGCTCAAGAATTAAACGAAGATTCAAAGAATTTTTATCTGCATAATTTACATAATGTAATAGCAGCAGCGTGTCTCTGCCATGATATAGGAAACCCTGCTTTCGGGCATTCTGGGGAAGATGCCATCGCAAGTTATTTTGAGAAAAATGAAAATTTAAAATCTCTGATGACCGAGAAACAATGGGCAGATTTTATCAATTTTGAAGGAAATGCCAATGCTATCCGTGTGCTTACCCACCAGCAGAGAGGCAAGGACAAAGGCGGACTTCAGCTGACCATGGCAACTTTGGCGAGTATTGCTAAATATCCCTGTGAGTCCATAGCAAAGGACAGAAAACAGCTTCACAGAAAGAAATTTGGTTTTTTCCAAAGCGAAAAGGAAACTTTCAGAGAAATAGCCAATGCCACGGCTTTTATTACAGAACAGGAAGAACCGCTGGTCTATAAAAGACATCCTTTCGTATGGCTGGTAGAGGCGGCAGATGATATTTGCTACAATATCATAGACATAGAAGATGCCCACAGACTGAAAATTATCTCTTCTTCCGACTGCGAAAACCTTATCTTAGAACTGATCAAAACCACGGATGAAAACATAAAACGAGTAGAGGATAAACTATCCGTAATTTCCGATAAAAATGACAGAATATCTTACCTTCGTGCAAAGGTTATCAATTCTCTAATCAATGTTTCCATAAGGCTTTACAAGGAAAAATTTGATGATATTCTTACAGGAAATCTAGACCAGTCGCTGCTTTCTATTTTTAAAAAAGAGAATAAAACTTTGCAGGATATAAAGCAGTTTTCCATTGATGAAATCTACAATCACCGAGCGGTAGTAGAGATAGAAAATGCGGGGTATAATGTGATGTATGAGCTTCTCAATCATTTTATTCCATCGGCTATAAAAGAAAATCCTAAAGATTACGACAAAAAAGCCCTTCAATTATTGCCCGAACAATTCAGATATGATGGCAAACCTTATGAAAAGATAATGGGCGTTTTGGACTTTGTTTCTGGAATGACAGATAACTACGCTACAGACCTTTATCGAAAAATAAAAGGAATAGATATTGGAATGACGATGTAATTTTTTTTACATTTTTTGTAACATTTCGTTATACATTGATACTAATAAATTGAAATTAAATTTTATAATTATGGGACCACTTATTTTTAGTTTTTTTGCATTTGTTACTGTATTGTTTTTTATGGCATCATTATTTACTGTGAAGCAGGAGACTGCGGCAATCATAGAGCGTTTGGGGAAATTCCATTCCGTTCGCCACGCGGGGCTTCACCTCAAAATTCCGTTTATTGACAATATTACCAAAAGATTAACTCTAAAAATCCAGCAGCTTGATGTACTCATAGATACAAAAACCCTTGATAATGTGTTTATTAAGATGAGAGTTTCGGTTCAGTATCAAGTAATTAGAAATCAAGTAAGTGATGCTTACTATAAACTGGAAGACCCTCATAATCAGATAACTTCATATGTTTTTGATGTGGTGAGAGCCGAAGTTCCAAAACTGAAACTAGATGATGTTTTCGTGAAGAAAGATGATATCGCTATCGCTGTAAAAGCTGAAATTCAGGAGGCAATGCAGAGTTATGGATATGATATTATAAAGGCTTTGGTGACGGATATAGACCCAGATGAGCAGGTAAAACAAGCGATGAACCGAATCAATGCGGCGGAAAGAGAAAAAACTGCAGCTGAGTACGAGTCTGAAGCAGAAAGAATCCGTATCGTGGCTGTAGCGAAAGCAGAAGCCGAGTCTAAAAAGTTACAAGGGCAGGGGATAGCAGACCAAAGAAGGGAAATCGCTAAAGGTCTGGAAGAATCCGTGAAAATGCTTAACAGTGTGAATATCAATGCGCAAGAGGCATCGGCGCTGATAGTAGTTACCCAGCATTATGACACGCTTCATTCCATAGGGGCTAACAACCGTTCTAATTTGGTTCTTCTTCCAAATTCACCAATGGCGGCAAATTCCATGCTGAATGACCTGATAGTTGCCATGAACACAGCACACAAAGTGGAGGAAGCAGATAAAGGACACTACCCTAATCCACCAAAAGAACATAGACACTAATTTTCCAATTTAAACTAAATAAAACCCGCCTCTTTTCTCAATGAAAAGAGGCGGACTATTTTTGGGTTTTATCTTTCAAATTTCACATTGGGCAGAAGTCTTGGTCTTTGTGGCTCGTTGGCTACTTTCCAAGAAGTTCTGTACATCCATTCGGTCATTTTGTAAAGTTTCTTGAAATCTATGTTTTCTGATTCGTCCTGCGGCTGGTGGTACTGGTGGTGCAGCACACTTGTGAAAAATACCGCAGGAATACCAAGCCTCGCGTAAGGCAGGTGGTCGCTTCGGAAATAGAAAAACTCTGGATGCTCTGGTAAATCCCAATCTTTCAAAAACTTAAATTTAGTGCTTTCTTGGTTGGCTTCTTCCGCCATTCTTACTAAATCATCAGAATTCTTGTGCGGAGATTGACCACCGAGAAGAGCAGCTTCGTTGATATCATTTCTTCCAATCATATCGCCGTTCAGCACAGCTACGATGTTTTCTCTCGGAACTACAGGATGCGCAGAATGCCATCTTGACCCTAAAAGACCTCTTTCTTCAGCGCCATGAATTACAAATAAGATACTTCGTTTTGCAGGTTGTTTGCTGTATGATCTTCCCATCGCAAGTAGAGCCACGCAGGTGCTGGCATTGTCATCGGCACCGTTGTAGATGGTGTCGTTTTTCACAGGGTGGCGGATACCATCATGGTCCTGATGTCCGCTGAGCAAGACATATTCATTTTTTAGTTTTGGGTCTGTTCCTTCTATCTTTCCGATGATATTTACAGAAGGATATTTGTAAGTCTCTGTCTGTAAATTTACGGTAATCTGTGGGTTTCCTTTCAGCCAGTTTTGGTTTTCTTTTTTAACCCAAAAGACAGGAATATCTTCTTTGATGTTTTCATTCAGCCCTTCCACTCCGTAGACACCTCTTTTCATCATTGGTTCTACTTCTATCCAGCTTTTGTCAGAGATTTCATCCGTAATGAAAACGATGCCTTTTGCGCCTAATTTTTTAACTGAATCAAGGTATTTAGCTTTGATAAATCTTGGGTATCTTCTCTCGAAAAGTGTCATTTCCTGCTCGATGCCTTTTTTAGAAACATTGATAGCAACTACTTTCCCTGCAATCTGGGAAGTCAGCTGCTCTGGTTCCACCTCGCCTACACTGATGATAGGCAGGGAGAAATGAGCATTTACCACATCAGAGACTAAAATATCTTTCCAAATTTTAAGGTTTTTCTCACCGATTTTCACCGAACTAAGTGGAGAAATCTGGTGGCGGTACATATCAAAAAACTGGAAATATGTGCCATTGTCTCCAGCGGGTTTTATCCCTGCTTCTTTCATTTTGTCTGCGAACCATACAGAAACTTTGAGTTCATCAAGGGTTCCTGCCTCTCTTCCCCAGAACTGGTCTGCTGCCATCTGGAACATGTCTGTGCGGAGGTCTTTTTCCTTAATAGCCGAAACCAAAGGCTTTTTGTAGCTCTGCGCATCCAATGAAGGGCAGAGGATTCCCATGAGGAGAGTAAATACGATTTTTTTCATAGGTTTATAATTTAATTGATTTTTGTCTAATATAGAAAATGTCTATGCTTGTTTTTCTAATTCCAGCGCACGCTCTTCACTAATGCCTAATAGATTCGCAAAACGAATGAGCATTTGGCGTTCCCTTTCAGAAACTTCACCATTTTCGATAAAAACTTTATATTTTTCTAGATATTCTTTTTCTTCTTTGGTTAGTTCATTTTCGGATAAAACCAGCATTTCTAGCTGCTGTGCTCTTTCGGATGGAATCTCTAATGTATTAGCTATACTATCAAGCATCATTCTTTCTTGTTGATCAATCATGCCATTGTCATCCAGCATGAATCTAATTTCTTCCATATACTGTTGTTCCTTGTCATTAGTTATGGATTCTTCTATTTGGAGAGGTTCATTTACTGGTAAAGCTTCAGTATATTCGTATGAATCATCATTAAACTCTTCCATAGGTTTAAAGGTTACACTCACACGCCATTCCATATCGTTATTATTCTCTATGTTGTGTTCATGGTTAGCTTTTGCATTTGCTTTGATAGAAGCAAATAAAATCTTTAATTCTGCATTGATATTAATCATTTCAGATTCAGATACTATCTTTTGTTCAGAAGAAGACATATATTCACTATGGCTTAGTAAATTTCCATCCATACGCTGTTGTACCAGTCTCTGCCATGCTGCTTGATGAGGGAACCAAACTAAATCTTCAGGAACGAAAGGTTTTTTAGTAGGGTTAAAATGTTGATTTCTCCCTATTTTAAGAGTGTTTTTGGAAAAGTTTCTATCTCTACTATCATATTCTATATTTATTCCAGCAGAGTTCTTTTTATATTTAGCTCCAGCATCGATTTGTATGTTTTTATGAGATGATCTATCATTACTCTCTCCTTTTACATTTTCGACAGAGATAGAGGTAGCTCCTAAACATTGTAATAGATAGCAAAATTCATTGATATGATCACTTAATAACTCTTTATCATAGTCTTCTATAGGCAGATAGATATCTGTTTTATATGGATGGCAGATGTAGGTGTGGTCTTGTTTAGGGTGTGTTATAGGAAATTTAATATCTGGGAGATTGTCCATATCAAGCAGGGTAATATGATCACTTCTAAATAACTGTGTAGTTTTAGAGGTAGTGATTATTCTGCGCTCATTATAGTCTATTTTATTGAAATTAGCAATATAGGTATTATAATTATCATTCTTTTCTTTTGAGAAATCTTTAGATGAGTTTTCACTCAAATATTGATAATGAGAAGCTGTCTGATAAACATCATTATAATCTTCATTGGTTATGGCCAGAAGGGTTCTGGTCAGGATATAATATTCAGCAATATTAACAAAATCACGACCTTCTACATTATATTGATGAAATTTTTCTTGAAATGAAAAGAAATGCTTTTCTGCCTCATCATATCGTTTTAATTTTAAAAGAGCATCTATAATATGAAAGTAATATTCTTGGAAAGGTATTACCCCATTGTTATAATTTTTTTCTGCTAACTCAATTAATTCTTCATATTTGTCGTCGTATTTTTCCACATATTTTTCCACGCCTACTAATCTATCATATTCTAGATCTAGGTTTTTATAGTATTTATTCCCTTTCTTTAATAGGTCATTTAATGCTTCTGAAATGTCATAATCACAAAAATAAAGACGAGAAACAGAAAGATAGATGTTTTTACTTAAAATATGAAAATTCATACGATGAGAACCCCATGTAACAAGGTCATTAGGTATGTATCGTGAATTTGAGTTTACTATTTTATCATCAAAATCTATTTTTTCATAGGTTACTTCTTCTATTGCAGAGAATTTAATAAAACCTGCTGTTTCTTTATCTTGTCCTGCGGAGTCAATAATAGTTCTAAAACTAATACCATTTTCTAGTATGCAACTAGATATATGATGTTTCATTAATTTTTCTACTGTCGCGTTGTAAAAAATAGCATATATAGGTTGGTTTTTACTTATACCATGCCACTCTCGTATTTGGTTTTCTTCTTTTGTAGGTATTATTTTTCCTTTATAATCTTTCAGAATTCCATCCAAATTGGTATAAACCTTAAAATAACTATTTCCTAGTTTATCCAAACCATGGTTTTTAATAGCCTCTCGTATAATATTTTCCATAAATAAATTTTCTTACAAAATAAGAAGAATAATATCAAAAAAGCAATACCCTACAAGCCTTTATTTTGGATGAAAATAAATTTAATATTTTTGAACAGATTTTAATTTAGTAAATTCATAAAATGAAGATAAAACGAGATGAATCCCATTGTTATGCTGCTGTAATCACCGAAGATGGTCAGTGGCAAAAAGGCGAAGAATACTCTTCAGAAGACTATACCGAAACCCTCATTTTCAATGAGCAAGGTAAGCTCGTAGAGGCTTGTTATGGCGAGGAATACCACTTCCTCTTTACCTATGACTCCCACGGCAACCGCCTGAGTTCTCGCCTCTACGACCCTGAAGATGAAGCACTAACCGACTGCTGGGAAGAAAAACAATACCGCTATAATGATCTACATCAGCAAGTAGAATGTGTTACTTATGAAAATGGCAAATGGAAAGAAACTGTTACTTTCGAATACGATGTACACGGTAATAACATAAGTCAGCACTCCCGCACAGCCGATGCCGAATATCTCTTACAACTCCAATATGATACACAAGGCAGATGTATAGATCGTTGTCATACAAACATATCTACAGGAGAAAAGATTCTTCACGACTCTATTGAATTTCGTAGCGATACCGAAAAAGTCAATACCAATCTTTCAGCCAATGGCAAGCCTTTTATGTTTACCATAACTCGTTTTGATGAAAAAGGCAATGTAATTTATGTTGCCCATCAGGATATAGGCGACCCCAAACCTTATTCAATAACTGAAACCACTTTCGATGAGCATAACAACGAAATTTTCGAGCGAATTAGCAACAAAGAAGGCGAAGTCTATACTCGCAAATACACCTATCGCTATGATAATCACGGCAATTGGATAGAGAAACGCATCGAATACTCCAAACGCTACACAAACCTGATAGTAGAAAGAACAATAGAATATTACCCTATATAAATAATATGAATAAAGAAAACATATTTACCCAAATCCGAACGCTCTTTGGTATAGAGGAGGATTGTGGTTTTACAGAAGTTGAAATGCAGTCGTTTTTTAGTGTAGTGGAGCAAATGCCAGCATTGTTATATGATTATTACACCACTTTGGGAAAGCATCAGGCTCTGAACCAAACGCAAGATTGTTTGGTAACTCCTGAATCCAATCTTGCTCTTTTTAACAATCCAGACTATTTTGTTTTTTATGCAGAAAATCAAAATTGTTGTTTATGGGCAATCTCAAAGGAAGATTTAGGCGAAGAAAACCCTAAAGTATATTTTAGCTATAACCAAAAAGAATGGCAGGTGGAATGTGATACATTATCTGAATTTTTGCTGGCTATGGCTCACTTGCAGGCGGTATTTGCTTTGCCTTATACTTATGAAGGCTTTAAATTCATTACTTCCGAAGATTTGGCTGCTATAAAATCCCATTTTCCTAAAAAGCCTTTCGCTATACGCCATTGGTTACAAGGAGCGGAGTTCTATGGCGGGGCTACTGACAGCATAGTAGTATTGGATGGGGGTGAGCAGCTGGTGTATGCATCTTCATCGGAAAGTTCCTTTGAGGCGATGGATGATTTTTTAAAAGATATAGGAGAGGAAATGTAAGATTTGAGAAAAACAGTCATAAAAAGAATTTTAATAAAAAATGAACAGCACAAAAACCATATCATTTTTAGATACTAAAAACGGAAATTTTTTCCTTATAAACGGCGTAGTGATTTCTTCTAAAACTACTTTTTCTTCGCTCAGAGAGCTGTTTCCTGATAATGATATTTGGGATGTGGGGACAGGGTTTTATTGGATTTATTTTGAAAAATGTCCTTTTGAGGGAAAAGAGTTTGATGTTTCTATTTGTTTCGAAGGAGAAAAACTCGAAACGATATTTTTTTCTATGAAAGAAAGATACACACCTTGGGAAAACTGGACAGAGGAATATGAACTTCAAACTGAAAAACTGTATAAAAAATGGCTTACAGCGCACATAGGGGAAGAGTGGGAGTTTGTCTGGGGAGAGGTAGGAGCCGCTTTTGATAGGAAAGGAGGAAGGACAGATATGTGGGTCAGTTATATTTGATTTGCATAAAATACAAAAAAAATGTAATTTTAGCAAAAAATAAAAACATGAGTATAAATAGTAACTATGAAGTTCCGCAAAATTGGGATTTCTTTTTCTGCCGAGTTGAGGGAAAACCAGCCTCTGTAAGAGTGAATTTAGCCCTAAGACAGATAGCTCCAGTTGAGGGATATAAATACCGCTTGAACTTTCTCATTAAAATGCAAAACCCTACGCCAGAGGGCATGTCTTCTAACGAGGAATATCCTGTTTTGTGTGATATAGAGGATGCTATCTCAGGGAAAGCAGAGCAGATGGGTGCTATCTCAGCAGGAGCTGTGAAATCAGGTGGAATTCTAGAACTTATCTATTATACCAATCTTTCAGAGGGACTTTCAGAGGCTTGTGTAGATGAGTTGGCTGCTTTTGAGGGGTATCAGTATAAGAGTTATTTTGAGGAAGACCCAGAGTGGAAGGATTATTTTGAATTCCTATTCCCAGACCCATACTCCTACCAATCTATGCAAAATAGAAGAGTAGTGATGCAGTTAGAAGAAAATGGGGACAATCTAGATATTCCGCGAGAAATAGACCATTGGATTTATTTTGATAATGAACAGAGCCGAGCACAATATGTGGAAAAAATAACAAGAAAAGGCTACAAAGTGGTTTCAGAAGATTTTATAGAAGAGGGAAATTCCCACCATTTTCAGTTGCATATCGTAAGACAAGATTCTCCACATGAAATAGATGAGATAGTCTGGGAACTGAAAGAACTATCCGATAATTATGACGCCTATTATGACGGCTGGGAAAGTGTGATAGTAAAACAGTAAATATCAGAGCCAAGAGTTTTCTTGGCTTTATTTAAAAATAAATGATAAATGACTTACAATGCATTCTATAATGCGATGGTATCTCTTCCTGAGAACCATGAAAACCGCGACCTTGAGGAATATTTGCTGGCATTGTTTTCTTTAGTGAAAAAGCATGAAAAAGAGCCTTTTTCGCCAGAGTTGTGCATTGAAATTATACAAAAAGCCTTTACCGAAACGCCTATGTCATTTGATGAAAAATGGCTTTCTGTCTGTGATGCTCCTGATGAAGAGAAAGGTATGACTTTCACTCAAAATGTTTTAATTTTCCAAATAGCTGAACTGCATAGAATGCGGGATAAGGAACTGCAAAATCCGCAGAGATATTCAGGAATCAATTCCGAAACGGATAATTGGTGGTATAATTTTGACCCTTTTACTAATCTGGAATGTGGTGCAGAATGGTTTTTGGATAGTGCTGATAGTGAGGAAGATGATATTTCTGCAGACTGGGGATTTTTAGGAAAACTCCTTGAAATAGGGCGTGTTTATGAATAGATTTTTTATAATCAAATTCTAATCAGTTAATTTTCTATAAAATATTTGAAAATAACCAAAAACAAAGAAGTAAATAGTTTTTAAACTAAATTTAGAAATTCAAACAATGAAAAATGTTTTAATTATCAATGGACACCCAGACATGGTGCAGTGCTAATAAAACTGATAAAACATCCCTTTTCTATTTCAGAAAAGGGAATTTTTATAAGGTTTAATTGGGTAATTTGGAAAGCAGAAAATCTTTGAGAATAGGAAGGTGGCATTTCTCTATTTCCTTGGCAGCGGTGAGGAGGGTAAGGGCTTTTTTGTCATGAACAAGCTCTAAAAAGGCATCTACAGAGGTGTTTTGTTCCAGCTCGTTTTGGTAATCGCTGCTAAAAGTATCAAAATCCTGCGTCTGGTGATAGGTTTTCCGCAGAAGCGTGGAGGGCGCGATTTCTTTTGCCCAAAAATCAAAATCCAAATCTTCTTTTTTGATACCACGAGGCCAAAGTCGGTCAGACAGCACACGGAAGCCATCGGTTTTATCAGGGATTTCGTAAACTCTTTTTAGGTTGATAAGCATTTTAATTAAGTTTTTATTGGTAAAAATACGAATATTTAATTCTAAAACTCGCATTAACCAATTATTATTTTTAATTTTGTGAAACTTAAATTTAACTATGAAAAAAAGAGTCTTAATCAGCGTTTCGGACAAGAGCGGACTTACAGAATTCGCTCAGTTCTTAGAAAAAAACAATTACCAACTTATCTCCACAGGCGGAACTTTCAAACATCTGAAAGATGCTGGGCTTAGTCCCATTCAGATAGATGAGGTCACGAATTTCCCAGAAATGCTGGACGGCAGGGTAAAAACCCTTCACCCAAAAGTACATGGAGGACTTCTCGCTGTGCGTGATAATAAAGAGCACATGGACACAGTAGCCGAGCACGGAATAGAGCTGATAGACATGGTGGTGGTCAATCTTTACCCATTTTTTGAAAATGCAGGGAAGAATATTCCTTTGGATGAAAAGGTGGAGTTTATCGACATAGGAGGGCCGTCTATGCTTCGTTCAGCAGCAAAAAATTTCAAATCTGTGACAGTCATCACCAATGTGGAAGATTATGAGAAAGTAAAATCTGAAATAGAAACTTCGGGCGATACTACTTTGGAAACTCGTAAAACTCTTGCAGGGAAGGTGTTTAACCTTACTTCTGCCTATGATGCAGCCATTTCCAAAATGCTTTTGGAGGAGGAATATCCGCAGTATCTGAATGCTTCTTACAAGAAAGTTTCGGATTTACGATATGGCGAAAATCCGCACCAGTCCGCAGCTTACTATGTATCTACAGTGGAAAATGGAGCGATGAAAGATTTTGAACAGCTGGGAGGAAAGGAACTTTCGTTCAACAATCTTCGCGATATGGATTTGTGCTGGAAAGTAGTAAATGAATTTAAAAACGAAATGGCGTGCTGCGCCGTAAAACACTCTACGCCGTGCGGTGTAGCCATCGGAAATACAGCAGTAGAGACTTATACTAAAACCTTTGAGTGCGACCCTGTTTCTATCTTCGGAGGCATTGTGGCGATGAACTACAAGGTAGATGCTGCCACAGCGGAGGAGCTTGGGAAGACTTTCCTTGAAATCGTGATGGCGGTAGATTTTGAGGAGAAAGCGCTGGAAATCCTTAGACAAAAGAAAAACCTTAGAATTATTAAAATCAAAAACCCTGTTTCGGACAAACAGACTTGGGTAAAAATAGATGGTGGACTGCTGGTGCAGGACTGCGATAATCAGTTCTCGGAGGAAATAAAAGCAGTAACCGAAAAACAGCCGACAGAGGAACAGAGAAAAGCCCTGCTCTTTGCACAGCGAGTGGTGAAATATGTGAAATCCAATGCGATAGTAGTTTCTAACGGAACGCAGGCGCTGGGAATCGGTGGCGGACAGGTCAATAGAATCTGGGCAACACAACAGGCAGTGGAAAGAGCCAAAGAGAAATTCAGCGGAGAGCTGGTTCTGGCTTCGGATGCCTTTTTCCCGTTCCGTGATGTGGTGGATTTCTGTGCTGAAAAAGACATAAAAGCCATCATCCAGCCAGGTGGAAGCATCAAGGATGAAGAAAGCATAGAGGCTGCCAATCAGCACGGCATCCCGATGCTGCTCACTGGAATGAGACATTTTTTACACTAAAAACATATTTTACAAATCTGAGAACGCAAAATTCTCAGATTTTTGTTTTTCGTGAATGTTACTTATTTGCCTAAAAAATCAGTCCTTTAAGACAAATTCAAATATAATCTATATTAGTCACTACATAATTTTACAATAAAAAGCTATGCAAAATATTGAATTGACAAGGGATATATGTAATTAATTTCTATTGTAAAGAAAAAAAGTCCGTGTTAAAATCGTTTAACACGGACTTATATTTATTTTAAAAGGCTTATACCTGAGTATTATCAGGTTCAATCTCGTGAGCCTCAACTTCTATTATTCCACGCTTTACCTTGCCTTTAAAAGAGACAAAATAAATGCCCTTATTCGGTGTCCATTCCATACAGAAAAGCTCCGATGGACTGTTAAAGCCATTTCGTTTGATATGATACAAAGCCCATTCCTTTGATTTCTCACTTCCTGCAAGACCACTCTCTACAAATTCTCCATTGTTTACAATTAAAAAAGAATCTGCCGTTTTTCCTGTAGGAAGAACCGTAACTGCACCATTCGTTTCGAATAATACATCCTCAACATCAAACATTGAGAAAATACCCTTTTGTCTTAACAACATACGAAATTGTTCCATCTCTAGGCTATTTCTTTTGAAGTTTCCAAAGTTTATAATTCCTTTTTTAACAAGGAAATCACTCTTTCCCTTAATAAGATGTCTCATATATGCAGAACGCATCGCAAAACGAACGAGCATATTGAAGCCAGTCCACACAATCAAGGCAAATATAATATGCAACATTGACATGTCTGGATTATACAATACACCACCGACTAATGCACCAATAACAAAGGCACTTACGGTGTCAAGGGGAGTTATCTGTGCCATCTGTGCTTTACCTGTGATTCGCAGAAAAGCCAAAATTCCTATCATGCCCGTAACTAGTTTTAGAGTGATACTTATATAGGGCTGTAATAATTCCATCATAATACTTTATTTTTAATAATTATGTCGCGAAATTACAATTATAATCTAATTTCAACAATATTTTTTAGGAAAATACAACATTGGTACTGCGCTTTTCTTATTTTAAATAATGTTTATTAAGAATATCGTACAAATTAACATAATTCTTATTAGATGTTAAGTTCTATTTTATGGATAATGTAAAATATAAATACAGAAAAAATCAGTCCTTTTGGTGCTGATTTTTTTATGATTTCTTTTGATTTTTTTATGATTTTTTTAATTTTGCACCTTCATTTCTTTAACAAGGGCAAAACAAAAGCCGTTCTAGGCTTGCGAAACTCTTATATGTTTAATAAAAAAATTATAAATAAAATGAAAACAAGTAGATTTATTCCTGCTGTGGTCGTATCCGCGGGGTTGTTATTCAACTCTTGTATCCGCGAAGAAGCACTCAATATGGAAGCAGACATTGAAGGTGTAACGATAGCTAATGCGGAAAGTTTGTTACAGACAGAACCTGTGGTAGATGGTAATAACATTACTTTCAGAATGAAAACATTTTCTGGAAGTAATAATTTCGCTCCGATATTCAATCTTTCAGAAGGGGCAACGATTTCTCCCGCAAGTGGGACAGAGCTGGACTTTACGCAGCCGCAGACTTATACAGTAACTTCACAAGATGGAGCATGGAGCAGACAGTACACCGTTTCTTTCGTAACGGATGATAATGCCTTTATTACTAGTTATTCTTTTGAAAATATGGAAGAAGATGTAACTAATAAGTATCACAAATTCTATGAGCTTATTAACGGGCAGAAACTATATAACTGGAGTAGTGGTAATGATGGTTTTAGTTTAACTAATTCAGGTGGAACAGCTGATACTTATCCTACTTTACAAGTTGCTGATGGATATAGTGGCAAAGGAGTAAGAATGATAACAAGAAGCACAGGTTGGCTTGGGTCTATGTTTGGAGCGCCTATAGCGGCTGGAAATCTTTTCTTGGGAACTTTCAGCCTTGACATTGCTAATACCTTAAAATCTACGAGATTTGGTATTCCATATAATTATAATAAAGCTCCTAAAGCAGTCACAGGATATTTTAAATATAAAGCAGGGGCTACATTTACTAAAAAGGACAGAAGCAGCACATTAACAAAAGATACTTGGAATGCCTATGCTATTTTATTTGAAAAATCAAATACAAATAATTACATAACAGGTGACCATAATTTTGCTGATGCTAGAATAGTAAGTATTGCTAAACTAAAAGATGGGGACAGAAAAGAAGCAAGCGAGTGGACAAAATTTGAAATTCCTTTTGAGTTTGTGAATGGAAAATCCTTTGACCCTGCCAAAGAATACATGTATACTATAGTATTTACATCTAGTATAGAAGGAGATAAATACAATGGTGCGGTAGGAAGTACATTGGATATTGATGAGGTTAAAATCATTACAGAATAAATAATTTAAACAAGAAATAATCTAATGAAAAAGATATTTTTAGCTGTTTTGGCTGCTTTTGGTATTAGTTCTTTTAGCTTTGCCCAAGAAAATGAGAATGGGAATTTTTTCACAAGGGACATGGAATATCAGGTAAAGGCTAATTTTAGTATAGGAGGAAGCACTCCGCTAGGTATCCCAAGGGAAATTAGAAAAATCAACCATTATAATCCTACTTTGGTTCTTGGATTAGAGGCGGATGCTACTAAATGGGTATCTGATAACAAGAAATGGGGTATCCGAGTGGGAATCCGTACCGAAGGGAAGGGAATGAAAACAGAAGCGGTTGTGAAAGGCTACTTTACAGAAGTAATTCAAAATGATGAAAAAATAAAGGGCTACTTTACAGGAACAGTAGAAACTGATATCAAAAATACTTATGTAACGATGCCTGTATCAGTGGTTTACAAGGTTTCTCCGAGATGGAAACTTTATGGAGGTCTGTATGCCAGCATTTTAGTTGATAAAAACTTTAGTGGTTATGTTTCTGATGGATACCTTCGCCAAGATACACCGATTGGGACAAAAGTTGTCTTTGAAAACGGAACAAAAGCAAACTATAACTTCTCTAATGATTTGAGATTATTCCAATGGGGAGGGCAGTTAGGAGCAGAATGGCATCTGAACAAGCATTTCATTCTATTCCCAGAGCTGAACTACGGAATCAATGGAATATTTAAATCCGAATTTAAATCTATCAGTTTTGCGTTGCATAACATTTACTTGAACTTAGGATTTGGATACAAATTTTAAGATTAAATAATCAAGAATTTTTTGGAGCAGTTGGAAAATATTTTCTAACTGCTTTTTATTTCATTATTTTTGCAAATAAAATCAAATTTGTATTACGCCCAAATCATACTTCCGCTCAATCTTTCAGGGACTTTCACTTACAAAGTTCCCGATGATTTGGTGGATTTTATGGAGGTGGGCAAGAGGGTGCTGGTTCCTTTCGGCGGCAAAAAGATTTATACAGGAATCGTTTCCGAAATCCATCAGAACGCTCCAGAAGCCTTTAAGACAAAGGATATCATCAGTGTTTTGGACAATGTTCCTATCGTTCCGCAGGAGCAGCTGGATTTTTGGAGCTGGATGTCCGAATATTATCTCTGTAACATCGGAGAAATCTATCGTTTCGCTTTTCCGTCTTCACTGAAATTAGAAAGTGAAACTTACATAAAGCTCAATACCAGCCAACAGGTGAATTTTGAAGATTTAGAAGCGAATGAAATCTATCTTATCCAAGCCTTGGAGGTTAAAAAAGTGCTGAATTTACAGGAAATAGAAGCCTTTATTCCCAAAAAAGAAATCATCAAAACCATCAATTCCCTCATAGACCAAAGGCTCATCATCATTGACGAAAAAATCACCGAAAAATACAAGATAAAAGAAGCTTCTTATCTAAAAATAAACGATGAGGTTTTGCAGGGAGAAAATCTCGCAAACACGCTTTCCCTATTGGATAGGGCTAAAAAGCAGAAGGAACTTTTTCTTTTAATTTTATCTGAACAAAAAAAAGCTGAAAATCAGCTAGTTAAAAAATCTGATATTTTTGAAAAAGGAAATTTTGGTTCATCTCATCTAAAGCCGCTTTTGGATAAAAAAATCGTAGAAGAATATTTTTTAGAAGTTGATAGAATCCAGCGATACAGCGGAGAATTGGAGGAAATAGAAAAACTCACTCCACACCAGCAGGAAGCCAAAAATCAGATAGACCAAGCCTTTTCGGAGGGCAAAAATGTGCTTCTCCACGGCGTTACCTCTTCTGGAAAAACGCATGTTTATTTGGAAAAAATAGAAGACTGCATCAGAAGTGGGAAAAATGTTCTTTTCCTCGTTCCAGAAATTGCTCTCAATCAGCAGATTACCCAGCGATTAGAAAAAAAATATGGAAAAAATTTAGGCTTTTATAACAGCAAACTGAGTGATTTTGAGAAAGTAGAAGTTTGGCGAAAAATAAAAAACAACGAAATCAAAATCCTGATAGGAACCAGAAATTCGCTTTTCCTTCCTTTTCAGAATTTGGGCTTAATCATCGTAGATGAGGAGCACGACAGCGCCTACAAACAGAAAGATGCTTTTTTCTTTTTCAATGCGAAAGATGCAGCTTTGGTTTTGGCTAAATTTTATCAGTCGAATGTGATTTTGGGTTCTGCAACTCCTTCATTAGAAACATATTACAATGCTCAAAAAGACAAACTGCGTTATATTTATCTCGGAGAAAGATTTGGCGGCACGGCGCTTCCTATTTATGAATTGATAGATTTCAAATCAGCCATGGACATGAAAAGTGTGGTAGGAAATTTCTCCCAAAGAATGATAAGGGAAATCAGGCATCAGCTTGATAATCAGAAACAAATCATAGTCCTACACAATAGGCGAGGCTATGCCAATGTGTCGGAATGCAAGAGCTGCGGGCATGTTACCTACTGCGGAAACTGCGATGTGGTGATGACTTATCACAAAACCGAAGACCAGCTAAAATGCCACTACTGCGGTCAAAGGGCTTCTAAGCCTAAATTTTGCCCTAAATGTCATTCGGAAAATATCAGTATTCGCGGAATAGGAATCGAGCAGATAGAGGAGGAGCTAAATAAGATTTTTCCCAATAGCAGGATAGATCGAATGGATGTAGATTCCATGCGGAAGAAATTTGCCTACGAAAAACTTTACGAAAAAATAGAAAATGGCGAAACGGACATCATCATCGGTACACAGATGGTTTCCAAAGGTTTAGATTTTCCTAATATTGAGCTGATTGCCATTCCGAGGGCAGACTCACTACTTCATATTCAGGATTTTAGGATAGAGGAAAGAGCCTACCAGCTCATTACCCAAGTGGCAGGAAGAGCAGGGCGGACTTCAGGAAATGGAAAAGCTCTGATACAGACTTATGAGCCGCAAAAACCTATTTTTCAGCTGATTAAAGAAAATAATTCTGAGAAAATTTATGAACATTTTTTGGGAGAAAGGAAGAAATTTCATTATCCGCCATTTACGAAACTTATCTTTATAGAACTGAAACACAGGCGAGAAGATAAACTACAAAGAGCCGCTAAATTCCTTGGCTATATTCTACGGAAATATCTCCCAGGAGAATGTGTTTTAGGGCCAGAAGCTGCTTCTATTGGTAAGATAAATAATCTGTATCAGTTTCAGATTTTGCTAAAATTGCCTCGTTCCAAAAAATATAACAACTACAAAAAATTAGTAGCTATATCATTAAAAGAATTCGATGAAATAGCCGCTTACAAGAGCATTAAGCTAAAAACCTATGTTGATTTTTAAGAGAAATTAACAAAATTTATAATGAAATATTCTTTAATTTGAACAATAATTATTAACTTTACTTGTTTTTAATATTGGCAATAGTCAATTAAACATCAAAAAAATGAATGCAATGAAAAAGTTTGTAAAAATAACGACAGTTTCTACGATGCTGCTTCCATTGGGAGTTTGTGCGCAGAATAATCCACTTTTACCACCTGTATCAGGAGAGAGTATTGTGATAGAAACTCCACCTCCAACTCCTTTGACACCAGAGGAACAGTTGAACAGCAATATAGCCTCTATGTTTAATGACCCAGTGATGCGAAATGCGCAGTGGGGATTCGTGGTTTATGACCCAAAAAAGAAAAAAATCATCAATTCATATAACGAAAACGCCTCATTGATTCCTGCTTCCACTACGAAGTTATTGACCACAGAGGCAGCGATGACTTTGTTTGGTAAAGATTATCAATGGGTTACGCAGTTGGAGCATTCTGGTTCTATTGATGAGCAGGGAATTCTAAACGGAAACCTATACATAGTAGGAAGTGGAGACCCTTCATTAGGAACGGGTAGGGCAGGAGCTTCCACTTATGGGGCTTTGGTGAGTGATTTCGTAAGGTCTGTAAAAGATTTAGGGATAAAGCGAGTAAAAGGAGATATTGTTCTAAAAACAGCCGTTTTTAAAAGTAATAAAACAGTAGTTCTCCCAGCAAATATCGTTTGGAAAGGAAGTAGAGGTTATTTTGTACCGATGGGAAGTACCAATGATACAGACCCAAGACAAGAGAGACTTTTGGGAAGAAAAAATCCTGAGGATCAAAAATTTGTCTACCTATCGCCTTTTACCCAAGAAATGGTTTATACAGAGAATTTTGGAGGAATTGCTCTTTCAACAAAATTACCAGATACACCAGCGTATTTGGGTAACAATTTGAAAGCAAGTCTTGCTAAAAATGGAATCATTACAGAAGGGAAAGTGATCAACCAGTCTGAGCCAGAGCAAAATCTTTCTGAAGAAAGGAAAAAGATAATGGCATATCAGTCTCCAAAACTGGAAGATATGGTCTATTTTATCAACCAAACTAGTAACAACCACATGTCAGAAGCATTGCTGAAGACTACAGGTTTCTATAAATATGGAGACTTCTCTCTGGATACAGGAAGAACGATGATGAATAAACATCTTTCCAAGAAAATGTTTGATTTTCAAGGGTTTAACTATGCTGATGGAAGCGGGCTTTCTCGTTCTAATGTAGTGACGCCTATTTCTCAGGTTAAGTTTTTATCCTCTTTGATGGATGATAAGCATTTTGATTCTTATTTCAAATCTTTACCTATTGGTGGACAGACAGGAACTTTAAAATCAATGTTTAGAAATTCGGATTCCTTTGGGCAAGTTTTTGCTAAAACAGGAACTCTCAACAGGGTAAAAACATTGGCAGGATATATCAAAACTAAAAGCGGAAAACTTTTGACTTTTTCCCTTTTGATAAATAATTACAGTGGAAGTGTGGGGCAGGTAAAACAGAAGATGGAAAAAATCTTGGCTCCAATCATTGATTTCTAAAAAAAGAAAAATCCCTAATTCAAATCTGAATTAGGGATTTTTTTAGATGTTTTTTTATTTTAGAACTGCGATTGCACTTTCGTAATCTGGCTCTTGCTTGATTTCTGGAACTTGCTCTGTGTAAATGATTTTTCCGTTTTCATCTACGATGATTACAGCTCGGCTGCATAGTCCTTTCAGAGGTCCATCAGTTATTAATAATTGGTAATCATCAGAAAAACTTCCTCTGAAATCAGATAGGTTGATAACATTTTCTAAACCTTCCGCAGCACAGAATCTATTGAGCGCAAAAGGTAAATCTTTTGAAATGTTGATTACCACTGTGTTATTTAGAGATGAAGCCTCTTGGTTGAATTTTCTTACCGAAGCAGCACACACTCCTGTATCGATACTTGGAAAGATGTTGAGAACCACTCTTTTACCACTAAAATCAGATAAAGATTTTTCAGATAAATCGGCAGCTACGAGTGTAAAGTTTTTTGCGCTTTCGCCTACTTTTGGAAGCTCACCCATTGTATTGATGGGATTCCCTCCTAATGATATTTTTGCCATTTTTAAAAATTTTAGTTCGCTACAAAGATAGAAAAATAACTTATTTTATCAGCTCATTCCAGATTATTTCGGCTTGTTTTTCATAGCCAGGTTTTAGGAAATGAACACCGTCAGCATTGGCTTCTTTTCGCTGTAGAGCCTTTTGGAAATATCCTATTCCACCCATTTTGGTATGCAGATCAAGGAATGAAGTTTTGTTTTCAGCAGCAACTTCTTTTATCCAAGCAGCAATTTCTTTCACTTCTGCGGATTTTATTTTGTTATCCGTTGGAGAAATCAGAAGAATAGGGAAGCTGGGATTTTCAGCTCTCCAAGTGTTGATAAGCTTTTTAGCATTGTCTTTGAATTCCTGCTTTGTGATGTTGCTCAGGGATTCGTTGGTTCCCAGCGCGACAATCAGGACATCGATATTTAGAGATTTTAATTGTTTAGTTTGCAGAGAATATGTCAAGAAATCGGCATAAGTAGCACCATTTACACCTACCGTGTTGAAAACTACGCCGTTTTTAGCCGTGGATTTCAGGAACTGAAAACCATGCAGAATGTTTCCTTTTTTTCCATTCATATTGATGATGAATTCCTGAGTAGGATTTTTAAACTTAAAACTAGTGCTGTTTTCCGCGAATTGTCCTTTGCCTATGGGAGTGAGGTTTTCCTCAAACTGCTTGTCGTAGAGAATTTCTACATTTTCTACTTTTATGGTTTGTCCTGCCTTTGCATTTCGGACATTGTTGCCATTTAGCTGAACCAGTCGGGTAGTAATTACATTAAATTTAGCCGCGATTTCAGGGAAAGTATCGCCATTTTGAACTTGATAATTCAAAATCGTTTTCTTCGGTTTTATAAAGTTTTTCAGACTTTGAGAAGTTTTGAAAATAGTAAAATTTTCGCCTGTCAGAGCATTGTCATTAAAGATTTTCACTTCATCAAAGCTGTCTTTTGGGTCACTGAAATTGATTTCAATGAAAGAATTTCCGTTGTTTCCCATCACGAAGCCCAAAGCTCCCATTTGTGGATAAACATCCTGCTCATAGACCAGACGGAAAGTCTGCCAAGCCTGATTAGAATAAGCCGTGAAATCAATCGCTCCGTTTGAGTTTGCCAAAGGATACGGGAAAACCGTTCCCCGCCCTGCATTGCCGTATTTATTTTGGAGTTTTTTTCTTAAATATTCTGAAATATGTCCTGACTGAATGTGAGAATCTCCGATGAAAAGGATATTCGTAACGGATTCATTTTTATTGAGTTTATCATAGAAAGACGCCAAATTTTCTGCGTTTTCTATTTTCTGTGCTGATGCAAACACCGAAAAACCGAGATTTATCAACAAAATTTTTCTTATCATCTTTTTAGATTTTGGACAAATTTAGTTTTTTTATCATGATAACAAAAAAAGTAACTTAATTAAGTTACTTTTTTGTCCAATTGGTTATAGCTCTCTTTCTACATCCTTGTCGCCTCTTCCAGAGAGATTTACAAGCACCAGTTGATTTTTATTTTTAAATAATTTCATAGTGAGAGCCACCGCGTGGGAAGACTCTATCGCAGGAATAATTCCTTCCAAGCGAGACAAAAGCTGAAAAGCTTCTATGGCTTCCTTGTCCGTTACTGAGAAATATTCAGCTCTTTTGGTGTCTTTCAGGAAAGCGTGCTGAGGGCTTATCCCTGGGTAATCCAATCCCGCCGCGATGGACTCTGATGCGATAGGTTCATTGTTTTCATCAGCCAAGCAGTAAGAAAAAGTTCCTTGGAAAACCATCGGCTTACCATAGTTAAGCGTAGCCGCAGTATGGGAAATTTTGTCTTCTCCACCGCCCTCGGCGCCGTATATTTTTACAGATTCATCATTTAAAAACCCTGAAAACAGTCCGATGGCATTAGAACCACCACCTACACAAGCAACAATGCTGTCTGGAAGGCGATTTTCTTTTTGTAAAATCTGTTGTCTTGCTTCATTTCCGATTACACTTTGGAAATATCCCACGATTTTAGGGTAAGGGTGCGGCCCTACATGAGAACCAAGCAGATAGTAAGACTCTGGATTTTCTATATAATATCCCAAAGCACTATCCACTGCATCTTTCAAGGTTTTTGTACCCGAATCACATGAAACAACTTCTGCTCCTAAAAGTTTCATTCTTTTTACATTCAGGAGTTGTCTTTCAATGTCTATTGCTCCCATAAAGATTTTGCAAGGAATGTTTAATAAAGCACAAGCCGTAGCTGTAGCCACGCCATGCTGTCCAGCTCCTGTTTCTGCGATTACTTCTTTCGCGCCCATTTTCTGTGCTAAAAGAATCTGTCCAATGGCATTATTTATTTTATGAGAACCCGTGTGATTTAGGTCTTCTCTTTTGAGGTAAATTTTAGAACCTACATAATCGCTGAGATTTTTTGCGAAATAAAGAGAGGACGGTCTTCCTACGAAATCTTTTAAAATTTGAATAAATTCATTTTTAAAATCATCAGTTTTGGTAATTTCATCAAAGAAATTGCTCAGTTTCTCTAATTGTCCCGCTAAAACAGGAGGCACGAAAGCTCCGCCATACTCGCCATAATTACCATTGTAAGAAAGCATTTCTGCGATTGGTTCTACATTGATTACTTCTTTTTGCCCTTGGGCATTGTTTGTTGTTGTCATATTTTTATTATTTAAAATTATTATTCGATTATAAAAAACAAAAAGCCGTTAGGAAGTTCTCCTAACGGCTTTTGTATATTTTGATAAAAATAAAATCTTCTTTCTTTACAAATATAAAAAGTCGAGCTGAACACCCTCGTTTCTGAGACTGCCAACTTGCCACCATATATTATTTGTAAAGTTTATCATTTTTTTAATTTTTGTAGTGATATTGATTATTTAAAATCAGCTTCTGTTAGAAGTTTGCTTTTTTGGACAGCTTTTATGTTGCGTGTACCAGCCAGCATCATATTGATACTTAATTCTTTTTTAAATAAATCCATTACCGAATTAACACCTTGTGCGCCACCCAAATGCAGCCCATAGAAAATAGGTCGTCCCACTGCTACAATGTCAGCACCGCTAGCCAATGCCTTGAAAACATGTGAGCCGCGTCTTACACCACCATCAAAAATGATAGGAACACGCTTATTTACTTTTTTGGCAATAGCAGGTAAAATATCAATCGTAGCAGGTGCACTACCAAGCTGGCGACCACCATGGTTAGAAACCCAAATAGCATCAGCACCTGCCTTAATTGCAATATCCACATCTTTTGGCGATTGTACGCCTTTTACAATCACTGGTAAACCAGATAATTTCTTAACATAAGTAATGTCCTCTGGCGTGAAATTCTGTTTAGCTTGAGCGAAAATTTCAGAGATTCCTGACCCTTCACCTGATTTAGTTCCATCATTTTGTGTTGCCAAAAAGGCTTCAAGATTAGCAAAACCAAGTGGGAATTTGAAATTATTACGAACATCATCTTCACGGTAACCGCCAACTGGAGCATCCACTGTTAAAATGATGGCTTTAGCACCACTTTTCTTTGCACGGTCAATGGTAAAGTGGTTGAACGCATCATTCTTACTCATATAAAGTTGGAAGAAAAAAGGGTTGCCTGCTCCCGTTGCTTGTGCCACCTCTTCAATGGTTTTATTACCATAGGTACTAAGTGAAGGAATAGAACCAGCCTGAATCATACCACGAGCTGTAGCTAATTCACCATCAACATGTGCAAGTCCATGTGCTGCCATCGGAGCCTGAATAACAGGTATAGAAAGTGGAATACCAAATAAGCTGGTAGTCATGTCTATATCTTTTGCATTTAGCCCAGTTAAGATACGCGGTTCGATGTATTTTTTCTCAAAGTTGTCGGTATTTTCTCGTAATGATTGTTCATTTTCTGCACCACCTCGTACATAACCGAAAGCACCTTTTTCCATACTTTTTGAAGCTTCTTCTTCTAACTCTGTTAGATTAACAATTTTTAGTGGTTTATCTGCTGTGGACGCTTGATAGTTTTGAGCAAAAGCCAATTGACTAAATGCTACAGTCAGTATTGTAACAGAGGTGTAGAATCTTATTTTTGTTAGAGTAGAGGAAAGAAAATTTCCACCATTATAAGGCTTTGTTTTTACAATGATTGTATCTTTTTGCTCTTGAACATTGTTTGTTGTTGTCATATTTTTATTGATTAGATTGTACTATTCTTTTTCGTGCAATACTGTTTAGTTACTTTAGCTACTGGCGAATTTACAAAATTGAATTTATCTAATTTTTTTGACACCATAAGCATATCATTCTCTATTTTCTTGTTTGTTATGCGAGCATAAAGTTGTGTAGTGGTAATACTCGAATGCCCTAACATCTTTGAAACAGACTCAACAGGAACACCTTTGGTAAGCATCATTGTTGCAAAAGTATGTCGAGCCATGTGCGTGGTAAAGGGAAACGAGATACCAGCACGAAGCCGCAGGGCTTTCAAGCAGGTCTGATAGGTCTTATACCCGATGAAAGGAAGCAGTGTTTCCCTTTCATCGCTGTGAAACCTCTCTATCAGCCTAATGGCTTCGGGCAACAGCTTGATACGGCAGGGTACGCCCGTCTTGTGGCGGTTGAACTTCAGCCACATTTTGCCTTCATCGTCACGGACAAGATGGGATTTGTTCAGTTCCATCAAGTCGCAATAGGCTGCACCAACATAACAGGCAAAGAGGAATATATCCCTTGCCATTTCCATTTCCTCCTCCAAATCCTCAAAGCGGAGAGCTTTCAGCTTGTCCAATGCCTCTCTGTCAAGTGCCTTGGGCAGTTTCTTGTTACCCTTCGATATCTTTGCCTTGTCAAAGAGAAGTGTGTCTGCCAATCCCTCACGGTATGCCAGCCTACATACCGTCTTCAAGTTTATGGCCATCCCATAAAACGTGCTTTCCTGAAAACCAAGTTCGCCAAGGAGGAATTGCTGGAAGTCATAGATGAAGTTCTCTGTCAGTTGCGAGAAAGCCAAGTCCGAGACCTTGTATTTTCTTTGGATAAACTCCTGCAAATGGTTACGGGTCAAATGATACCCCGAAATGGATTTCTCCTTGATGTCGATACCTACATGGCTTTCCTTCTCCTTGATGAGCATGTCCAGCCTTTCGATGAGCAAGCACCGTGCATGAACGCTACCTTGAAACAGTTCCTTCACGTCGGTTGCGTCAAACGGGCAACCTTTGGAGAGCAAGGATTGATAAGTCGACTGGACGGACAGCAGCAGGTTCTCCAACCTGCCGTTTACCTCCACCGCCTCACGGCTTTTTCCGTCCATCCTGCTCTCACGGGGATTCCACAGGTCGGGATTACAGGAGAGCTTGCAACTGAACTGGACAAGGGAACGACCAATGGTTATCCGTCCCATAATCGGGGCCTTGCCCGACTTGTCAAGACCGCTCTTTTTAAGGTAGAGCAACACCTTCATCTTTTCTGTTTTCATACGCTTTGATGTTTTATGGCAAAATTACCAATTTCAAAGCGTTCCTCACTTATGCAGAAAACTGCCGACCGAAGCAACAGCCACACGAGCGAAAATAATTCAGTTACCGAATATTACTTCATCGTTACCTATGGTGAAATCAGGTAACGCTTTGGTAACTGAACTTTTGCCTAAATCTGCATAATACTACCCTTTACAGACAGGGCAATCTTATGCAAATCATCCCGTTTCCGCCTCATTATCAGTCAGTTTACACCAACTTCGACTTTTCTTCATTTTCTTTGATTAGTTGAATATGAGTTCTACAATATTAGAATGTTCGTTCTACAATATTAGGATGTTCGTTCTGCCATTTTAGAATGTTAGCGTGATGTTTCCCATCATATTGAAGCCCGCCATCGGCACAAATCCTATCTGATAATAGCGTGGATCGGTGTCCAAATCGGTGGCATGGCGGTACGCTGAGTACACCCAGCCCGAAGCTGCATAGTGGCGATTGAAGACGTTGTTGAGGTTAAGCCCGAGGCTTAACGCTTTCAAACCGCAGCATTTTATGTTGTTAAACGCGTAATTTGCGCTGAAATTGCTCTGCGAAAAGCACGGCAGCGAGCGGTCATCGTTTTGTGTATTGTCGAGGAACTGGCGGCTGACGAAGTTGGTATGCCATGTAGCCGTGAGGCCTTTCCATCGTGCGGTGATGAAGCCGTTGGCGATAACGGCGGGCGAAAAGGCCAGTGTTGAGCGGTCGTAATGTATGGTACGGAAACCCTTTGCGACGCCCCAGTCTTCAGCATATTCGGTAAAGTCTTCTATTTTGTTCTGCGAAAGTGCGGCGTTACCGGCTATCGTGAGCCAGCTCAGCGGCGAATAGTCGGCACTAATCTCGGCTCCAAGCCGGTGGCTGAGGGGAATATTGGTGGTCAAATACTCGCCAATGTCGCTCTTTTTACCCGTTTGAACAAACTGGTTATGGTAGTCCATGTAGTACAGATTCAGGCTAACGTGCCAGTTTTGTGCGGCGTAAGCGTAGCCCATTTCATAGTCGAAAAGTCGCTCTGCCGTCGGTGCGGGATAAGAACCATTGTCTGTAAAGTTGTTTCTTTCAGGCTCACGGTTGGCACATGCCACTGAAAAGTAGGCCTTATGACCGCCTTGATGGAAGCTGATTCCGGCCTTGGGGTTCAGGAATGAGAACGTGCGGTTGATGTCTAATGCCTGATTTTTGAAGTAGGGCGCGGCAGAAATCTTCGTAAACCGGTCGTTAATGCCGCTGGTTTTATAGCGTACGAGCCTGTACTGCACATCGCCGAAGACGTCCCATTGCTCCGTAATGTGGTAATCGGCCTTGGCAAAAAGCGAATAGTCGTGCTTGCTTGCGTCCGAGTCATAATAGCGGTTTTCATCGTAGGGCTTGTCTATATGGGTGTAGCCTGTGCGCCTGGAGATATAGTCGATATAGCCAAAATGGCTGCCCTTGAAATGCTGAAGGTTAAGGCCTGCCATCACGTCCCACTGACCGTTAACATAGTTTGTGTTATACAGCAGGCCGTAAGTGTGCTGCGACAGGCCTTTGCGACGCACGAAATCAGACAGTTTTACCATATTGCCTGCGGCGTCGGTGGCATACATTCCAAACTTGGCGAACTTGTAATCAGGCCGGAATTCCCTGTAATATCCGTAGCCATAGGTATAGTGAATGGCCGCATTGTGCGCCCAATGAGCCGATGGTTGCCACAGCACAGAGGCGATATTGTGGTTCTGATAGAAGTTATCGGTGGTGCGATTCCACAGCGAACCGTCGTCCATGCGATAGCGGAAGGTCTGGAAGTTGCCGTTGGCGTCCTGCGGAAACTTCTTTGAAGCCTTGTCGAACACGATGCCTTCGTAAAGCGAATTGAACCTGCCCAGCCCGTGATTCCACATATCTTTATAGTTTCTAATGCCCTGATCCATGAGCGATGCGTCGCTATTGCCTGCTACAATACCGTTCCAGGCCTGTCCGGTTTTTTCGAAATTGCCGATATTCTTATACCTTATCTGTACACGGTTACCCAGCCATGTCAGCCCGCCATAGTAAGAACCCGACCGCCCCGACGTGCCATGGACGAAACCGTCAGTGGCTGTTTCGTGATAGGCACCGTCGAAAACAAGGTGGTTCCACAGCAGGCCTGTTGAGAAATTAACCCCTGCATGGTAGGTGTTATAGCTGCCATACGACGATGTCAACTCAATAAACGGCCGCTCATTTGGCGCAGCAGAGGCCAGCGATATGCTGCCGCCGAAAGCCCCGTCGCCATGGGTAGATGTGCCTATTCCACGCTG